>NZ_CP110111.1:0-315000 GCF_025960285.1 Sphingomonas sp. R1 | reverse complement strand
AATGAACACGACGATCCCCGCTCCGACATCCAACAGGCTGTGGAGGCGCGCTCCGATGCGGCCGACGCTGCCGCTGAGGAGGGCCTGCCGCTGAAGCGCGCCGTTCCCTTGGGGGCGGGCGGCGAGAACGGCGCCGACGGCGTGGTGAAGAACCAGGATCTCAACGAGCAATAAGTCCGGGCGGAGTTGACCCCCAACGATGATCGAGCGCCATCTACGAAAGCTGCGCCTGCGCGACACGATCAGCGCCGAGGAGGAGGCCGCGCTGCGCGGCACCCTCCTCGATACCGTCGTACACCCTGCCGGCCGCACCCTCGTGCGCGCCGGGGAGGAAGTGAACTATTCGACGCTGCTGCTCGATGGGCTGATCGGGCGATACAAGGATCTGAAGAACGGCCAGCGCCAGATCACCCACGTCCATGTCGCCGGTGACTTCGCCGATCTGCACGGCTTCTCGCTGAAGCGGCTGGACCATTCGCTGCTGGCACTGACGCCCTGCACCATCGCGCGCGCTGCCCATAGCCGGCTGCGAACGATTACCGAGACGATGCCGCATCTGACGCGCGTGATGTGGTTCTCCACCAATGTCGACGCGGCGATCCATCGCGAGTGGGAAGTGTCGCTGGGCCGCCGCTCCGCGATACAACGCGCCGCGCACCTGTTCTGCGAGTTGCACGTACGCCTGGGCGTGGTCGGGCTGGCGGAGGAGGACGGCTATGCGCTGGCGATCAGCCAGGCCGAGCTCGCCGAGTGCCTGGGACTGACGCCGGTCCATGTGAACCGCGTGCTGCGCGAACTGCGCGAGCGAGGTCTTGTCGAATTTCGTAACGGTCGGGTGGCCTTTCAAGACCTGCCCGGCGTGCGAAGGCTGGCGGAATTCGATCCCGGCTACCTCTATCTCGACCCTTTACCGCTCTGACGGCGCGCTGGCCGCGATCCGCCGGGCCGCGATGATCTTGATCGGCGCTTCCGGCACCTCGCCCTTGAAGCTTCCCATGATTGTCTTGGTGGGCGAGGTCGGCGCGTCGAAGATCTTCAGGAGAACGTCCTTGCCGTTGATCACCCGACCGAATGCCGCATAGCCCAGATTGTCGCCGGCCTTGCTCGGATCGGCATCGAACGAGGGCTGATCGCCGACCATGATCGTAAACTCTCCGCGCGCGGTGCCCGGCGCCAGGCGCGGCAGCGAGAGCATGCCGTCCAGGTGCTTGATCCCGGTCTCGGTGGTCGGCTCATGCTTGATCGGCGGGTACATCTTGGCCGGTGCATTCTGGATGCCGAACTGGACGAAGCCGAACTTCTCGGCCGGCTTGACCGTGCGGTAGAACACCGCCCCATCCAGCCGCTTCGCATCGACATACCGCAGGAAGTTGCGGGCAGAGATGGGCGCCTTGTCGAGATACACCTCGACCACCATCCGCCCCGCGCTGGTTTCAATCGCAACCCTTGGATTGGCGGGCGCGGATGCCGGCGCCGGGGCGGTCTGCGCCGAAGCGGCCAGCGGAACCAGGCACAGGGCCAGCAGGACCAGTCGACGCAGCATCCCCTTGCCTCCCCTCAGCTCAGCGCCTTCTTCAGCAGCTCGTTGACCACCGCGGGATTGGCCTTGCCGGCCATCGCCTTCATCGTCTGGCCGACGAAGAAGCCGAACAGCGCCTCCTTGCCGGCGCGATACTGCTCCAGCTGGTTGGGGTTCTTGGCCAAGATCTCGGCGATCACCGCCTCAATCGCGCCGGTGTCGCTGGTCTGCTTCATGCCCCGCTCTTCGACGATCTTGCCGGGCGCATCGCCGCTCTCGAGCATGATCTCGAACACCTGCTTACCCAGCGTGTTGGAGATCGTCCCGTCGGCGATCAGCGCGAGCAGTTCAGCACCCTGTTCGGGGCTCACCGGGCTCTCGTCGATGCCCTTCCCGAGGCGGTTGAGCGCGCCGTACAGGTCCGAGAGCAGCCAGTTGGCCGCGGCGCGGGCGACTTCCTGTTCGCCCTTCTTCTGGATCCGCGCGCTTTCGGCGAGCAGCGCCTCGAACCAGCGCGCGGTCTCCGCCTCGGCGGTCAGCACCGCGGCGTTGTAGGCGGTGAGGCCCAGCGACTCCTCGTAGCGGCGGCGCTTGGCGTCGGGCAGTTCGGGCAGGCTGGCGCGACATTCCTCGAGGAATGCGTCGTCCAGCTCGAGCGGCAGCAGGTCGGGGTCGGGGAAATAGCGATAATCCTGCGCGTCTTCCTTCGAGCGCATCGAGCGGGTCTCGCCCTTGTCCGGATCGAACAGGCGGGTCTCCTGGACGACGCGACCGCCGCTCTCCAGCACCTCGACCTGGCGACGCGCCTCATATTCGATCGCCTGCATGACGAAGCGGACCGAGTTGACGTTCTTGGTCTCGGTGCGCGTGCCCAGCGGATCGCCGGGCTTGCGGACGCTAACGTTCACGTCGGCGCGCATCGAGCCCTGGTCCATATTGCCGTCGCAGCTGCCGACGTAGCGCAGGATCGAGCGCAGCTTCGAAAGGTACGCGCCTGCCTCCGCCGGCGAGGTCATGTCAGGCTTCGACACGATCTCCATCAGCGCCACGCCGGCGCGGTTCAGGTCGACATAGGAGCGCGTCGGGTGCTGGTCGTGGATCAGCTTGCCGGCATCCTGCTCGACATGGATGCGCTCGACGCCGATCGCCTTCACCTCGGCCTCGGGATCCTTCTCGTCCAGGCTGATCGTGATCTGCCCCTCGCCCACCAGCGGATGGAACAGCTGGCTGATCTGATAGCCCTGGGGGTTGTCGGCGTAGAAATAGTTCTTGCGATCGAAACGCGACCATTTGTTGATCACCGCGCCGATCGCCATGCCGCTGCGCACCGCCTGCCGGATGCACTCGCCATTGAGCACCGGCAGCATGCCGGGCATGGCGGCGTCGACTAGGCTGACCTGGCTGTTCGGCTCGGCCCCGAATGCCGTTGCCGCGCCGGAGAACAGCTTGGCCTGCGACGTGATCTGCGCATGGACCTCGAGGCCGATCACGACCTCCCATTCGCCGGTGTCGCCCTGGATTCGGTAGCTCGATGCAGTCTTGGTCGCCATGTGCTCTTCACAAGGTAATGGGAATATGCGTGCCTCCGCCTATCGCGCGTCGCCGCCCTCAGGTCCAGCGCCCAATTGCGTGGGCGGCCCGACTCGACTAGGCGCCGCCGATCGGGAAGCGTCGGGGACCATGACGGTGAAGGCTGGATTTCAGGAACGGGTTGCGGGTCTGCGGGTGGCGGTGCTGCTGCCCTGCTACAACGAAGAGGTGGCGATCGCCCGCACCGTCGAGGCGTTCCGTACCAGCCTGCCCGGCGCCACGGTCTATGTGTACGACAACAACAGCCGCGACCGGACGATCGAAGTCGCGCAGGCGGCCGGCGCGGTGGTGCGCAGCGAGCGGATGCAGGGCAAGGGCAATGTCGTCCGCCGCATGTTCGCCGATATCGAAGCGGACGTGTATGTCCTCTCGGACGGCGATCTCACCTATGACGCCGATGCGGCTCCGGCTCTGATCGAGCGGCTGCTCGACGAACAGCTCGACATGGTGGTCGGCGCGCGCAAGTCCGAGGTGGAGCTGGCCTATCGGCGCGGGCATCGCCTCGGCAACCGGATGCTCACCGGCATGCTGGCCCGATTGTTCGGGCGGAGCTTCAGCGACATCCTGTCGGGCTACCGTGCCTTCTCGCGGCGGTTCGTGAAGAGCTTTCCGGTGCTCTCCGCCGGGTTCGAAATCGAGACCGAGATCAGCATCCACGCGCTCGAGCTGCGCATGCCGGTCGCGGAGATCGTCACCGCCTATGCGGCGCGCCCCGAGGGATCGACCTCGAAGCTCTCCACCTATCGCGACGGCTGGCGTATCCTGCGCACGATCGTGACGCTGTTCCGGATCGAACGGCCGATCCTGTTCTTCGGCAGCATCGCGGGCGTACTGGCAGCGCTCGCGATACTGCTCGCGATCCCGCTGGCGGTGACCTATTGGCACACCGGCCAGGTCCCGCGCCTGCCGACCGCGGTGCTGGTAACCGGCCTGTCGATCGTCGCGACACTGAGCTTCTTTACCGGGCTAATCCTCGACACGGTGGTGCGCGGCCGGCGCGAGGTGCGGCGACTGGCCTATCTCGCCGTGCCGATCGTGCAGAAATAACGATCCTCCCCGGCACGGGGAGGATCTTCAGATTACCACCAGGCCTTGGGACGCGCGGAGAAGCCCGCACGCTGCTCGATCGCCAGCCCCGCATTCAGCACGCCCTGCTCGTCGAACGGCTTGCCGATGATCTGCAGCCCCAGCGGCAGGCCGCCCGCATCCAGCCCGCCCGGCACGCTCATCGCGGGCACGCCCGCCAGGCTCGCCGGCACGGTGAACACGTCGTTGAGGTACATCGCCAGCGGATCGACCTTCTCGCCCAGCCCGAACGCCGCGCTCGGCGCGGTGGGGGTAAGCAGCAGGTCGCACTGGCTCCAGGCATTGTCGAAGTCGCGCGCGATCAGCGTGCGGACCTTCTGCGCCTGGGTGTAATAGGCGTCGTAGAAGCCGGCCGACAGCACATAGGTGCCGATCAGGATGCGGCGCTTCACCTCGTCGCCGAAGCCGGCGGCGCGGGTGGCGGCGTACATGTCCTGCAGGTTCTGGCCCTCGGCCAGATCGCGCAGGCCGTAGCGCACGCCGTCATAGCGCGCGAGGTTCGACGAGGCTTCTGCCGGTGCGATGATGTAATAGGCCGGCAGCGCGTATTTGGTGTGCGGTAGGCTCACCTCGACGATCTCGGCGCCGGCGTCCTTCAGCCAGTCGATGCCCTGCTGCCACAGCGCCTCGATCTCGGCGGGCGTCCCCTCCATCCGGTATTCGGCCGGAATGCCGACACGCTTGCCGCGGAGATCGGCGGAGAGCCCCGCCTCCCACTTCGGCACCGCCATGTCGAGCGAGGTCGAATCCTTCGGGTCGAAGCCCGCCATCGCTTCCAAGAGGATCGCGCAATCGCGCACGTCGTGCGCCATCGGCCCCGGCTGGTCGAGCGAGGAGGCGAACGCCACCACGCCCCAGCGCGAGCAGCGGCCATAGGTCGGCTTGATGCCGGAGATGCCGGTGAACGCGGCCGGCTGGCGGATCGAGCCGCCGGTATCGGTGCCGGTCGCCGCCGGGCAGAGCCGCGCCGCGATCGCCGCCGAACTGCCGCCCGAGGAACCGCCGGGCGCGAGCGGGGTGGTGTCACCATCGCCCCGCCGCCACGGCGAGATCACGTTGCCGAAATAGCTGGTCTCGTTCGACGAGCCCATCGCGAACTGGTCGAGGTTGAGCTTGCCCAGCATGCCGGCGCCCGCGTCCCACAGCTTGTGCGAGACGGTCGACTCATATTCGGGCTTGAAGCCTTCGAGGATATGGCTGGCGGCGGTGGTCTGTACGCCCTTGGTGGCGAACAGGTCCTTCATGCCGATCGGCACGCCGGCCAGCGGCTTGAGCGTCTCGCCCGCAGCGCGCGCCTTATCGGCGGCGTCGGCAGCGGCAAGCGCATGCTCGGGGGTTTCCACGATGAAGGCGTTAAGCGCCTTGGCACCCGCCACGGCGGCGTTGAACGCCTCGGCGACTTCGCGCGCGGAGAAGTCGCCGTCGCGCACGCCGTTGCGGATGGCGGCAACGCCCAGATCAGTCAGCGCGCTCATTCCACCACCTTCGGAACCGTAAAGAAGCCATGATCGCCCTGCGGCGCGTTCGCCAGCACCGCGTCGCGCTGGTTGCCGTCGGTGATCACGTCCGGCCGCAGCCGCAGCGTGTTGGGCATCACCGCCGTCATCGGCGCGACATCCTTGGTGTCGACTTCGCCGAGCTGCTCGATAAAGCCCAGGATGTTGTTGAGTTCGGGCGCCAGGCGCTCGGCATCGGCGTCGCTGATCGCGATGCGCGCCAGGTTCGCCACTTTCTTCACGGTTGCGGTGTCTACGGACATGCCCTTGCGCCTAACAGCCGAGCCGCGCCCCTTCAAGCGCTGCAATCACGCATCGGCACTTGCGGTTGCATCCTTCGCACGCAACACTGCCGGAACGCGATTGCGTGCCCGCCTGTTTATGCTGCAATGCACAATGGAGAGGCCGATTGGCCCGGAAATTCCTCTATGCGGTGGCGATCCTGATCATGCTCGGCGTTGCTTCCATGTTCGCCTATCGGCTCTACGGGGTCCAGCTGATGCGCCAGTTCATGGTGCCGGCGGGGGATGTGGCGGCGCTGCCGCCGGTCTCGCCGCGCGACTATGCCAAGGCGGAGATGTGGATCGCGCGGCCGGACAAGCCGGGCAATCCGGCCCTGTGGACACCAGCCGGCGAGAGCCCCGCAGCAAATCCGCGCGCGGCGCTGTTCTTCATCCACCCCACCTCGTTCCTCGACACCAAGCAGTGGAACGCCCCGCTCGACAACCCCGATGCCAATGCCCGGGCCGAGCTGTTCCTGCGCGGCCAGGCCAGCGCGTTCAACGCCAGCGCGGCGATCTGGGCGCCCCGCTACCGCCAGGCGACCTTTGGCGCCTTTCTGACCAGCAAGGCGCAGGCACAGCAGGCGCTCGACTTCGCCTATCGCGACGTCGCCGCGGCGTTCGAGGAGTTTCTCCACGAGGCGGGTGACCGCCCCATCATTCTGGCCGGGCACAGTCAGGGCGCCCTCCACCTCGCCCGCCTGCTGGCCGAACGGGTCGCAGGTACGCCCGTCGCGAAGCGGGTGGTCGCCGCCTATGTCGTCGGCTGGCCGGTGTCGCTGACGGCGGACCTGCCCAAGATGGGCCTGCCCGCCTGCACCGGCCCCGACCAGCCCGGCTGCATCCTCTCCTGGCAGAGCTTCGCCGAGCCGGCCGACCCGGCGCTCATCGTCGACACGTTCGAGGCGACCACCGGCTTTACCGGGCAACCACGCGGCGGAACGGAAATGCTCTGCATCAACCCGATCACCGGCAAGCCAGGCGACTCGGCGCCCGCCAGTGCTAACCTCGGCTCCCTGATCCCGGACCTCAATCTGCAGTCCGCGCATCTCGAGCCGGGTCGCGTGCCCGCCCGCTGCGACGCACGCGGGATCCTGACGATCGGCGCGGCCCCGCCGGACTTCGGCCAATATGTGCTGCCGGGGAACAATTATCACGTGTTCGACTACAGCCTGTTCTGGGCAAATGTCCGAGCGGATGCCGCGCGGCGGCTGGCGGCGTTCGAGAAGCGCGTGGGCTGATCAGGCCGCGATCGGCGTTTTCACGCGACCGGCGGCGATTGCCGAGCGGGCCAGCACGTCCGCCGCCAGATGGGGCGCAAGCCCTTGTGCCTCGGCGAGGTCCAGTACCGCTCCCAGCCGCGCGCCGGTCGACTCGACGCGGCCCGCCACGTCTTCCGGCGACCAGCCGATATATTCCCCCGCTACGTTGATGATCCCGCCGGCGTTCACGACATAATCGGGCGCGTAGAGGATGCCGCGCCGCGCGAGCCGCTCGCCATCCTGCGCGGTCGCCAGCTGGTTGTTCGCCGCGCCGCAGATCACCGGCGCGCGGACCGCCTCCACCGACTCGGCGTGGAATACACCGCCCAGGGCGCAGGGGGCGAAGACCTCCGCGCGTGTCGCCAGCACCTGCGCGCTCGACGCGACCTCGGCCCCGGTCTCCACCGCGACGCGCGCCACGCGCTCCGAGTCGACATCGGCGACGACCAGCCGCGCGCCAGCAGCATGTAGCAGATGCGCCAGCGCCTCGCCGACATGACCAACCCCCTGGATGGCAACCGTGCATCCGGCCAGGTCCCGTCCCAGACGACGGCGCACCGCATGCTCCATCGCAACGAACACGCCGCGCGCGGTGTGCGGTGACGGATCGCCGCCCGGTCGGCCGGGACGTTTCGCCAGTCCCGCGACGTGCCGCGTCTCGCCGGCGACCACCTCCATGTCGGCAACGCCGGTGCCGACATCCTCGGCGGTGACATAGCGCCCCTCTAGCCGCGCTACCGCGCGGCCGAAGGCGCGAAACAGCTTCGCTCGGTCAAAATCGCCCGCGGGCCGCCGCAGCACTGCCTTGGCGCCGCCCAGCGGCAGACCGGCCAGCGCGTTCTTGTAGCTCATTCCCTCGGCCAGCCGGACCGCGTCGGCGAAGGCCGCCTCGCCATCGGCATAGTGCCAGAGCCGGCAGCCGCCCGCCCCCGGCCCGAGCACGGTGGAATGGACCGCGATCACGCCGTCCAGCCCCGCCTCGGCATCCTTCAGCATCAATACTTCTTCAACCAGGCTTTCGCCCTGCACCTGTACCACCATCGTGAAACTCCCTTTTCCGATGGGCACAATCTGGCAGGGCAGACGAGGTGATGCTTGCCCTATTTGGGCGCGAAACGGGCGATTGACGGTTACTTTGACCTCTGAATTGTGAAATAGCGGATTTAATGACCGATCTAGATCCCTATGAGCGTAAAATTCTCCGCGAGGTTCAGCAGGACGCGAACCTGACCACCGCCGAGCTCGCGGAGCGGATCGGCCTTTCCCCCTCACCCTGCTGGCGCCGGGTCGACCGGCTCGAGCGCGAGGGCGTGATCCGCAAGCGAGTCGCCCTTGTCGATCGGCGCAAGGTGGGGCTCAACGCGCACATCTTCGCGCAGGTGAAGCTGAACGCGCATGGCCGCGCCAATCTCGACGAGTTCAGCGCGGCGATCCGCGGCTTTCCCGAGGTGCTCGACGCCTATGTCCTGATGGGCACGGTCGACTTCATGCTCCGCATCGTGGCGGAAGACATCGACGCCTATGAGCGCTTCTTCTTCGAAAAGCTGAGCAAACTGCCCGGCATCCAGGAAATCAACTCGGTCGTCGCGCTGTCCGAAATCAAGTCGACCACCGAATTGCCGATCTGAGGCCTCGCAGGAGCGTCGTCCACGCCCTATAGCCGCGCAGTGATCACAACTGCCCCCAGCGACTTCCGCGCCGCCCTGCCCCAGGGCGGCCGCCTGATCGGCCTCGACGTCGGCACCAAGACGATCGGCACCGCGCTGTGCGATGCCGGCTGGAGCTTTGCGAGCCCCGCCCAGCTGATCCGCCGCTCCAAGTTCACCAAGGACAAGGCGGCGCTGGCCGAACTGATCACGGCGCAGCAGGTGATCGGCATGGTGATCGGCCTGCCGCTCAACCTCGACGGCACCGACAGCCCGCGCACCCAGTCGACTCGTGCCTTCGCTCGCAATCTCGAGGACATGGGGCTGCCGATCCTGATGTGGGACGAGCGCTGGTCGACGGTCGCGGTGGAGCGCACGCTGATCGAACAGGACGCCAGCCGCGCCAAGCGTGCCGAGCTGATCGACAAGATGGCTGCCGCCTATATCCTGCAAGGCGCGATCGACGGGCTGGTGAACGTCTGACCGGGTTGCGCGCCGCCGCCGCAGGGCTTAGGCGGCGGCTTTAATGCAGACCTCCGATCATCGCCCCGGTGCCCAGATACAGGGCAGCGCCGTTTTCCCGCACCGGCACCTCACCGGCATTTCGGGACTCCAGCCCCACGAGATCATGTTCCTGCTCGACGAGGCGGAACAATGGGTGGAGGCCAATCGCAGCCGCGCCAAGAGCGACAAGCGCCTGGAAGGCCTCACCCAGATCAACGCCTTCTTCGAGAATTCGACGCGCACGCTTCTGTCGTTCGAGATCGCGGGCAAGCGCCTCGGCGCCGACGTCGTCAACATGCATGCCGCGCAGAGCAGCGTGAAGAAGGGCGAGACGCTGATCGACACCGCCGTCACCCTGAACGCGATGCGCGCCGACGTGATCGTCATCCGCCATGCCAGCTCGGGTGCGGTGCGACTGATCGCCGACAAGGTCGACTGCCCGGTACTCAACGCCGGCGACGGCTGGCACGAGCACCCGACGCAGGCGCTGCTCGACGCACTCACCATCCGGAGACGTCGGGGCCAGGTAGCAGGTCAACGGGTGGTGATTTGTGGCGACATCCTGCACAGCCGCGTCGCCCGCTCGAACATCCTCGCTCTCACCGCGCTTGCCGCCGAGGTGCGCGTGGTCGCGCCCTCGACGCTGATGCCGCCCGCGATGGACCGGATGTTCGTCACCCCCTTCACCGATTTCGACGCCGCGCTGGAAGGCGCCGACGTGGTGATGATGCTCCGCGTCCAGAACGAGCGGATGGACGGCGGCTACATTCCTTCCACTCGCGAGTTTCACATGCGCTACGGCCTCACCCCAGAACGCCTCGCTCGGGCCAAGCCCGATGCGCTGGTGATGCACCCGGGCCCGATGAACCGCGGCGTCGAGATCGACTCGATCGTCGCCGATCATCCCGAGCGCAGCGCGATCACCGAGCAGGTGGAGATGGGCGTGGCGGTGCGCATGGCATGCCTGGATGTGCTCACCCGACGATCGCGCGGCGTGGAGGGCTGGGCATGAGCAGCATCCTCTTCCGCAACGCGCAATTGGTCTGTCCCAAGGGCGGGGTCACGCAGGGCGATCTGCTCGTCCAGGGCGACACCATCGCCGCGATCGGGCAGGTCGATGCGCCCGCCGATGCCGAAATCGTCGATGTCACCGGCAAGCTACTTGCGCCGGCGCTGATCGACCTGGGCGTATTCGCCGTCGACAAGGGCGCCTGCCGCTTTGGCGGGATCGCGCGCGTCGGGCTGATGCCCGATCAGTCACCTGTGCTCGACGATCCGGGCATCGTCCGCCGCGCGGCCGTGTCGGGCAAGCCGCAGCTGTGGGTGCACCCCCTCGCCGCCGCGACGCGCGGGCTCGCCGGCGTCGACCTGGCCGAGATCGCGATCAACGCCTCGGCCGGTGCGCGCGCCATCGCCACCGGGCGGCGCTGGATCGCCAATGCCGGCACGATGCGCAAGGCATTGCTGTACGCGCGCGACCTGAACCTCACCGTCGTCGCCCATGCCGAGGATGGCGGGCTGGCGGACGGCGCCGTGGCGACCGCGGGCGAAACCGCCGCACGCCTCGGCCTGCCGAGCGCCCCCGCGATCGCCGAAGCGCTCGCCATTGCCCGCGACCTGATGCTGGCCGAGGAAACCGGCGCGAAGCTGCATTTCCGCCAGGTGACGACGGCGGCTGGCTTCGACCTAATTCGCGCGGCCAAGCGCCGCGGCGTGCATGTGACGTGCGGCATCACCCCGGCGCATCTGCTGCTGTCGGATATCGCGATCAGCGACTTCCGCACCTTCGCACGCCTATCGCCCCCCTTGCGCGACGAAAGCGATCGCCAGGCGGCGCTTGCCGCGGTGGCCGACGGCACGATCGACGTGATCGCCTCCGGCCATGATCCGCGCGGCCCCGAGGCCAAGCGCCTTCCCTTTGCCGATGCCGAGCCCGGCATGGCGGGGGCCGAGACGCTGCTCGCCCTCTCGCTCACGCTGGTGCGCGACGACAAGTTGAGCCTCGACCGGCTGTTCGCGCTGCTCGCCGCCAACCCGGCGAAGATCCTCGGGCTGGAGAGCGGTGCTCTTACGCCCGGCCTGCCGGCCGACCTGATCGTGCTCGATCCGGAAACGCCCTGGGTGATCGACGCGCGCAAGATGAACGCGCGCGCCGGCAACACGCCCTTCGATCGCCTGCCCACCCAGGGCCGGGTGCTGCAGCTCTACAAGGGCGGCGCGCTGGTCTGAGCGGTCAGCGCGCGGCGATGCCGATGCGGGCGGCAGGCTTGTACCAGCTCGCCACCGCATCGCCCGCCGCCAGCCGCACGAAGCAGGTACCTCCGCCGGTTTTCACCGTGCGGCACAAGGCATCGGCGTCAGGTCGCGCGAACCCGCCGACCGAGAGGCGATAGCTCGCCGACGCGGCGCCGGGAGCGGCAGACCCCTGGGGCTTCAACCCACCCAGTGCGGCCACGCGGCCGTTGAGCTTCTGCCAGGCTTCCCGCGCGGCGCCGGCATTGGCGAAGGCGCCGAGCTGGACGACATAGGGGCCGCTGGCCAGTCGCGCCGGTGCGATCTTTCCGATTGCGGGCTTAATCGGCTTCGAAGCTGCCACGCGTACCGGCACCGGCCGCACCGCGGGGCCGGGCCGGACGGAGGGCAGCGGTTCGGGCACGAGGACGGGCGCCGGTGTCACCTCCGGCGCCGGGGGCACCGCGGGCTCCGCCTCGGCTTCTACGGACATCGCGACCTGTGCGGGCGCGCCAGCCAGCGCCAGCGCTGCCGGTTGCCCGGAATCCTGCACCGCGCGCACATTGAGCAGTGCCGCCACCTGGTCATAGGCATTGGCAGGCCGCGCGAAATTAGCCCATTGCAGCATGCGCGCATTCAGCTCGTCCGCCGCGACATCCATCGCAGCGACCGCCTTGGCCTCGCCCCAGCGGCCCGACAGCGCCAGGGCAAGCGCGAGGTTCTGCCGCGTCCGCGCCGTCGCGTCGGGCATGCGCACCGCCGGCGCGAGGATCTCCACCGCGCCGCCGGGGTCGCCGGCGAGCGCCGTCGCGAGCCCCCGGTCGGTCGCCGGGATCTGCGCGGCGTGTTGCTGCAAAAGCGTGCGCGCGCCTGCCCAGTCGCCGCTGCCGATGCTGGCGAGCGCAAGGTTCAGCGCGACGCGGCCGTTGCCCGGATCCAGCACGAGCGCGTCGCGCAGCGCCTGGGTGGCCGCGGTAAAGCGCCCGGAGAGCAGATAGGCCTGGCCCAGCAGCGCGCGATACTCCCCCCGCTGCGGATCATTGGCCACCGCCTGCTCGGCATGCCCGACGGCCGGCACTGCCTTGCGCGCAGCCAGCGCCTTCTGCGCGGCGCGGGCTTCCTGCGCGGCCTTCTTGGCGTTAGGCGCGGCGGTGGCGAAGGCGGCGCCCTGTACGGCCACACCCGTAGCGGCGGCACCCCCCAGCGCCAGCAGGGCGGCACCGATCGAAACCATGGTACGGGACTTCATACGCATCCTCACTCCTCGCCCGCATCGATCTGATGTACCAGCAGTTCCAGGCCGGCCATATCGGCCAGCATCGTATCGATCGCCTCGGTCACCAGTTGCTGTGCGGACCGCCCGGAGACGGCCGCCGCCAGCCGCAGCCGCAAGCGCCGTTCGGCATCCAGCCGAAGGGTGAAGGCGGCCTTGCCCTTGGTTGCCCGCGCCGTGCGGGCGAGGTGGAGCGCCGCCGCCTCGGGCGGCATGGCAGGCACGGGCAAGCGGACCCTGCCCTTGCGGGCGAGCAGGCCGGCGCTCAACGCGGCAAGGGGCTTGGGCGCGGTCGCCATCGCGGTCAGCGCGCCACCCGTCGCCCGAACCCACCCGCCGGACGCCCGGCGGCAGCGGGCGTCGCCGCCGTCGGCACCGCAAACACGGTGCGGCGGAAATTCTTCTCGAGGCGGTCCGAGACATAACCCCACAGGCTCGCCACCTCGGCCGCCGACTTGCTGCCGGCGTCGACCTCCATCACCGTTCGCCCGTCGATCATCGACGCGGCGAAATCGGTGCGATGATGAAGCATCATCGGGGCGACCGTACCGTGCTGCGAGAGCGCCAGTGCCGCCTCGGCGGTAATCCGCGCATTCTGGGTGGCGGCGTTGACCACAAACAGCAGCGGCTTGTGGGCACGCTCGCACAGCTCGACGGTTGCCCCCACGGCCCGCAAATCATGCGGGCTCGGGCGCGTCGGGATCACGATGAGTTCGGCCACCTGGATGACGGTGAGGATCGCCTGGGTGATGGCGGGCGGCGTATCGATCACCGCGAGCTTGAAGCCCTGCTGGCGAAGCAGCTCGATATCCGCGGCGAGCCGCGCGATGCTGGTCTGCGCAAGCGCGGGCAGATCCGCCTCGCGCTCGTTCCACCAATCGGTAAGCGAGCCCTGCGGATCGAGGTCGATCATCGCCACCGGACCGGCACCGCTGATCTGCGCCTGCACCGCCAGATGGCCGGACAAGGTTGTCTTGCCCGATCCACCTTTTTGCGAAGCCAGCGCCAGGACGCGCATCTATCCTCTCGAAATCACGGGTACGTCGCGAAAGGGGTGCCATGCGCGCGGATAAGATCGGGTTAACGCAGAACGCTTAACGCGCTAGGTCGATATCGCCGATGCGATCGGCACCGGACCATGGGGAAACTTCGCGCATGCGCATCTCTGCTGCCCTGCTCTTCTTTGCGTTGCTTGGCACGTCCAGTCTCGGGCTGGCACAGGATGCAGCCGTCAAGGCCGGGGTCGAGGCCTATAATCGGCAGGACTTTGCCGCCGCGATGCAGCACTGGCGCGCCGCCGCCGCCAAGGGCGATCCGGACGCGCAATATAATCTGGGGCAGATCTACAAGCTGGGCCGCGGTGTACCGGTGGATCTTGCCGCAGCCGAGCAATGGTATCGCCTAGCGGCCGCGCAGGGACATGAACTGGCCGAGGCGAACTACGGCATGGTCCTGTTCGAGAACGGCAAGCGTGAGGCCGCAGTGCCGTGGCTGGAGCGCGCCGTGGTGCATCGCGAGCCGCGCGCGCAATATCTGCTGGGGGTGATGCTGTTCAACGGCGACGGCGTCGCCAAGAACTGGGTGCGTGCCTATGCGCTCATGCTGCGCGCCGCCGCCGGCGGTCTGGACGCCGCGGCCAGGACTCTGGAGCAAATGGACCAGTATATTCCGATCGCCGACCGGCAGGCGGGCAAGGCGCTTGCCGATCGCTATGCGACGGACGAGCGCGCCACCGCGCCCGCAGCGGGTGCGCCGGCGCGGGCCCCGGCCCTCAGTGCCGATACCAGCGTCGCCGCCGCGCCGCCCCGCGCGCCCCGCGCCACGCGCACGGCGGCGGGCACGCCGCGGGCACCGGCGCCGGTTGCAGCTACGGGCCCGTGGCGCGTGCAGCTTGGCGCCTTCGCCACGCCGGGCAATGCCGAGAAGCTGTGGGGGCAGGTGCGCCCCCGCTTCCCCGGCCGCCAGCCCTTCTACCCCAAGTCGGGTACGCTCACCCGATTGCTGGTCGGGCCCTTTGCCACCCGGGCGGAGGCCGAAAAAGCCTGTGGCGCCCTCGCGCCCTGCATGGCAGTGCAGCGATAGAGGGAGACACCATGATGCAACGCGTAGCTCTAGCGGCGGGCGCCCTGCTCGCTTTCGCCCTGCCCGCTCATGCACAATCGGGCGACGATGCGGACGGCGCACGCCGGTACCGGATCGCCATCGGGGCGCAGGCGGTCCCCAGCTACCCCGGCGCCGATCACAATGCCGTCCGACCGCTGTTCGATTTTGCCACTGCGCGCGGGGACGCCCAGTTCGAATATGAAGCGGCCGACGAGAGCCCCAACATCACGCTCTACGATCGCGACGGTCTCGAGGCCGGTATCGCCATCGGCCTGCAGAGCGCCCGTACCCGCAAGCGCGCCGGTGCAGACCTCACCAAGATCGGCTTCACGGTGGAGCCGGGCGTGTTCGCCGGCTATTATCTGCTGCCGCAGGTCCGCGCCTATGGCGAGTTGCGCAAGGGCGTGAACGGCCATGAGGGCGTGGTGAGCATGCTGGCGCTCGACTATGTCCAGCGCGACGGCGATCGCTGGCTGGTCGCGGTCGGCCCGCGGGTAAACCTGTCCGATGCCCGCTATCGCCGCGCCTATTTCGGCGTCACCCAGCGCGATGCGACGGCGGCTGGTCTGCCCGTCTATCGGGTGGGGGATAACGTCGTACACAGCGTCGGTCTCGCCGCCACGGGCATTCGGCAGCTGACGACGCGCTGGGGCCTCTATGGCTATCTCGGCTATGATCGGCTGACGGGCGACGCCGCGCGATCGCCGATCACCCGGCGCCTAGGCTCGAAGAACCAGTTCTCCGGCGGCCTTGCGCTCAGCTACACCTTCGGCCGCGGCGTTCGCTAGGCGTTCAGGCGGTGACCCACTCGGCGCGTGCGATGCCCTGGGCATAGAGCAGCGCCGTGAGGTCGCCATGGTCGATCCGCGCGCCGGCCGCGGCCGCGACGATCGGCTTGGCGTGATAGGCGACGCCAAGCCCCGCCTTGCGGATCATCGCCAGGTCGTTGGCGCCGTCGCCCACCGCCATGGTCTGTTCGGGCGCAAGGCCCAGTTCGGCGATCGCGCCGAGCAGGGTGGTCTCCTTGGTGCTGCTGTCGACGATCGGCTTGGTGACGGTACCGGTGAGCCTGCCGTCCTCGATCTCCAGCACGTTGGCGATGCGGCGCTCGAAGCCGATCCGCGTGCCGACCGGCTCGGCGAAGCGGGTGAAGCCGCCGGAGACGAGGATGGTATGCGCCCCGCGCGCCCGCATCGTCTGCACCAGCGCCTCGGCGCCCGGCATCAGCCGCACGCGTTCTTCGAGGCACTGGTCGATCGCGGTCTCGGGCAGGCCCTTGAGCAGCGCCACGCGGGCATCGAGCGCCTCGGCGAAGTCCAGTTCGCCGCGCATCGCCCGCTCGGTCACCTCGGCGATCTGCGGCTTGATCCCGGCATAATCGGCCAGTTCGTCGATGCACTCGACGGTGATCATGGTCGAATCCATGTCGGCGACGAGGAGCTTCTTTTCGCGATGCGCCTCCACCTGCACGATCACGTCGGCGCCTTGAATGGCACCCTCAAGCGCGACGCGCGCGGCACCGGGATCCGTCGCGAAGGGCAGGTCGGCAGCAATGCTTTCGTCGAGCCAGCGCCATGTGCCCGGCGAACAACCAGCGCCCGAAAGGCGATCGGCAGCCGCGTCGACCTGCCCTGACGTGAGACCTTCTGCTATCAGCGTCGCAATGAACATGATTTCCCCTGGGCTACCGCGCGTCGCGCTCATTGCAGGGCCGACGGCCAGCGGCAAGTCCGCGCTGGCGCTGGCGCTCGCCGAAAAGCATCGCGGCACGGTGATCAACGCGGATTCGATGCAGGTCTATGCCGATCTCCGTATCCTCACCGCCCGCCCCTCGGAGGAAGAGGAAGCCCGCGCACCGCACCGGCTGTTCGGCCATATCGACGGCGCCGAGGCGTGCTCGGCGGCGCGCTGGGCGGCGGAGGCACGTGCCGCAATCGCCGAGGCCCATGCGCAGGATCGCCTGCCGATCCTGGTCGGCGGCACCGGTCTTTACCTCCGCACGCTGATCGACGGCATCGCCCCCATCCCCGAGATCGACCCCGGCATTCGCGCGGACGTGCGCACGCTGCCCGTCCGCGAGGCGCATGCGGCGCTCACCCTCGCCGACCCCGCTGCGGCGGCGCGGCTGAATGCCACAGACACCACGCGCGTCGCCCGCGCCCTCGAGGTGATCCGCTCCACCGGTCGCACCCTTGCTGATTGGCAGGACCGGCGCGAGGGCGGCATCGGCGGCAGCGTGCACCTCGCGCCGCTGATCCTGCTGCCCGATCGGGACTGGCTGGGCGCGCGTATTGACCGGCGCTTCGGCATGATGCTGGCGACCGCCGAGGAGGAGGTCCGCGCCCTTCTTGCGCGCACCGACGTACCCGCCGATGCGCCGGTGCTGCGTGCGATCGGCGTCGACGAGATCGGCAGGGTCCTGACCGGGGAATGGATTGCCGAGACGGCGCTGGCGGCAGGCGCTACCGCTACCCGCCAATACGCCAAGCGACAGTACACCTGGTTCCGCCGCCAGCCTCCAGGGGGATGGGAGGTGACGGCGGAGACAGATACATACATAAACTTGAGCCATATTGAAAGGAAATTATTTCCTTAGGGGTTGACGCATCATTTTCGTGCGGGTAGCAGCCCCACTCCGACGGCTTGTCCGTTCTGTAAACCAT
The DNA here is from genome assembly GCF_025960285.1 of Sphingomonas sp. R1. Classification (GTDB taxonomy): domain Bacteria; phylum Pseudomonadota; class Alphaproteobacteria; order Sphingomonadales; family Sphingomonadaceae; genus Sphingomonas. The sequence goes on along the minus strand of NZ_CP110111.1, from coordinate 297,345 downwards.
TTTTCGAAGGCGTGGAGGCAAAGGTGACCGAGAAGAGCGGCGCAGACATCCTGATCGAGGCATTGACCGATCTCGGGGTGGAAGTCGTGTTCGGCTATCCCGGCGGTGCCGTGCTTCCGATTTACGACGCCCTGTTCAAGCAGGACCGGATCAAGCACATCCTGGTCCGCCACGAGCAGGCCGCGACGCACGCCGCCGAAGGCTATGCGCGCTCGACGGGCAAGCCCGGCGTCGTCCTGGTCACCTCGGGGCCCGGCGCGACCAATGCGATCACCGGCATCACCGATGCGCTGATGGACTCGATCCCGATGGTCGTCATCACCGGCCAGGTTCCCACCGCGCTGATCGGCACCGACGCCTTCCAGGAGGCGGACACGGTCGGCATCACGCGCCACTGCACCAAGCACAACTATCTGGTGAAGCGGCCCGAGCTGCTGGGCGCGACCGTCCATGAGGCGTTCCACATCGCCACCTCGGGCCGCCCCGGCCCGGTCGTGATCGACATCCCCAAGGACGTCCAGGTCGCCACCGCGCGCTACGAGGCTCCGGGGCCGATCCAGCACAAGACCTATCGGCCGCAGACCGAGCCCGAGGCGGCTAGGATCCAGGAAGCGGTCGACATGCTCGCCGCGGCCGAACGCCCGGTCTTCTACACCGGCGGCGGCATCATCAATTCGGGGCCCGAAGCCACGCGCCTGCTGCGCGAGCTGGCGGCGCTCACCGGCGCGCCGGTCACCTCGACGCTGATGGGCCTGGGCGCCCTGCCCGCCTCGTCGGACCAGTGGCTTGGCATGCTCGGCATGCACGGCACCTATGAAGCCAATATGGCGATGAACCAGGCCGACCTGATCATCGCGGTGGGCGCGCGCTTCGACGATCGCGTCACCGGCCGTCTGGACGCCTTCGCGCCGAACAGCCGGAAGGTGCACATCGACATCGATCGATCGAGCGTGAACAAGAATGTCCGTGTCGATCTGCCGATCATCGCCGATTGCGCCCGTGCGCTCGACGCGATGGCCGCGAGCTGGAAGTCGCGCGGCCATCCCAAGCCCGATCTGGGCGAGTGGTGGAGCCGCATCCAGGGCTGGCGCGCCCGCCGCTGCCTCGATTTCCCGGAAGCCGGCGAGACGATCATGCCGCAGCGGGCAATCCGCGCGCTGTACCAGGCGACCAAGCACCGTGCACCGATCATCACCACGGAGGTCGGCCAGCACCAGATGTGGGCGGCCCAGCATTTCGGCTTCGAGGCGCCGAACAAGTGGCTGACGAGCGGCGGCCTCGGCACGATGGGCTATGGCCTGCCGGCGGCGATCGGCGCACAGCTGGGCAATCCGGGCGAGCTCGTCATCGACATTGCGGGCGAGGCCTCGATCCAGATGAACATCCAGGAGCTGGCGACCGCGACCCAGTATCGCCTGCCGGTGAAGATCTTCATCCTCAACAACGAATATATGGGCATGGTCCGCCAGTGGCAGGAGCTGACCTACCAGTCGCGCTATTCGGAAAGCTATTCGGATGCGCTGCCCGATTTCGTGAAGCTGGCCGAGGCCTATGGCTGGAAGGGCATCCGCATCGAGAAGCGCGCGGAGCTGGAGGACGGCATCCAGGCGATGCTCGACCATGACGGCCCCGTATTGGTCGACTGCCGCGTGGCGAAGCTCGCCAACTGCTTCCCGATGATCCCGAGCGGGGCGGCGCATACCGAGATGCTGCTCCAGGCAAGCGAAGTCTCCGGCGAGATGGACGACGAGGCCAAGGCGCTGGTCTGAACGGATTGTGGATCCTCCCGCAGGGCAGGATCGAAGGGGTAGAGATGCATATCAAGGAAGAAGCCATCGAGCGCCACACGCTGGCGGTCATCGTCGATAACGAGCCGGGCATCCTCGCGCGGATCGCCGGCCTGTTCACGGCGCGCGGCTACAATATCTCGTCGCTCACCGTGTCCGAAATCAGCGACGACGATCTGATCAGCCGCATCACCATCGTCACCTTCGCCTCGGCACCGGTGATGGAGCAGATCATCGCCCAGCTCGAGCGGCTGGTACCGGTCCACAAGGTGGTCGATCTCACCGCCAAGGGCGAGCATGTCGAACGCGAGCTGGCGCTGATCAAGGTAGCGGGCAGCGGCGATCACCGGATCGAGGCGCTGCGCCTTGCCGAGGTGTATCGCGCCAAGGTGGTCGACGCGACCATCTCCAGCTTCGTCTTCGAGATCACCGGCACGATCGACAAGATCGACCGCTTCGTCGAGCTGATGCGCGAAGTGGGACTGGTCGAAGTCGCCCGCACCGGTATCGTCGCGATCTCGCGCGGCCGCGAAGCCGCCTGACCGTTTCCGCGCAGCCGCGCACCGCAGATTTGAAAGGGAAGAATACCACCATGCGTGTCTATTACGATCGCGACGCCGATCTGAACCTGATCACCGACAAGAAGATCGCCATCCTAGGCTATGGCAGCCAGGGCCATGCGCATGCGCAGAACCTGCGCGATTCGGGCGTCAAGGACGTGGCGATCGCGCTCCGCCCGGGCTCGGCTTCGGCCGCCAAGGCAGAAGCCGCCGGCTTCAAGGTACTGCCGAACAAGGAAGCCGCCGCCTGGGCCGACATCCTGATGATCCTGGCGCCCGACGAGCATCAGGCCGCGATCTACGAGAACGACCTCAAGGGCAATCTGAAGCCGGGCGCGGCGCTCGCCTTTGCCCACGGCCTCAACATCCATTTCGGCCTGATCGAAGCGCCGGCGGACATCGACGTGATCATGATCGCGCCGAAGGGCCCGGGCCATACCGTGCGCAGCGAATATGTCCGCGGCGGCGGCGTCCCCTGCCTCATCGCGATCCACCAGGACGCCTCGGGCAACGCGCATGACGTCGCGCTGGCCTATGCGTCGGGCGTCGGCGGCGGCCGCTCGGGCATCATCGAGACCAACTTCCGCGAAGAGTGCGAAACCGATCTGTTCGGCGAGCAGGCCGTGCTGTGCGGCGGCGCGACCGCGCTGGTCCAGGCCGGCTTCGAGACGCTGGTCGAGGCGGGCTATGCCCCCGAAATGGCCTATTTCGAGTGCCTCCACGAGCTCAAGCTCATCGTCGACCTGATGTATGAGGGCGGCATCGCCAACATGCGCTATTCGATCTCGAACACCGCCGAATATGGCGACATCAAGACCGGCCCGCGCATCATCACCGAAGAGACCAAGAAGGAAATGAAGCGCGTGCTCGCCGACATCCAGTCGGGCCGCTTCGTGAAGGACTTCGTGCTCGACAACCGCGCCGGCCAGCCCGAGCTCAAGGCCAGCCGCATCGCCGCCAAGCGCCACCAGATCGAGCAGGTCGGCAGCGAACTGCGCGCGATGATGCCGTGGATCGGCGCGAACAAGCTCGTCGATCAGTCGAAGAACTGATCACAAGCGGAAACCATAAGTTGCCGGCTGCGCACTAGCATTGCGTGGCCGGCAGCCTCATTACGGGAGCGACGCAACCACCCGAAGGGAACACCCATGCGCGCTCTCATTGCCCTCGCCCTTTTCGCGACCGCCCCGGTCGCCTTCGCCCAGGAACTGCCCGGCCGGGCGGACGCGGCCCGCGTTCCCGCCGGCACCTATGCGGTCGACACCGGCCACACCCAGGTCGACTTCACCGTCAATCACTTCGGCTTCAGCCAGTTCACCGGCCAGGTGGGCGGCACCACCGGCTCGCTGACGATCGATCCGGCCAAGCCGAACGACGCCAAGCTCGACATCACCATCCCTACCAGCGGCATCGTCACCACCGTCGCGGCGCTCGACAAGCACCTCGCCTCGCCGGACTTCTTCGATTCCGCCAAGTATCCGACGATCCGCTTCGTCTCGACCAAGGTGGTCGTGAGCGGCACCAAGGCGCAGATCACCGGCGACCTGACGCTGCACGGTGTCACCAAGCCCGTCACGCTCGACACCAGCCTGGTCGGCGCGGGCACCAATCCGATGATGAAGAAGCTGAACTTCGGCTTCGAGGCGACCACCACGATCAAGCGCAGCGATTTCGGCATGGACAAGTATGTCCCCTTCGTCTCCGACGACGTGAAGCTGCACATCAACGCGGCGTTCTCGGCGAAGTAAGCACAACCGCCGTCATGCCGGCAGACGCTGGGGTGACGGTCGGGGGGCCTGCGGTCACTCGGCTGCGTAAACCCTTGGTCTAGTTGCCTCCGCCTCCTGCCTGCGCCACCACCGGCGTGGGCAGGAGGACGGATATGCAGGATCAGGAAGGCCGCGATGGCGCCAAGCGCGTCGAGGCATTTTCGGATGGCGTGATCGCCATCATCGTCACCATCATGGTACTGGAGTTGCACGCGCCGGCGGCACCCGGGCTCGGCGCGCTGGCCGCGCAGTGGCCGGTCTTCCTCGCCTATGGCCTCAGCTATGCTTATGTGGCGATCTACTGGGTGAACCACCACCGGCTGTTCCAGCACGCCACCCGCGCCGGCAACGCGCTGCTCTGGTCGAACATCGTGCTGCTGTTCACGCTTTCGCTGGTGCCCTTCGCCACCGCCTATCTCGGCGAACAGCATTTCAGCCGCGAGGCGACGCTGCTCTACATGCTCGTGATGCTGCTCCCGTCCTTCGCCTATAACTGGCTGCAGCGCGTGATCCGCCGCACCGGCGCGCAGAGCCCGGCCGCGCAGGCCTATCACCGCCGCACGCTGCGCAAGGGCACGGTCGCCTGCCTGCTCTATCTGGGGGGGCTTGCGATCGCGACGATCTCGCCGCCGGCGGGGCTTGCCTGTGCCGCGCTGGTCGCGCTGCTCTGGTGCCTCGCCGACGGTCCGCTCGACCGCCTGTTCGACCGCTGATCAGAAGCCGATCTTCGCCCGCACCCCATAGAAGCGGGGCGTGCCGGGATAGCCGGCATAGTTGCCGTTCTGCTCGGGCACGCCGAAGCCGGTGATATAGTAGAACTGGTTGGTCAGGTTCTCGACCCAGAAGGTCAGGCTGCGCCGCCCGTCCGGGCTCTGCACGCCCACCGCCGCCGAGACCAGCGGATAGCCCTGGTTGTACAGCGCGTTGCGCCCGTTCGCGTCCGGCGGGCTGGACGGGATGTTGACCTCGCTGTTGTAGCGCATGTCGACATGCAGCAGCCCGTTGATCCCCCTGGCGATCGGCGGCGTCCAGGTCCCGGCGACGGTGACCGTGTGTCGCGGCTGGTTGTCGACCTGGAGGTTGCCCTTGCCGACGAGCGGCGTGCCGGCGAAATTCTTGCCGTCGTCGTCATAGCGCGCATCGATGAAGCTGTAGCCGAGCTGGAAGACCAGCGACCGCGCCGGTTGCAGCGTCGCCTCGGCCTCCACGCCCTTGCTGGTCGTCTTCGGCACGTTCTGCACCACGAAGTTGGTGCCGCTGAACACAAGACTCTGGAGATTGTAGAATTTCGAATAGAAGCCGGCAAGGTTGAGGGTGAACTGGCGGCTCACTTGTGTCTTCAGGCCCAGCTCGAAGGCGTCCACGGTCTCCTTGGAGAAATGCAGGTCGCCCGCCTGCGCGCCGTTGCCGCCGAGCAGGACGGAGTCGAACGTCGCCTGGTCGAGATTGTAGCCGCCCGACTTGTAGCCACGATCATAGCTGGCATAGCCGAGCACGCGCGGACTGAACTTGTAGGCGAGCTTCACCGTACCGGTCAGCTGGTCCTCGCTGCGCTTGTCGGCATAGGCGCCGTTGAACTCGCTGTTCACCGCCGGATTGCAGCTGAGCAGGAACAGGTTGTTGAACAGCCCCGGCACCTGGCGCAGGATATTGGCATAGGCCGCGGCGGCCGCATTGCCGGTCCGCGCCTGGTTGAAGAAGGTGCAGGCGCCGGTGGTGCTGTTGATCGTCGCGCTGAGGTCCTTGGTCTCGTGGTTCCAGCGCGCGCCGAGCGTCAGCGACAGCTTGTCGGTGAGGTTGATGATATTGTGGGTGAACAGCGCGAAGGCGTTGGTCTTCACCCGGAAGTCGTCGTTATTGTTGCCCTGCCCCGGCGTATTGCCCTGCAGCGGCTGCAGTGCCAGCGCTGCCAGGCCGGGCACGATCGCAATGCCCGGAAGCGGGGCGGTGCCCGCCTGCGCGCGGAACAGCGTCACCAGCGGCGCCAGCTGGCCATAGGCAGCCGGCGGCGCGGCAGGATTGAGCAGCACCTGCCCGAAGGTCGGCACCCCTGCCCCCAGCGATCCGTAGAACTGTACCGGCGTGCCGAACAGCGGCCGCAACTGCGCCGAGAAGATCGAATCGACATAGCGATTGGAATCATTGCCGGTACGCACGGTATCGCGCAGGCGGTTGCTCTCGTTGAGATAAAAGGCGCCGACGAGCCAGTCGAGCCTGCCGCCCAGTGCAGATCCCTGCAGCCGCGCTTCCTGGGTAAAATCCGTCAGCTGGTTGCGATAGCCGTCGCGATAGGCACGATCGATGCCGGAAAAGTCGATGTCCTGCGCACGCAGCACTTGCCAGCGGCGATAGGCAGTGATCGCGGTGAGCTTGACCTGACCCAGATCCCAGTTGAGTTCGCCCGACGCCCCGTAATCGCGCACCTTCTCGCCATAGTCGCGATTGGGCGAAAAGGCCTGGATGCGGCCGCTCGGCGCGCCGGTGTAAAGGCCGGTCAGCCCCTGCGCCGCCGCGATACCCTGGATCACCGGGGCAAGCGTACCGCGCACTGCCGAGATCGCCCCGCAGCAATGCTCGTCGGTCTCGTAATAGTCGCCGATCAGCCGGAAGGTAACCGGGCCACCATCGAACAGCGCCTGCCCGCGCACCAGCCAGCGATTGAGATCGTTGATCGCCCGGTCGCTGTTGGCATCGTCGATATAGCCGTCGCGCTTGCGATAGGCACCGTCCAGCCGCAGCGCGATCTTTTCGGAAACCGGGCCGGTGATCGCCCCGCGCATTTCATAGGCGTTGTAGTTGCCGTACCCGGCTTCGACATAGCCGCCGGGCTCGAACTTCGGCCGGGCGGTGAAGATGCTCAGCGCGCCGGCCGAGGTGTTGCGGCCGAACAGCGTGCCCTGCGGCCCGCGCAGGATCTCCACCCGCTCCAGCTCGGGCAGCTCGGAAATCGCGACGCCCGAGCGCGCGCGGAACACGCCGTCGATGAAGACACCCACCGCCGGCTCGAACCCGGGATTGTCGCCGCCGGTGGTGATGCCGCGAATGTAGATGGTGGTGCCGGTGGCCGAGGACTGGCCGGTCGAGGATTGCAGCGAGGGCGCGAGCTGTTCCAGATCGCGGACATTGTCGACGCCGGCGTTTTCCAGCAGCTGCGGGCTGATCGCGGTGATCGCCACCGGCACGTCCTGCACCGTTTCGTTGCGGCGGGTGGCGGTGACGATGATCTCGTTGGCCGAGACATAGCCCTGATCCTGGGTCGTTGCGGGCGGCGTGGGCTGCCGTTCCTGCGCGGCTGCGGAGTGAGAGACGGCGAGCGCCAGCATCATTGCCGACGCGCCGAGCATATCGCCCTTCGTCATGGTCCTTGCTCTCCCTGGCCGCCCCGATCTTGCGCCGGTCGCGACTTTGCTGTTTTTGCAGGTTCAAGCTAACGCCGGGTTTTTCCGGAGGTCAATGAAGCAAACGTTACCAAATTCCCTGAAAACCTCGGTTTTCCGCGGACTTCGGTACCAGGTTTCGCGGCCATTCGGGCAAAGCACGCTTGCCGTAAGGGAAGGCGAACCGGCGACCGAAAGGACGAACCATGCACGATCACGCCCATGATCCCGAAGACGGCGATCTGGTTACCCCCGCGCCCAAGATCCCCGTGCCCCAGGACGTGGCCGAGGCCATTCGTACCCTGCTCCGCTGGACCGGGGACGATCCCGATCGCGAAGGCCTTCTCGATACTCCCCTGCGCGTGGCGCGCGCCTGGAAGGAATATTGCGCCGGCTATGCCGAGGATCCCGCGCACCACCTCTCCCGCGTGTTCGAGGAAGTGGGCGGCTATGACGAGATCGTGCTGCTGAAGGACATTCCCTTCCAGTCACATTGCGAGCATCACATGGCACCGATTACCGGCAAGGCATCGATTGCTTATCTGCCCAGGGACCATGTTGTCGGCATTTCCAAACTCGCGCGTGTCCTGCACGCCTTTGCGCGCCGGCTGCAGGTGCAGGAACGGCTCACCGCGCAGGTGGCCGACTGCATCTGGAACAACCTGCACCCGCAAGGCGTCGCGGTCGTGATCGAGGCACAGCATGGCTGCATGACCGGGCGCGGCGTGCGCACGCCGGGCGTGGGCATGGTCACCAGCCGGATGATGGGCGTGTTCCGCGAGGACGAGCGCAGCCGGGCCGAAGTGCTCAAGCTGATGGGCTATTGATGCCGGGGCGCGTGCTGGTCACGGGCGGCGCGCGCCGCATCGGCGCAGCCATCTCGCGCGGCCTCGCCGCACGCGGATGGGCGGTCGCGGTCCATCATCATCACTCGCCCGACGAGGCCGAGGCGTTCGTTGCCGATCTGCGCGCGGCCGGCGCTACGGCGTCGGTCGTCTGTGCCGAACTTGCCGATCCCGCGGCTCCCGCCGCCTTGATCGAGGCGTGTCGGGACACGCTGGGCGGGCCGCTCGACGCGGTGGTCAACAACGCCTCGCTGTTCGGCTATGACCAGCCGCCGATTGCCGACTACGCCCTGCTCGACCGGCACATGCACGTGAACCTCGCCGCCCCGGTGGGATTGGCGATGGCGCTTGCTGCCCAGGTGGACCTGGCCGAGGGTGCGGTCGTCAACCTGCTCGACCAAAAGGTGGGCAATCTCAACCCGGATTTCTTCAGCTACACCTGTTCGAAGCTTGCACTGCAGGGGGCGACGCACATGCTGGCGCAGAAGCTGGCACCTCGCGTGCGGGTAAACGCGGTATCGCCCGGCCTGACCCTGCCCAGCCTGGACCAGAGCGCCGAGGAGTTCGCCCGCACCGGCACGCAGAACCTCCTGCGTCGCACGGTCGATCCGGCCGACATCGCCGCTACGGTAGCCCATTTGCTGACGTGCCGCAGCATCACCGGGCAGAATGTATTCGTCGATTGCGGCCAGCATTTCATCGCGCGCGACAGCGACGTGATGTTCGAAGGACGTGAGCACCGCCCCGATGCCTGACTATGTGATCCATCTCGACGCCCTCGAAATCTCGATGGGGCTGGGCATCCATCCGGAAGAGCGCGCGGCACCCCAGCGCGTGCGGATCGACGTAGCGATGACCTGCCGCTATCCGGCTGTACCGGCCGACCGGATCGACGCGGTCGTCGATTATGACTTCCTCAGAACCGGCATCCATGCCCTTGCCGTGTCGCGGCATTTCGAATTGCAGGAAGTGCTGTGCGAGGAAGTCGCCGCGCTCGCCATGCGCGACCCCCGCGTCATCGAAGTCCGCGTTCGCTCGATGAAGCAGGACATCTACCCCGACGCGCGCGTCGGGTGCGAGATCATACGTACTCTTACGAATATGCAGGAATTATCCTGAACAGGGCCATTCTGCCCGATCCTCTCCCCTATAATCCAGTGAAGGGTCTCCCCGGAGGGAGCCCATGTGGGGATGCGCGCCTGCCACCAGAGGATCGTTAATGTCGATTGCAAGCTTCGTTCGCAACAGTGCATTAGCCATGATGGCGATCCTGCTCGCCGGCGGGCTGCTGGCTGCGTGGCGGCTCGATCGCATTCGCATGGGCGGTGAGATGCAGTTGCGCCAGCAGCTCAATGCCGATCTGATCGCGGACATTCTCCCTCCGCCCGAATATATCATCGAGCCTTACCTCGAAGCATCGCTCATCGCGCGGAACCCGGAAACGGTGCGCGAACACGAAACCCGCCTGACCGACCTGCACAAGCAATATGACGAGCGAAACCAGTTCTGGCACACGGCGCGTATCGGTGAGGACCTGCGCGGCCAGCTGCTGCAGCAGGCGCACCCGGCGGCGCAGAAATTCTGGGAGGAACTCGATCAGGGGCTGATCCCCGCCGCACGCAAGGGCGACCGCGCCGCCATCGACGCAAGCTACGCCAAGCTGGGCACGCTCTATGCCGAGCACCGCAGCGCGATCGACCGTCTGGTGAAGATGGCGAACGACGCGCAGGTGGAGATCAAGGCCAAGGGCAATTTCGAATTCTACCTCGCGATCGGCATCGTGGGCGTACTCGGGCTGATCGTCGCTGGGCAGGCCGCCCATTTCTACCTGACCATGTACCGCCGCGTGCTGGAGCCGATCGGCACTCTTTCCGGCCTCACCGATCGGCTGGCACGGGGCGAGGTGGCCGCCATTCCCTATCAGGATCGTGGCGACGAAATGGGCCGGATCGCCTGTGGCCTGGAGCATTACCGCGCCGCCGCCGCCGCCCAGAGCGACGCCGACGCTCGCAAGCTGGAAGCACAGCGGGAGGTGACGGAAGTACTCGGCAACGGTTTGCTCGCACTGCGCGAGGGCGACCTTACCCGCACGATCGACCGCCGGTTCCCGGAGGAGTATGAGGTCCTCCGCCAGAACATCAACGAGGCGATCGCGTCGCTGCGCACCCGCATCCAGCTGGTCAGCGAAAGCTCGGAGAACATTCGCTCGACCTCGAACGAGATCGCGCACGGTTCCGAGGATCTCGCCCATCGTACCGAGAAGAGCGCTGCCAATCTGGCCCAGGCAACCATGGCCCTGGAAAAGATCGAGGAACGCCTGCGCGCGACGATGATCGCAGCCGACAACACCGTGAAGCGCGCCGGCGAAGCCACCACCGCGCTGCGCGCCGGTCGCGGCACCACCGCCCGCGCGGTGCAGGCGATGGACCGCGCCAGCGGCAGCGCCAAGAATATCGACGGCGTCATCGAGGGGCTCGACAAGATCGCCTTCCAGACCCGCGTTCTCGCTATGAACGCCGCGGTCGAAGCCGGCCGGGCGGGCGAAGCCGGCCGCGGCTTCATGGTCGTCGCGGATCTCGTCGCCGCGCTCGCGCTGCGCGCGGAGGATCAGGCCAAGCAGGCACGCGACATGCTGAGCGAGACCCAGGTGGACATCATCCAGGCGGCCGACGCGGTGCACGATACCGACACTGCGCTCGACACCATTTCGGGCGATGTCGAGGCGGTGCACGACCTGATCTCGGCCATCGACCATGACAACCACGCCCAGTCCGCGGCCGTAAGCCAGGTGGCAACGGCGATGAAGGCAATGGATCTGGTGACGCAGCAGAATGCCGCGATGGTCGAAGAAACCTCTGCGGCGATCCGCAACCTGTCCGGCGAAGTGAACGCGCTCGCCCAGCGCGCAGGCGCATTCCGGTTCCAGCGCACCGGTCCCGGCGCGGGCAGCCGCATGGCCGCGCCCGCGCGGGATCTCACAACCGTCGACTGAGCCGGCGAAGGCCCCGCCGCACCGCGGCAGGGCCGGCCTGATCAGGCCCGGTTGGCAGCACTCAACACGGCGCGCACCGAAGCGGTGGCGATATCGGCATCGATACCGACGCCGAACACCGTGCGACCATCCTCGGTGCGGCATTCCACATAGGCGGCCGCCTGCGCGTCCGCGCCGCCACCGATGGCATGTTCGCTATAGTCCACCACGTCGAAGCGCGGTCCGGTCGAACCCGCCAGCGCATCGACCACACCCGAAATAAGGCCGTTGCCACGGCCGGAGATCGACTGCGCCGCGCCGTCGATCGAAATGCGGCCGACAAACACACGGCTGCCGGCGCTGCCCGTCTCCTCATAATCGACTAGCGCGATCCGATCCTTGTCACCGGGCAGATATACGCGTTCGAACAGGCCCCAGATATCCGCGGCGTTGAGCTCGCGGCTGGTCGCGTCGGCCAGCGCCTGGACGTGCTTGGAGAACTCCGCCTGCATGCGCTTGGGCAGCTTGAGCCCCTTGTCCTGTTCGAGCACCCAGGCGACGCCGCCCTTGCCCGACTGCGAGTTGACGCGGATCACCGCTTCGTAATCGCGGCCGAGATCCTTGGGATCGATCGGCAGATAAGGCACGTCCCACATCTGGTCGTTGCGCGCCGACTGCGACGCAAAGCCCTTCTTGATCGCGTCCTGATGGCTGCCGGAGAAGGCGGTGAACACCAGGTCTCCGGCATAGGGGTGGCGCGGGTGGACGGGGAGCTGGTTGCAATATTCGACCGTCTGGATGACCTCGTCGATGTCCGAGAAGTCGAGCCCGGGATTCAGCCCTTGGGTGTACATGTTGAGCGCCAGGGTCACGAGATCGACATTGCCGGTGCGCTCGCCATTGCCGAACAGGCAGCCCTCGACGCGATCCGCGCCCGCCAGCAGGCCGAGCTCGGACGCCGCCACGCCGGTACCGCGGTCGTTGTGCGTGTGCAGGCTGATCACGACGCTCTCGCGATTGCGGATGTTGCGGCAGAACCACTCGATCTGGTCGGCATAGACATTGGGCGTCGCCGCCTCAACCGTGGCGGGCAGGTTGAGGATCAGCGGGCGCTCCGGCGTCGGACGCAGGATATCCATGACCGCCTCGCAGACCTCGACCGAGAAATCGAGCTCGGCGGTGGAGAAGGTCTCCGGGCTGTATTCGAAATGCCATTCGGTGTCGGGCTGCTTGGCGGCCTCGTCGCGGAGCACCTTGGCACCTTCGATGGCGATCTGGCGTACTTCCTCGCGGCTCATGTTGAACACGATGCGGCGCCACGCCGGCGACACCGCATTGTAGAGATGGACGATCGCCTGCTTGGCGCCCTTCAGCGACTGGAAGCTGGTCTCGATCAGATCGCGGCGCGACTGGGTGAGCACCTGGACGATCACGTCATCGGGCACCTTGCCCTCGCGCACCAGCCCCGAGATGAAATCGAATTCAGTGGCGCCCGCGCTCGGGAAGCCCACCTCGATCTCCTTGAGACCCACCTTCACCAGCAGTTCGAAGAAGCGCGTCTTCTTCTCGCCGTCCATCGGGTCGATCAGCGCCTGATTGCCGTCACGCATGTCGGTGGAGAGCCAGCGCGGCGCCTTGGTGATGGTGCGGCTGGGCCACTGCCGATCAGGCAAATTCACCTGGGGGAAGGGACGATATTTGACGCTGGGGTCGCGCAACATGAGCCGTGTCTCTCTTCAAGGTCTGGCTGCGCCTAGCGCAGCCCTGATGCGATAGGGAAGTTCCAGTTTGCCCTTAGGGGAGACGCGCACGTGCGAGATCGGCCCCTAAGGGCGGATAAGTCGCAGGGTAAGGCGCAAGGCGTCGAGCACGGCGTTCCTAGTGCCGGAATTATACGATCTTGTCCAGCTTGGACGAAGTGTCTGCAAAACAAGGGAGCTTCCGGGCTATTACGGGATTGTTAACCAGTCGGCGTCGAAGAAGCTTGTTCGCAGGAGAGGAAGTCCATGCTGCAGCTCGTCTATATCAGTTCGGCCAATCCGGCCGCCCCCTGCCCCACCCAGGACATCCTGACCGTGTCCCGCCGCAACAATGCGCGCGACCGGATCACGGGGCTGCTCTACGCCGATGCCGGGCGGTTTCTTCAGGCGCTGGAAGGACCGGAGGACGCGGTCGAGGCAGCCTATACCCGGATCCGGCAGGATGCACGTCACCGGGCGATCGTGATGCTATCCCGCCGCGCGATCGAACGCCGCGAGTTCGGCCACTGGGAAATGGCCCATCGTGCCCCCGGCGCCGATGCCGTCGCCTTCCTGTCGGATGTGCAGCGACTGACCGAAGCGGCCTCGCCGGAGGTGCGCGGCACCTTCCAGGGGCTTGTTCAGGCGCGCGCGCTTGCCTGAAGCCGCAATTTTCGAACAAATTTCAGGGAAACTGTTGCGTCGCTGCACCACCGCAGCGCCGCAAAATGACGGTTGGGCGCGCTTCGGTGCGGTCTGTGCTGGACAGACGCCCTTTCCCGCGATCAAAGGCGTACAGGGGCGTGCATCACCGCACGAACCGCAGTACATCGTTGGTTGCGACAAGGGGGAGGAAGCCTCTCAATCCCGAGGCGCTGACGAAGGAATAGCCCCAACAAGGGGCACGAACAGGAGTTAGACACGATGGCCGAGACCAAAGCACGCGGCGGCATTGCCAAGCCGGTTACCCCTTCGCCCGAACTGGCGAAGATCGTGGGTACCGCCGATCTGCCGCGCAGCGAGATCGTCAGCAAGGTTTGGGAATACATCAAGAAGAACAACCTTCAGAACCCCGCCAACAAGCGCGAGATTCTGGCCGACGACACGCTGAAGCCGATCTTCGGCGGCGACAAGGCGACCATGTTCGAGATGAACAAGCACCTCGCCAAGCACGTCAAGTAAGCTACGCGCCGCTGCCGGCTCGGGCGGCGCGCACAACAAAAAGGGCAGGCATCGCGGGATGCCTGCCCTTTTTTCTTGCCCGGCTTGCAGCCCGCGACCCGCGCCTGTCAGTGCGCCAGCACCAGTGGCACCGGGCTCTCCGCGAGCATCCGCCGGGTGACACCGCCGAATGCCGCCTCCAGAAATCGGCTGTGACCGAAGCCGCCCATCACCAGATACGCCGCATCCAGCGCCTTCACCGTGTTCAGAATGGCGCCACTGACGGTGTCGGTGGCGGGCACCACGCGGATCTCGGGTCGGATGCCATGGCGGGAGAGATACTCGGCCGCCTCAGCGGCCGGCACCCGCAACGCGCCTTCATCGACGACCAGGATCGACACCGTGCCGGCATGTTTGAGCAGCGGCACCGTTGCCTGGAGCGCGGCCTCGGCGGCGCGGGAGCCGTCCCAGGCCACGACCGCGTGCCCATACAGGTCGAACGCCAGCACCGTCTGCGGCACTGCCACAATCGGCTTGCCGGTCTTGAGAATGGTATCACAGATCAGGTCGCGCATGTCGGGGTAGTCGATCTTGTCGAGCTCGCGGTTGAGCACCACCAGATCGGCGAGCGCGGTGGCATCGCGCAGGCACTCGCGGGCAAAGCCGGTGGCGTCGACCCAGCTATAGGGCACCTCCTCGGCCTTGAGCCGGGCCTCCATGCGCACGCGGTTGGCAGCCTCGCGTACCTGCTCGTCGGCCATCAATGCCGCACCGCCGCCGAATTCGACATAATCGCCGACATAGGCCGGCACCATGGCGATATCGATGCAGCGCAGATGCCCTTCCAGCCCGCGCGTCAAGTCCACTGCCGCCTGGAACCGCGCTTCCTGACCGGCGTCATCATGCATCAGAACGAGAACATTCTTCATGGTCGCCTCCATCTACATCCCGTGTGCTTCCAGGATGCGGACAGATTAGGCAGCCCGTTCGATCGTCGACATGCGGTTAGTTACGGAGTCTCCGCCGCGATTGTCGCCAGCGCATCGCGATCGAGGATCACGAAGCTGCGCAAATCGGGCAAGGCGATCACACCGTCCCGCTTCATCGCGGTCAGCTTGCGGCTCACGGTCTCGATCGTCAGGCCCAGCAGCTCCGCCATCTGCTGGCGGGTGAGCGGCAACACCACGGGCGCACCGGACCGACAGCTGCCCCGCGCGGCGAATTGCAGCAACAGGCTCGCGACACGTTCCTCGGCCGATTTGCGCCCGAGCAACAGCATCCAGCGGCGCAGCTGGTCCAGTTCGTCATAGGCACGGCTGAGCAGCGCCTGGCCGATCTCCGGATGCGCCTCCACCAGCGCGGGCAGCGCGCTGCGCGGAAACACGCATAATTCCGTTTCGGTCAGCGCGGTGACGCAGTGGCTCGACGGCCGATCGCCGATCGCGCCGACGAAATCGGCCGGGAAGGCCAGACCCAGCATCTGTTCCCGACCATCCTCGAGCGAGGCGGAAAGCTTGACCAGCCCGTGATGCAGGATGCCGACCTGCTCGGCGATGTCGCCCTGCCAGATCAGCACCTCTCCCCGGCGCAGCACCCGCTTGCGGCCGACCCGGTTGAGCGCCTCCAGCGCCCTTGCCGACATGCCGCCGCACAGCGACGCCATCCGCACGCCGCAGGCCGCGCACCGCGCCGGCAACGTCCATTCCACCGCGCCCATCGCCGCTTGGTTTCTGTCCATGTACATATCCGCCTCCGCGCGTTGCATGCGGCGGCGGCACAGGCGCTGTCGTTACGTAGAGCTCCGCAGACGGACAGCCGCTTTCCCTCGGGACATTACCTAGGCGCACCGTTGCGCCCGATCAAAACCGCGCCCCGCTCTTCGGCGTACCCGGTGCCTCGTCAAACACGAGGAGATTGGAACGATGCGTACGTCGCTTTTTGTCGGTCTGGCCGCCGCCGGCCTGCTGGCTTCCTCCGCGAACGCCCAGGCACAGGACCGTGCAGGCATCGCGGCCGGCGACTGGCTGGTTCGCCTGCGCGGCATCGTCGTCGCCCCCAACGAAACGTCGGACGGGATCAAGCCCGGTATCCCCACCGGGCAGGTCGGCGTCGGCGATGCGGTGATGCCCGAGGTCGACTTCACCTATATGGCGACGGACCATATCGGTGCCGAGCTGATCGTCTCCAGCACCCGCCACGACCTGCAGGGCCGTGAGGCGATTGCGAGCCTCGGCAAGGTCGGCCATACCTGGGTCCTGCCGCCGACGCTGACGCTGCAATATCACTTCCTGCCCAAGACGGCAGTGCGCCCCTATGTCGGCGCCGGCGTGAACTACACCACTTTCTACTCGGCCAAAGCCAGCGACTCGCTCAACAAGGCGCTGGGCAAGACCGACCTCTCGCTGAAGGACAGCTTCGGCTATGCGCTGCAGGCGGGTGTCGACATCGACCTCAACAAGAAGTTCTTCCTGAACCTGGACGTCAAGTACATCGACATGGGGACGACCGCGCGGCTCAACACCGGTGGGACGATCAACCAGACGCATGTCCAACTCAATCCGCTGGTGTTCGGCTTCGGCGTCGGCACCCGCTTCTAGGCACCCGGCCCTCCGCCCCTATCACCGCCTCACCCGCCGGCGGGGGACCTACCTTGGGGAGCCGCACCTTCGGGAGCGGCTCCCCTTCTTCCGCCCGGCGCTCCCGCGCAGGGGGAGGAAGGAGTGGTGACCCGGAGAGGATTCGAACCTCCGACCTCTCGATTAGGAATCGCTTGCTCTATCCTGCTGAGCTACCGGGCCACGGACCTGCTCGTACCGGCCTCTGCCGGGCAAATCAATTGCGCGCCTCAGGGGGGACCACCGGCACCAGCAGCGGCGCCACCGGCACGCCCTCCTCGACCAGCGCCTTCGCTTCCTCCAGCGTCGCCTGACCGTGGATCTGCACCTCGGGCGCATCCCCTGCATGCATCGCGCGCGCCTTCTCGGCAAAGGCCTTGCCGACCCATTGCGAGGTTTCCAGCTGCCTGGCCTGGATCTCCGCGATCGCGGCAAGCGCCGCCTTGAACGCAGCGGTAGGAGAAACCGGCGGCTTTTCGGCCAGCTGGTTGCCCTTTGCGGCGACCGCCGGTGCCATCACCGCCTTGGTCACCTCGGCATCGCCACAATAGGGGCAGGCGATCAGCCCCTGCGCGCGCTGCTCCTCATAGGCGCCACTCGACTTGAACCACACTTCGAAAACATGCGCGGCGCTGCACTTGAGGTCGAAGACGATCAAGCCTGCGCCGCCTCGGGGATCGCGCGGCGATGGCGGAGCACCGGAACGCGCGAGCGTACGTCCTCCAGTCGCCCGGCATCGATCTCGGCGAAGCCCAGATCGGCGGCCTCGCCCATGTCAAGCAGCACGTCGCCCCAGGGGTCGATCGCAAGACTGTGGCCATAGGTCGCGCGGCCATCGGCATGCGTCCCCGTCTGCGCCGCGGCGAGGACGAACGCCGCCGCCTCGATGGCACGGGCGCGCAGCAGCACGTGCCAATGCGCCGCCCCAGTCGGCCGGGTAAACGCGGCCGGCACCGCCAGAATCGTGGCACCCGCATTGCTGAGCGTACGGAACAGGTCCGGGAAGCGCAGGTCGTAGCAGATGGCGAGCCCCAGCTTGCCGAGGGGCGTTTCCACCACCACCGGCTCCGTGCCCGCCGTATAGCTGTTGGACTCGCGCCAGCTTTCGCCGGTGGGAAGGTCCACGTCGAACAGGTGCATCTTGTCGTAGCGCGCGCGGATGCTGCCCGTGTCGTCGATCACGAAGGCGCGGTTGGCAAGCTTGCCGTCCTCGCGCAGCACGGCGAGACTGCCCAAATGAACCCATGTCCCATGCTTGGCCGCCGCCTCGCGTACGGCGGCAAGCACCAGATCATCGGCCTCCTGCGCATAATGACCCTGCGCGCGCTCCCGATTGCCATCGAGCAGGCCGGACATTTCGGGCGTGAACAGCATGGCCGCCCCGCCCGCCCTGGCCTGCGCGACCGCCGCCACCAGTGTCGCGGCGTTGGCGGCGGGATCGATCCCGCTCGTCATCTGGAGCAGCGCGGCGCGGGTCATGCGGCGAGCAGCGGGTCCAGGCCGCCCTGCCGGTCGAGCGCGGCAAGATCGTCCGAGCCGCCGATATGCTTCCCGTCGATGAACACCTGGGGGACGGTGGTGCGGCCAGGCGCGCGCTCCAGCATCTCGGCACGCTTCGGGCCGCCCATGGTGATGTCATATTCCTCATAGTCCGCGCCCTTGGCGGAGAGGAGGTTCTTGGCGCGCGTGCAATAGGGGCAGAACGCCTTGGTGTAGATTTCGACCTTTGCCATAATGTCTCCAGAGGTGTGCGCGAGGCCCCGGCTTGTCAATCCAGGGGCTGATCGGGAAGAACGCGCGCCCAGCACAGAAGGATCACCCGCGCCGCCCCGCCATGCTTCAGCAGCCGCGCGCAGCCATCGCCGGCAGCGCCACTGGTGTGCACGTCGTCGACCAGCAAGATGGTACGTCCCTCGATCGTTGGGCGGGCATCGGGCGCCAGCGCAAACGCTCCCGCAACCGCCTTGGACCGGGCGCGCCTGCCCAGCCCCTGCAGCTTGGGGGTGGCCTTCGCCCGACGCAGCATGTCCCGTTCTATCGGCAGCCCGGTGTGCCGTGACACGCCTTCGGCAATCAGCAAGGCCTGGTTGAACCCGCGCGACCAGAGTCGCCAGCGGTGCAGCGGCACCGGCACGATCAGGTCCACCCCATCCGGCACCAGCCGCAGCATCGCGCGCGCCATCGTCTCGGCTGCCGCCAGCCGGCCGCCATATTTCAGCTTCAGCGCCAGCCGCCGCGCGACATCGCCATAGGCGACGGCCGCCCGCACCCCGTCATGCGGCGGCGGATCGGCGAGACACGCGCCGCAGCGCATCCCTTCGCCTGCATCGAACGCGAAGGGCAAATGGCAGCTCGCGCACCAGGGCGGCCCGAGAAACTGCAGGCTGGCCCAGCACACCGCGCAGAAGCGGTGATCCGCCTCGACGATCGCGCCGCACCCCGGGCAGCGCGGGGGCAGCGCCAGATCAACCAGCCGAAGGAAGGGCGTCCGCGGATCCACGCCGCATCTTGTTCCAAGCCGCGCCCCGCTGCACAAGCGCCTCGTGTCCGACTCCGAAATCTTCGATCGCTCGCTTCGCCGCAAGCGTCGCGACCGCGCCGCCCGCAGCTATGAGGGCTTTCTGCGCGACCATATGCTCGATGGGCTACTGGAGCGGCTCGAAGGCGTGAAGCGCGAGTTCCGCACGGTTCTGGACCTGGGCAGCTCGGACGGCAGTTTCTACTGGCCCGGCGCCACGATCACCCGACTGGAGGCCGGCGACACGTTCGCCGCCAGAACCGGCGCGATCCATGCTGACGAGGATCTGTACCCGTTCCCCGAGGCGAGCTTCGATCTTGTTGTCTCGGCCGGCGTGCTCGATACGGTGAACGACGTGCCCGGCGCGCTCGCCCTCGCCCGCCGCGCGCTGAAGCCGGACGGACTCTTCCTCGGCGCCTTCCTGGGCGCCGGAACGCTGTCGACGCTGCGCGCCTGCCTGCTCGCCGCCGAAGCGGACCGCCCGGTGGCCCGCTTCCATCCGCAGATCGATGTGCGCGCGGGCGGCGACCTATTGTCGCGCGCCGGTTTCACGCTGCCGGTCGCCGATGTCGAGACGCTGACGGTGCGCTATGGCGGGCTGGGCGGGCTGATCCGCGATCTGCGCGGCATGGCCGCAACCAACCTGCTGCCGAACACGCCGCCACTGCGGCGCGAGACGCTGCTCGGCACCGCCGCCGCCTTTGCCGAGCGTGCCGATCCGGACGGCCGCACGCCCGAGCGCTTCTCGATCGTGTACCTGACCGGGTGGGCGCCGGATCCCTCGCAGCCGAAACCCGCACGCCCCGGCAGCGCGACTGCATCGCTGCTCGACGCGCTCAAGCCCAAGCCATAGCGGCGCGGCCGCCGATGCGCATCGCATGAGCGACGATCCCGCAGCGGGCTGGGATACGGTGGCAGACGCGTACGAGGCACTTCGGTCCGGGATCGGCACCGAGCAGGTACAGCGCTGGGCGCGCGATCTGCCGCCCGGCGCAGACATTCTCGACATCGGTTGCGGGACGGGCTGGCCCATCGCCGCCGCCCTGGCCGCGCAGGGATTTTGCGTGTTCGGGGTGGATGCCTCCCCCCGCCTGCTGGCAGCCTTTCGCCGCAACCTGCCGAACGCCGAGACCGCCTGCGAACCGGTGCAGTCCAGCGGCTTCTTTCAGCGACGCTTCGACGCGGCGATCACCATCGGGCTTCTGTTCCTGTTGGCGGAGGCGGAGCAGATCGCGCTGATTCACCGCCTCCGACCCGCGCTGCACGCCGGCGGCCGTTTCCTGTTCACGGCGCCGCGCGACGCCTGCACTTGGGCCGACACCCTGACGGGACGTCCTTCCCGATCCCTGGGGCTGGCGGTCTACCAAGCGACACTGGTCGCGGCGGGATTCGAACCGGCCGGCAGCGCAATCGATGCCGGCGGCAACCACTATCTCGCCGCGATCGCCCTCTAATCGATCAGTGGCGCCAGCGTCGCCAGAAAGGGCAGATCGGCCGGCGGCATCGGCAGGCTGCGCAGCATCGCCATGTCCGCCCAGGCCAGCGCGCTGGCGTGGCGCGGCTGCGGCGTGCCTTGCCAGGCATCGATACGGTATAGCAGCAGCGCGAGGTGTCGGTCGCCAAGCGGCGCGCTGGCGAAGGTGAGCGGGACCAGCGCCGCGGGATCGACGACCACATCCAGTTCCTCGTCCAGTTCCCGCGCCAGCGCCGCCTCGGGGGACTCGCCGGGTTCGATTTTTCCGCCGGGGAATTCCCAGAGGCCGGGCAGCGAACTGCCCTCAGGCCGCTGCTGCACCAGCACGCGCCCGTCCGCGATCATCGCTGCGGCGACCACCAGCAGCATCGGCTTTGTCTCGATAAGCACTCTGCAACCAAATCCTGCGACAATCGGCCCCGCCTTCTGAACGAGACGGACTGCCGATGCGAGCCCTGATCCATCTTCTGCGTGCGCTAGCCTCCGCCCAGCGCGGTGCCACTGCGGTGGAATATGGGCTGGTCGTGGCGCTGATCGTCCTGGCGATGATCGCCGGGCTCACCAGTCTGGGCAACGCGACCGGGCAGTTGTGGGGAAACATGTCGCAGAAGGTCCAGCAGGCGGGGTGAAGCCGCCGTAAATCTATCGATAAGCAGCAGATTTAGGCGGTTCTTAACCCCTCTCGCCTAGGGTCTGCGAGCCTCATCGGGATGCCCGCCGAGGCCGGTGTTTGAAGTATCTGGGATGATGGAGTCGGGTATGCAGAAGATTCGCAATTTCCTCAAGAATTCCAAGGGCGCGACGGCGATCGAATATGGTCTGATCGCAGCCCTGATCGCGGTGGCCGCGATTGCCGCGATGCAGGGTCTGGGCAACCAGCTCAACAAGACGTTCGGCAACGTCACCTCGAACATGAAGGCTTCGTAAGCCTCCACTCTTCGCCGGTTTCGGAGACGGCGGCGCTGCCGGGCAATGCCGTCCCAGGTCCCTTGGGAGAGGAGCGCCGCATGAAGAAGCTCGTGTCAATGATCCGCGATCGTCGTGGCGCGACCGCGATCGAATATGGGCTGATCGCGGCGCTGATCGCCGTGGCCGCGATCGCCGCGATGCAAGGGCTGGGCAATCAGCTCAACACCACGTTCGGCAATGTCAGCTCGAACATGAAGGCGTCCTGATCGGTCGCCCGCACTGTCACAAAAAAGGGGCCGTCACCCAGCGTGGCGGCCCCTTTTTGTCGTGGATCAGATCCGGCCCATCGCCAGGAACTTGGCCCGCCGCGCCTGGCGGAGCGATTCCGGCGACAGGGTCGACAGGCTCGCCAGCGCCTTCTCGATGGCGTCGCCCAGCGCCTGCACCGCCTGGGCCGGTGCGCGATGTGCCCCGCCCAGCGGTTCGGGCACGATCCCGTCGATCACCTTCAACTCCTTGAGGTGCTGCGCGGTGACCTTCATCGCCTCGGCCGCATCCGCCGCCTTGTCCGCAGTGCGCCACAGGATCGAGGCGCAGCCCTCCGGCGAGATCACCGAATAAACCGCATGCTCCATCATCAGCACCTGGTTGCCCGCGGCCAGCGCCACCGCGCCGCCCGAGCCGCCTTCGCCGAGGATCGAGGCGACGAGCGGCACCCCAAGCGACAGGCACGCTTCGGTAGAGCGCGCGATGGCTTCCGCCTGGCCGCGCTCTTCGGCCTGCACGCCCGGAAACGCGCCCGAGGTATCGACCAGCGTGATCACCGGGATTCCGAAGCGATCGGCCAGTTTCATCAGGCGGATCGCCTTGCGATAGCCTTCCGGCTTGCCCATGCCGAAATTATGCTTGAGCCGGCTGGCGGTATCGTCGCCCTTTTCATGGCCGATCACCATCACGCGGCGCCCGCGGAACCGGCCGAGCCCACCAATGATCGCGGCGTCGTCGGCAAAGGCGCGATCGCCGCCCAGCGGCATGAAGTCTTCGATCAACCCGGCAACGTAATGCTTGAAGTGCGGGCGCTCGGGGTGGCGCGCGACCTGCGTCTTCTGCCACGGCGTGAGCCTGGCATAAGTGTCGAGCAGCAGCTTGTCCGACTTGGCCTGAAGCGGGGCGATCTCGGCGGCGATGTCCACCTCGCCGCCCTGGGCGGCGCTGCGCAGCTCGTCGATCTTGCCCTGGAGCTCGGCGATCGGCTTCTCGAAGTCGAGGAATGTCGTCATGCGCGTGGCGCTACGCGGAGCCGCGCTTCGCGTCAACGAGGGCCTGCCCCAGGGGATGTCGCTCGTTGACGAGCTCGACCAGCCGCCGGCTGTCGACATGGGTGTAGATTTCGGTCGTCGCGATATCGGCATGGCCGAGCATCGCCTGCAGCGCGCGCAGGTCGGCGCCCCCTTCGAGCAGATGCGTCGCGAAGGCGTGGCGAAGCACGTGGGGGCTCGCGCGCTCGGGTGGAATCCCCGCCATCGCCGCCAGCGCGCGGACGATCTGGTAGAGCCGCACGCGGGTCAGGTGCTTCTTCCCCGACGGAAACAGCCAAGGGCTGTCCGACGGGACCTCCCGTCGCCACAGTCCCACGGCGGCGCGGGCACGATCGGAGATCGGCACCAGTCGCTCGCGCCCGCCCTTGCCCTTGAGGATCAGGAACGGCCGATCCGGGTGGATGGCGTTGCGCGGCAGCGACACGAGCTCGGTCGCGCGCAACCCGGAACCATAGAGCAGTTCGATCAGCGCCGCGAGCCGCAGGTCGAGCGGGTCGGGCGGCACGCGCGCCTGGCGCTCGGCAATGACGGCGAACATCGCGTCCACGTCGCGAGTGCTGAGGATCTTGGGCAAGCGGCGCGCGGTGCCGGGGCGCGGCAGGGCGTTGCCGGGGTCGTCGGCACGGTGCCCCTCCTCGGCGAGAAAGGCGAAGAAGCGGCGCAGCGCCGCGGACTTCCGCGCGACCGTCGAGCGGGCAAGTTCCGACCACCCGCCGGCGAGACGCTCGATCTCCTCGCGACCCGCATGCACCAGGTCACCACCCAGTGCCTCCGAGGCGAGCCGCAGATCGGTGCCATAGGCGGCAATCGTGTTTGCCGCCGCGCCCGCCTCGGCGCGAAGCATCTCCAGGAATCGCTCGATCAGGTCGCGATCAGCACTCACGCGGCGCGCGTGACCGCCTCCACGGCGATCATCCGGGCATAATTGGCCATTCCCGACGCCCGCATCGCCGCGACGATGTGGTAGAGCGCCTCGGGCGTCACCTGATCCCAGCGCGGCGACTGCATGCCGACACCGGCAAGCAACGCGACCATGCCAGGCTGGTTGCGGGCCCCGGCGCGGTCAATCGCCTGGGTCCAGGCATTGACCCCGCCGATGCCGACCTTGGTGGCCTCTGCGCCGCGCTGCGCATCGGTTGGCGACAGCCTGCCCAGCCCTGCCAGCCCGGCCAGCAGCATCGCCGCCTTGCGCGGGCTCGCGGCGCCCGCATAGCGCTCGAAATCGCCATAGCCGATCGTGCCGGACGGCTCGGCGAGCGCCAGCAGCGCCCAGCCCTCGCTGCCCGGCGCAACGACGCCGCGCCATTGCAGCGCCGCCGAATCATAGCCGGCGGACAGCATCGCGGCGATCAGCCGATCAGGCTCGGCTGCCTCCTTGCTGGCGGGGATCCAGGCGGCCGCCTTGGCGGTGAGTACGAGGCGGGCATAGCGCAGCCGCGGCGTCTCCACCGCGTCCCACAGGCTCTTCATCGCCTGCACCCGCTCCTTGGCGGAGCCGGTATAGGCGCCGCGGAGATCGCGCACCGTCTTCTGCAGCGGATCGGGCACGTCGCTCGCCTGGTCGAGCTCGGCATAGAGATCCACCAGGGCTGCGTTGGACAGCACCCCCGCCGCCGCCGCCAGTTCGGCCGCGCCGGCCCGGTTCGCCGGCGACACCGCTGGCGACAATGCCTGCCAGTAGCGGAATTCCGGCCCCACCGTGGCGAACAGATTGTCGGGAATGTCGACCCCCGCTGCCGTCGCCATGCCGAAGCGCCATGCCGAGAGCGCAGGCACGCCCACCCAGTCGATGGTCACCGCGCGGCGAGAATCGGCCCCCATGCCGACCACCTTGGTGGCGAGCAGCGTATCGAGATCATTGCGCGGCTTGCCCTTGGCGGCAGCGTCGAGCCGCTGATCGGCCTCGCTCGGCTTTCCGGCCAGCCCCGCGCAGATCGCCTGCGCCAGCGCCCATCCGCGATCGGGGATGGCCGCCGCCGCATCGTCGACGATCGGGCAGACCGAGGCGGGATCGCCGGTCGCCAGCGCGACCTGCATCGCCACCCGATCCAGCGCGTTGGTATAGTCGTCGATGTCGACATAGCTGACCAGGCCGCGGGCTGCGCCGGCCTCGCCCATGCGCAGCAGCAGCCAGGCGCGCTCGGCGGCATAGTCGGCGCCATCGATCCCGCGCGGCGTATCCAGCGGCGACATCAGCGCACGGCGCAGCGCGATCGAGACCCAGCGCGACGCCACGGGCGCGTTGAGCCGGCGCATCAGGATCGCCTGCGTTGCGCCTGCCACGTCGCCGAACGCATCCGCCGGGAACGGCGTGTTGCCGGCCGCCAGAATGCCGATGCGGTTCAGCGGGCGGCGGACGCCCCTGGGAAGATCATATTGCGACAGGTCGAGCGACGGCGCGGCGACCACGCTGGCATTGCTTTCCTCGACGTCAAACGCGTCCGGCCCCATATCGCCGCCATCAGGCGTAACGTCACCGGTGGGCGACGGCGCGACGGCAGGGGCAGCGCTCGCCGCCGGACTGGGACGCGCAGACGGCTGCGGCCGCGGCGTCGGCTGGTCGAAGCCGGGCGGCAACAGCGATTCGGGAGCCTTCTGCTGCTGGCTGAACGCCGGCACGCCGATCGCGGCGAGCAGCGCCGCGGCCAGCGCGATCCGGGAAACCCTAGTTGGCGAGGTTTTCAAGCGTGACCGCCTTCTCCATGCGCACCGGCTCCTTCACGGTGTTGCGGCCCGCCAGGGCGAACATGCCACCGACCAGGACCACCAGAACGACGAGCAACACGACAAGCATACGCGGCATGAAAAACAGTCCAATCCTTGAGCGGTAAGGGCCTTTTGCCCGAGACGGTCCCTCGCTGTATAGCCCTTCGCACGATGTTACAAACGCATGCGCAACTGAAGAGCTGGACCGGCAAGCCGATCGTATTGGTCGGGCTCATGGGGGCCGGGAAAACCACGGTAGGGCGCCGTCTCGCCCAGCGCCTGCGGCTTCCCTTCGTCGATGCGGATGCCGAAATCGAATCGGCGGCGGGCATGTCGGTTTCCGACATCTTCGCCAAGTTCGGCGAACCGCATTTTCGCGACGGTGAACGGCGGGTGATTGCTCGGCTGGTGGACGGCACGCCCAAGGTGATCGCCACCGGGGGCGGCGCGTTCATCAACGACGAGACGCGGGCGCTGATCCTCGGCCAGGCGATCTCGATCTGGCTGGATGCCGAACCGACCGTGCTGGCCGATCGCGTGCGGCGACGCGACACGCGCCCGCTGCTCCGCGGCAAGGACCCGCTGGCGACCCTGACTGAACTCGCACGGGTGCGAAATCCCTATTACGCGCTTGCGGAGATCCGCGTGCCCAGCGTAGCCGCACCGCACGAAACCACCGTCGAAGCGATCCTGAAGGCTCTCCGCACGTGATCACCATCCCCGTCGCCCTGGGCGCACGCAGCTATGACGTGCGCATCGAACCCGGCCTGCTGGCGCGCGCCGGCGAACTGCTCGCTCCCCTGTCCCGCGGGCGGCCGATGCCGGTCGTCACCGACGCGAACCTCTCCCGGCATTGCGAGACACTGGTGGCCAGCCTCGCCGCCGCAGGTGTGCCGGCCCCCGTCCTGGTGCTGCCGGCGGGCGAGAGCACCAAGAGCTGGGCGCAGCTCGAATCGCTCACCGACTGGCTGCTGGAACAGGGCGTCGTCCGCAGCGACCATGTGATCGCACTGGGCGGCGGCGTGATCGGCGATCTCGTCGGCTTCGCGACCAGCATCCTTAAGCGCGGCTGCAACTTCGTCCAGATTCCGACGACGCTGCTGGCCCAGGTGGACAGCTCGGTCGGCGGCAAGACGGCAATCAACGCGAAGGCGGGCAAGAACCTCATCGGCGCGTTCCACCAGCCATCGGTAGTGCTGATCGATCCGGAGGTGCTCGGCACCCTGCCCCAGCGCGAGCTGCGTGCAGGTTATGCCGAAGTCGCCAAATATGGGCTGATCGACGATGCCGGCTTCTTCGCCTGGTGCGAAGGCAATGCCGCCGCCTTGTTCGCGGGCGACCCGCAAGCCCACGCGCAGGCGATCGCCCATTCGGTCGGCGCCAAGGCCCGGATCGTCGCCGCCGACGAGCGCGAGACGACCGGCACCCGCGCGCTGCTCAATCTGGGCCATACCTTCGGCCATGCGCTGGAGGCCGAGACGGGCTTCTCCGACAGGCTGCTGCACGGCGAAGCGGTGGCGGCAGGCATGGCGCTGGCCTTCGCCTTCTCGGCCGAGCAGGGATTGTGCCCGTCGGAGGATGCCGCACGCGTGGCAGCCCATCTGCGTGCCGTGGGCCTGCCGGACGGACTGGCGGCGGCGGGCGTGACGGCCGACGGTGCGACGCTGGTCGGCCACATGCTCCACGACAAGAAGATGGAGGGGAACACCCTGCCCTTCCTGCTCGCCCGGGGCATCGGCCGGACCTATCTCGACAAGACCGTTGATCTGGCGAAGGTTGCGGCGTTCCTGGACGGGCAGCGCGGCTGAAATTTCCTCCCCTATCGGGACGGAGGAGGTCAGGAACGCGGCCGTTCGACCACCGCGGCCACAAGGGCAATGCGCTCGACATCGGCATAGGCCGGCGTCTCCAGCTCTTCGCCGAACACATCGGGATCGATCTCGGCATAGCGCAGCATGCAGTGCTCCGCCGCAGCGAGGTGCGTCAGCCGGTCCTTGAGCGCATCCATCCCGCCGACGATCGCACTGCCGGTGTAGAGCAGGAACCGCCCGCCCGCCGCGAGCCGCGGCACCGCCGCGCGGGCCATGGCGAGCGACACGCCCGCGCCGTGCAGATCGCCGCCGTCGCGATAGGCCCGCCCGGCCGGATCGATGATGTAGGGCGGGTTGGCGAGCACGAGATCGAGCGCGCCCTCGACGTTGGCGAGGTCCTTCCCCTCCACGAACCGCGCCGCCACGCCGGCGGCCGCAGCATTCACCCGCGCCAGCCGCAGCGCGGCCGGGTTGATGTCGGTCATCACGATCTCGACCTCGGGGCAACGGTGTGCGGCGGTGATCGCCCCCGCCCCCGTTCCCGTGCCGATATCGACCAGCGTTCCGCAAGCGCGGGCCGGGCAGCGGCGCAATTCATCCTCGATGAAACGGGCAAAGCGATAACTGTCGGGGCCGAAGAACACCGCGTGCCGATCCTCGGTCGGATAGGCGGAATGCACCAGCAGATCCGGGCCAAGAGTGGAAACCCGCACCTTGCTGCGCAGGAACACTCCGTCCGCATCCAGCAGATCGGCGGCGTGCAGCGCGTCACGCAAGGCGGCGTCGAGCAGGCCGGGATCGAATGGCAGGCTCCACCCGAACACATCGCGCAGATCGCGTGCAGGCGCTTGTCCCAGCCGGGCGAGCACGCGGGCATGCGTGGCGGGGGTGGGCGTGACGAAATGATAGTCGTGCTGCCGGAGAAAGCGCAGCAGCCCGGCGAGCGCCGCCGCCGAGGCATCCTCTCCAAGGCGGCACTCCGAACGATCAGCAACCAGCATTTCCATACGCTCCCCCGCATCCGTTCGCTCGCCAACGATCCGATGCGTCCCGAAGCTCCATGCGCGGCCTCGAAACGCCGTCCGGCACGGACGACGGTTCGGGAACGGGATCGTCAGCGAACGTACAAGGCGCGCGCGTCGGCCTTGAACGCCTCGGCGCTGGCCTTGCGCGAATAGAACATGTGCCCGCCGGGATAGACGCCCAGCTTCACCCGCTGCTCCACGCCGTAGCGCGGCAGCTGGTCGATGATCAGCCGCGACCCGAAATAGGGGCAGGAGAGATCGTTATACCCGTGCACGATCAACACCCCCATCTTGGGGTCGTTGGCCACCGCCTTGCGCAGATCGCTGACCGGGGCGTCGTCCGGCGTGCCGCGATCCCAGGCGGCGTTCACCGCGAAGGACAGCGCGTTGTAGCGGGCGTTCGTCTTCCAGCCCATCTCGCGGGTGATGAAATCGACCATCGCGCTGGTCGTCGGCGCGATGATGCCCTCCAGGATCGGATCGCCGGACTTGCGCTCGGCCGAGTTGGGAAACGGGTCGAACGCATCGACGTTGGAATCATAGACGCTGCCGATCTTGCCGTCGTCGCGGTGCACCTCGCGCAGATAGGTGCCTTCATCCACGCGGCCGTCCAGGCGCGAGACCAGCTTGGGATCGAGCCCGGTCAGCTCCGCGACCCGGCCGCTGAGCCGCGCGGTGGCCTGCGGATCCGAACGGCCGGCGAGCAGATCGGTCGCAAAGGCGCCGCGGGTGTAGGCCTCCACTTGCGCCATCGCCGATGCGCTTAGCCTGCCCTGGCGCTCCAGATGTCCCGCCGCCATTGACGGGAGACTGATCATCCAGGGGAGCGGCGACAGCGCATCCGAGCCCGACGTCGCCGCCGGATCGAGATAGGGGGAGACCATCACGATGCCGTTCACGCCCACGCCCAGCTGCGTCTGCAGCTCATAGGCGATGCGCGGCGCGCGGTATCCGCCATAGCTTTCGCCCATCACGAACTTGGGCGCACGCAGCCGCTCGTTCTGGACCAGCCAGTCATAGACGATGCGCGACAGATACTTCACGTCCGGCTCGGTGGCGTAGAATGCCTTCTTGGTCGCCTCCTCGTCGACCAGGCTGCGGCTGAAACCGGTGCCGATGGGGTCGATGAACACCAGGTCGGTCATGTCCAGCCAGCTGGCCGGATTGTCGACGAGCAGCGGCGCGTCGGAGGGTGCGTCGCCCTTATCCCCGAACTGCACGCGTTTCGGGCCCACCGCGCCGAGGTTCAGATAGACCGATGAGGCACCGGGGCCGCCGTTGAAGGCGAAGGTCACCGGCCGCTGCGGGCCGCCGGGCACCACATAGGCGGTGTAGACCACTTCCCCGATCTTCTTGCCCTTGGTGTCATAGACCGGCAGCTTGCCGACAGTCGCCTGGTAGCGGATCGACTTGCCGCCGATCACCGCGGTCTGCGAAATCGTCTTGCCCTCGGGGAGCGGAGGCAGCTCGCCCTTCTCCGGCTTTTCCTCGCCCTTGGCGGCGCTATCGGGCTTCTTGTCCTGCGCCGGCGCCTGCGGGGCGAGCAAAAGAGCGGCAAGCGAGGCGGCAATCAAGGTGCGGTGGCGCAAGAACTGGGTCCCCCAGGCAAATGGTTGGTGCCCTAGCCTAGCGCTACACCGAACCCGAATCCACCACGCGCGCGATCAGATCGACCGAACCATCCATTGCGCGCTGGAACCATAGCCCGCCACTTTGGCGGCGAGCGCAGGCGACACCTTGCCGGGGGCAAAGCCGAGCCCGGCCCAGAAGGACGCCGCCCCCTCCACCGCAATCAGCTCGGCGCGGCGCAACCCGTCGGCGGCAGCGCGCGCGATGGCATGGTCCACGAGCGCTCTTCCCACCCCGCTGCCGCGCGCGGCGGGCGACACAGCAAGATCGTGAAGAAACAGCGCATCCCCGCGCACCGCCGGATCGAGCACCGCCCCTACCGGCGGCGGCGCGCCCTGCGGCCAGCCATGCGCCAGCAGATAGGCGACCAACGCCTCGCCGCGGGTCGCCACAAGACTATAGGGCGCGGCGACGGCGAGGCGGCTGGCGAAGGCCGCCTCGGGTTCGACGAGAAAGGGCGGATAGACCTGCGACTGCAGGGTGAGCGCCTGCGACAGGTGTCGCGGCGCCATCGGGGCAAGGATCGGCATGGCCATACCGCCCCGTGCCACCCGCAAGCGCATTCAGGCAAGCCGCGCGACAGCGACCCCATCGCCAGAATTCATCCCTAACATCCGCTTAACCCACCCCAATAACCACGTCTATCCACCGTATATTACCGACACGATGGCAGACAGGTTCCGTGATGTCCGGATGATTTATTTCCGACCATACGGAGTAACCTGTGCCTGCGTTCCGTAGCCTATTGTGCATTTTTGCCGCTGGTACTGCATTGCTGCTCACCGCAACCAGTGACGTTCCGGGTCTTGAGGATCAGGTACTGGACCGCATCAATCACGTACGGCAGGATCCCGCCGCCTATGCGGAGCGGCTGCGTGCGCTTCGTCCCCATTTCGTCGGCCGCGTCCTGTATCTGCCCGGGCGCGAGCGGGCGATGGTAACCCAGGAGGGCGTCGATGCGGTAGACGAAGCGATCGCCTTCCTTCGCGACCAGACGCCGCTGCCGCCGCTCAGCCGCGGCGAACTGCTCGATCTCGCCGCGCGCGAGCATGTGGCGGTGCAGGGATCGCTCGGCACGCGCGGCCACTTCTCGCCGGACGGATCCACCCCCGGTGATCGCGTCCAGCGCCAGGGCGGCGGCAAGCTGGTCGGCGAGGAAATCTCCTATGGCTATGCCAATGCCGACGATGTCGTGCAGCAACTGGTGATCGACGACGGCGTCCCCGATCGCAGCCACCGGGAACTGCTGTTCAACCGCGAATTGCGCTATGCCGGCGTCGGCTGCGGAAGCCATAGCCGCTATGGTCATATGTGCGTGATCGACGTGAGCCGGACACGCACCGGCGCCTCGCGCTACGAAGCGCTCGCCCAGAACGACGCGCGCCCCACCGGCCCCGCCAGCCAGCCCTGAGCAGCGGCCGGAACTTTGCGTGCCTAGCCTCCGCCCGCGACGGAGACGCGCCTTTCCGCCGAGGTCGCCGCAAGGGCCGTTGGCGACGAGCGAGCCGCGGAGATGTGCCCGAGCACCTCGGTCGCGCGCGCCCCCCACCTCGACGTTCCGGAACCGGCTAAAGGGACGACGACAGGGGCGCAAGTCGGAGCCTCACCGCCGCCCCGTCGCCGGGGATCAGCGGACCACGGCGACCATATCCCCGCGCTTCACCACGCCGAACAGCTTTCGCGCAAAGTCCAGCGGCACGCCGATGCAGCCATGCGTCGCGAGCCCCTCGCGCACATCGCTGCCATGGATGGCAACGCCGTCGTTGGTGAGCCACAGCGTGTAGGGCATTTCGGCGTCATAGCTGTTCGAGCGATGGTTGCGCTCAATCCCGCGGATCGGAAAGTTTCCGATGGGCGTGGGCGTTGCATCCTGGCCATAGAGGATCACGCTGGTACCGATCTCGTCGGCGCCGCGGAATACCGAGACGATCTGGCGGCCAAGATCGACGCGCAGCCAGATCGGACCAGACGGCACCCCGCGATCATCCCAGCGAAACTCGCCGAAGCCCATCCGGGCGGGCAACTGCAACAGGCTATGCACCATGCGCGTTGTGCCATCACCCAGTCGCAACGCCTGCGCCTGGTTCTGCGGGAAGCGGATGCGGTCCGCCGGCACAAAAGACGCCTTGGCGGGGAGCCGCTTCACGGGAGCGGATGGCGCCGTCCTCGGCAATAACGACGTCCCGACGATCAGCGCCAACGTCGCCGCCGCGCCTATCGAGATCC
Organism: Sphingomonas sp. R1; assembly: GCF_025960285.1. Classification (GTDB taxonomy): domain Bacteria; phylum Pseudomonadota; class Alphaproteobacteria; order Sphingomonadales; family Sphingomonadaceae; genus Sphingomonas. The sequence goes on along the minus strand of NZ_CP110111.1, from coordinate 264,904 downwards.
ACATGCCGAACGAATGCCGTGCCGCCATTACTCCGCGGCTTTCCTCCCGTTCCGCGCGCGGATCAAGCCGCCGATGAGGAAGAACGCCGCCAGCATCATCGCCCAGCCCGAAGGTTCTGGCACCGCCGGAGGAACGGGCGGCGGCGGCGGCGGCGGTGTGGGGGGATTGGGGTTGTTCGGCGTTACCGGAAGCACGGACCCACCGCCGCCGCCGCCGCCCCCGCCAGGGATGATGTTGTTGCCGCTGGTCGGAACCGTCAGGCCAGAGGTGGGAACCACGTCTACTGCCGGGGTCAGCGCGCCAATGCCCGTCGGGGTGCCGAAAATCTGCGACGGCGGGGAATCCTCCGGCAGCCCAAGGGCGGCGGGGATCGGAGCCTGATCCGCCGACAGGTCGAAGACGCGGGGATAGGCGACACCGTTCTGCGCGGTGGAATCGGGTACCATGCCCTCGCGCGGACCCTTCTTGCTGCCTTCCACCAGCGTGCGGCGCGCCTTGTTGCTATGGGCTCCCGCCTCACGCACGCCGGGCGAGCGTTCGGACAGTAGGCCAAGCACATCGATCGATCGTGCGACTCGGCCGACTGCATCGGCAACTGCCGGTACCGCGACACCGGCGGAGGTGGCGGACAGCATCGCAACTGCAGCAACGACGGCGCCAAGCTTGCGCACCCGCCCTGCCCTGCCCTTTCCGGCACCTGCTTTGCCCGCGTTGATACCCACACGCACCTCTTTTCGAACTGGACCCCAAATCCGTTAACTATTGCTTTAGCTGCAATTACTTAACAAATCTGAACGGTCCCTGAGGGGGATAGTTCCTGCACTCCGGTACGGCAACGGATCGTCGGGTCACTGTATCCTGCGATCTGTGCCTAGTGTATCAAAACGAACATCTGCATACTAGTGCAAATATGAATATTGATTGAGGTGCTATTTCCCTAGAAGTTGCTCCACCAAGGCGTTGAGATTACGAAAATTCGAAACATTTAGCGAGTGGCTTTCACGCTCCTTTGCGGCAGGCGGAAGCGGCGCGAGTGCACGGGTGAAGCCGAGCTTCGCCGACTCGCGCATCCGCAGTGCAGCATGCGCCACGGGGCGCACTTCGCCAGAGAGCGCGATCTCGCCGAACACCACCGCATCGGTGGGCACCGGACGTTCGGAAAGTCCGGAGACCAACGCAGCGGCGATGGCCAGGTCGGCGGCGGGATCCTGCACACGGTAGCCGCCGGCGATGTTCAGATAGACCTCGCATGACGAGAAGCTTAGTCCGCAGCGCGCCTCGAGCACCGCGAGCACCATGGAGAGCCGTGCGCTGTCCCAGCCGACCACCGACCGGCGGGGCGTTGCGCCCGACGCAAGCCGCACGGTGAGCGCCTGTACTTCCACCAGCACGGGACGCGTGCCCTCCAGCGCGGGAAAGACCACGGTTCCGGCAACATTGTCCTCGCGCTGGGTAAGGAACAGCGACGAGGGATTGGTCACTTCGGACAGCCCCTCGGTCTCCATCGCAAATACGCCGATCTCGTCGGTGCCGCCAAAGCGGTTCTTCACCGCGCGCAGAATGCGGTAGAGATGGCTGCGCTCGCCTTCGAAGGCGAGCACGGTGTCGACCATGTGTTCCAGCACGCGGGGACCCGCGATCGCGCCGTCCTTCGTGACGTGTCCTACCATCACCAGCGCGGTGCCGCGTTCCTTGGCGAAGCGGATCAGTTCCTGCGCGCTGGCCCGGACCTGGCTCACCGTGCCGGGCGCGCCCTCGATCAGGTCCGAATGCATCGTCTGAATAGAGTCGATAACCAGCAGGTCGGGGGGCGTGCCCATGCCCAACGTGGTCAGGATGTCACGCACCGAGGTCGCCGCCGCCAGCTGCACCGGCGCCTTGCCCAGACCCAGTCGCCGGGCGCGCAGCCGCACCTGGTCCGCCGCCTCCTCGCCCGAGACATAAGCGACCGACAAACCGCGGCTGGCGATCCGCGCCGCCGCCTGCAGCAGCAGCGTCGACTTGCCGATCCCGGGATCGCCGCCGATCAGCGTTGCCGATCCCTCGACAAAGCCGCCGCCCAGCGCACGATCGAACTCGGCGATGCCGCTCGGCATGCGTTCGGGCAGCGCGATTTCGGTATCCAGGCCCGAGAGCTGGATCATGCGCCCGCCCGTCTGCAGGTGATGCTTGGCCTGGAAGGGCGTGGGCGCGCCACCCGCCTCTTCGACCAGTGTGTTCCACTCCCCGCAATCGGCGCATTGCCCCGCCCATTTCGAGGTGACCGATCCGCAGGCCTGGCAGACGTAGCGCTTCTGAAGTTTTGCCATGACACCCTTGTAGGGAGGCGAAAACGAAAAGGGAACGTGCGGCTGTTACGGATGGACGCGCGCAAGGCCCTTCACCCCCTGCACCGGGCTGCTATGGAGGCGGCATGACCGGGCTCGACATCATCACGCTTCTCATCATCGCCGGCGCCGCCATTCTGGGCTTCCTGCGCGGTTTCACCACCGAAGTGCTCGCGTTCCTCGCCTGGATCCTCGTGGTGATGGCAGTGAAGTTCTTTCACGCGGGGTTCACGGCGATCCTCGCGCCGCTGATCGGCACCGAGGGTGGCGCCGCGGTGCTCGCCTTCGCACTGCTGGCCGGGCTCAGCTATTTCGGCGGTCGGCTGATCGCCAATACGCTGGGCAGCCAGATGCGCAACTCGGCGCTGGGGCCGATCGACCGGGCGCTCGGCGTCGGGTTCGGCGTTGCCAAGGGGCTGATCCTGGTCAGCATGGGGTTCCTGGTGCTGATGCTGGTGCTCGACACATTCGAGGGCGGACGCGCGCACCGGCCGAAATGGATCACCCGGTCGGTCACCTATCCGCTGCTCGACACCACCAGCGCCGCGATCGGCGACTTCGTCGACCGGCGCCGCAAGGGCGAGCCGGTGTTCGGCGGCGACAATGCGGGCGAAGACGATGCGGCGTCAAAGGATGCGCGGCCATACCGGCGCACTCCAGAGTGACGCCCTGCCCTGCCGCCGACAAGCCATACCAAAGGCGGGCATTTCGCACTCGCAACTGCAGGAAGGCTATCCTAGATCGGGGCCATGAACGCGCCGCTCTACAATCTCGAGATCCTGCGGCTTGCCGCCGCCATTCCGCATCACGAACGGCTCGCGCACCCCGACGGCACGTCGGAGAAGCGCTCACCGATATGCGGCAGCCGCGTGACGGTGGACATCGCCATCGATGACGCCGGGCGCGTCGCGGAGATCGGCATGCTCGTTCGCGCCTGCGCGCTGGGCCAGGCATCCGCGGCCCTGCTCGGCGAAGCGGTGATCGGTCGCACACCCGGCGAACTCGCTACGGCGCGGGACGATATGACCGCCTGGCTTGCGGGTGAGCGCGCGCTGCCGCCCGACTGGCCGGGCATGGACCTTTTCACACCCGCGCTGCCGCATCGCGGCCGCCATGCCTCGATCCGCCTGGCCTTCGAAGCTGCGGCCGAGGCTGCGGCGCAGGCCAGCGAGGCGCGGGTCTGATGGAGCACGCAAGCGACGGTTCGATCCTCGCCGATGCAGTGCCGATGCTCGGCTTCGCGCTGTTCTTCGTCCTCCTGTTCCGTCGGCTGGGGCTCGGCGCGACGCTGGGCTTCCTCGTCGCGGGCGCACTGGTCGGACCGCATGTGCTGCGGCTGGTTGGCGACGCCGAGGGCAAGATGGGCATTGCCGAACTCGGCATCGCGCTCCTCCTGTTCCTGGTAGGGCTTGAGCTGAGCCCGACACGGCTATGGCGGATGCGGCGCGACATCTTCGGACTGGGTCTCCTGCAGGTGACCTTGTGCGGCGTGGTACTTGCCGGAATCGTGTGGCTGGCCACCGGCTCGACGTTGGGCGCCGCACTGGCCCTGGGCCTGCCAATGGGTCTTTCCTCGACGGCGCAGGTCTTGCCGCTGCTGCAATCCGCCGGACGCCTGCGCACGCCGTTCGGCGAGCGTGCCTTTGCGATCCTGCTGTTCCAGGACCTCTCGATCGTGCCGCTGATCACCATCGTCGCGGCGATGTCGCGCAATCCGGCGGATCAGGGCGGACCGCCGGGATGGCTTCTCGGGCTCTACACCGTTGGGGCCATTGTCGGCCTGGTACTGGCCGGACGCTTCCTGCTGCGGCCGCTGTTCCGGTTGATCGGCAACCTCGCCGAGCGCGAGATGTTCGTCTTCGCCGGACTGCTGACGGTGATCGCCAGCGCCGCGGTGATGGAGGCGCTCGGCCTGTCCGCAGCGCTCGGCGCGTTCATCGCCGGCGTGATGCTTGCGGATTCGCCGTTCCGGCACGAGCTGGAGGCAGACGTGGAACCGTTCCGCGCGATCCTGCTCGGCCTGTTCTTCGTCGCGGTGGGGATGACGCTGGATCTGCACGCCATCGCCGAGCGGCCCTTCTTCGTCGCCGGCATGGCGCTGGCACTGATCGCGGCGAAGGCGGCGCTGATCATGGGCCTGGGCCTGCTGTTCGGGATGAAGCCACGCGGGGCCTTCGCACTGGGCGTGCTGCTTAGCCAGGGCGGCGAATTCGGCTTCGTGTTGTTCGCCCAGGCACAGAAGGCGCTGCTGATCGAGCCGCAAGCAGCCAGCGTGTTCAGCGCGATCGTCACCCTCTCGATGGCGACCACGCCGTTCCTGATGATGGCCACGCGGCGGCTCCGTGCCGAACCGCGCAAGGCGGGCGATCTGCCGGACGGCCCGCAGCAGGAGGGCGCGAACGCGGTCGTCGTCGGCTATGGCCGTTTTGGCCAGACGGTGGCGCAGATGCTGATCGGGCAGAAAATTCCGGTCACGATCATCGACCGGGACGTGGAGATGATCGAGACCGCCGGCACCTTCGGCATGAAGGTCTATTATGGCGACGGTACCCGAATCGATCTGCTGCGCCAGGCCGGCGCCGCCGATGCGGAGCTTATCCTGTTCTGCCAGGATGGCGATGCGATGGATACCGAGATCGTCGAGGGCATTCATGACGCCTTCCCCGATGCGAGCATCTTCGTGCGCGCCTATGATCGCCGCAGCGTACTGAAGCTGAAGGGGGCGCCGGTGACCGGCGTCGTGCGCGAGGTGCTGGAAAGCGCCATCGTCATGGCACGCCGGGCGCTCGACGCGGTCGATGTCGACGGTGCCGAGATCGACAAGACCGAGGCCGAATATCGCCGGCGGGATATCGAGCGCCTCAAGCTGCAGAAGGAAACCGGCGACCTCTATGCAGGCCGCGACGGCATGTTCGGCCACAGCGCCGATGCCGCCGCTGCCGAGCAGGATCGCGGGGATGGCTGAGCGGGGTACAATCGAATGAACTGGATCGCGATCGTGGCGGCGCTCTCGGGCGCGATGGCAGTAGCGGCGGGCGCCTTTGGCGCGCATGGCGCGAGCGGCCAGGCAGCCGAGTGGCTCAAGACCGGCGGCCAGTATCAGCTGGTGCACGCGGTGGCGGCGCTCGTCGCGCTGCAATGGGCCGCGCGTGGCCCCGCCGCGCTGTTCGTCGGCGGGGGGCTGGTGTTTGCCGGTACGTTGTATTTGATGGCGCTGGGTCTGCCGCGCTGGCTGGGCGCGGTGACGCCGATCGGCGGTGCGGCACTGATCGTGGGATGGCTGTGGCTCGCCTGGCTGCTGGCACCGAAGCCCGCACGATGAGCGAACCGCAAGCACTTTGGGATCCGGTACAGGTCCGGATCTGGCTGGAGCGCCGGATCAAGGCTGCCCGCGCCGATCAGGATGTCGCCGATCGCTACGGCTGCGACCGCGAGGACGACTATGACAAGGCGGCTGCCGAGGAATGGGTGTGCGAGCAGTTCCGGCACAGCGACGCGGTGGAGGATCAGCTTCGCTTCTCCGAGGCGATCAAGGCGCTGATCGGCAGGGACGACTTCTACCGCCCCGGGGTGCGCAGCGAGCAGCGGTTCGAACGTGAGGTGAAGGCCTGCCTGCGCAAGCTGGCCAAGATGACGAAGACGAACACCGGGTTCGGGAAAACGCTTCGCTACCAGTGAGCCACACCCAGGCGCATTCCTCCGCCTAAGGGACGCGGGGGCCGGCCATCACTTGCCTGCGCGGCGGCAGCGGTCCGAGCAGTAGACCACATTTTCCCAGTCCCGCTCCCATTTCTTCCGCCAGGCAAAGGGGCGCTGACAGACCGGGCACATCTTGGTGGGCAGATCCCGCTTTGCGACGCCGCGCGGCATTGTTACGCGCCCCCGGCGATCGTAGGCATGCACGGCGCGCCCGGACACGCGGGCATCGGCACGCGCCGCGGCATCATTTTGCTTCCAGCTCGCTTTCCAGCTTCAGCACGCGGCCGCCGTCCTCCTGCTCTACCAGATAGGCGGGATTGTCCTTGGTCCCATTGCGGACAATCTTCTCGCCCTTGATCGTGCGCTGCACGCGGCGTTCGAAGCGTTCGGCAACCTTGCCCTCGGCATGGCTGCTGCCCCAGTTCCAGCGCACTGCGGCGCCTTTCGCGAAATGCTTGCTCATGGGGGCCAGAACCGGCGGCCCGCGCGCCCGTTCCGTGAGCTGGACATGACGTCCGCTTGCTCGCCCGCCCGCACACGACTATGCGCGACATGAACATGCAGCCCTCCGATCTTCGCGTCGCGCTTTTCAGCGGCAATTATAACTATGTTCGCGATGGCGCGAACCAGGCGCTCAACAAGCTCGTCGGCTATTTGCTCGATCAGGGCGTGACCGTCCGCGTCTATTCGCCGACGACCGACACCCCCGCCTTCCCGCCCACCGGCGAGCTGGTCAGCGTACCTGCCTGGCCGGTACCCGGCGGCCGCGCCGAATACAAGTTCGCCACCGGCCTGCCGAAGAGCATCCGCGCCGATCTCGAGGCCTTCGCGCCCAACATGGTGCATGTCTCGGCGCCCGAATTCCTCGGTCACGGTGCGGTGACCTGGGCGTGCAAGCAGGGCGTGGCGACGCTTGCCTCGCTTCACACCCGGTTCGAGACCTACCCCGCCTATTACCATCTCGGCTTCGTGGAGCCGTTGATCATCAAGCTGTTGACCAGGTTCTACAACCGTGTTGACCAGGTGGTGACACCGGGCAATTCCACTGCCGAACTGATCCGCGGCTGGGGCGTGACCTCGCCCATCCGCATCTGGTCGCGCGGCGTGGACCATGCCCGATTCAACCCTGCACGCCGCGACCTGGCGTGGCGGCGCTCGCTGGGGATCGGCGACGAGGAATTCGCGGTCGGCTTTCTCGGCCGGCTCGTACTGGAAAAGGGCCTCGATATCTTCGCCGAGGTCTGCAACCGCCTCGCCGTTCGCGGCGTGCCGCACAAGGTGCTCGTGATCGGCGAGGGACCGGCACGTCCCTGGTTCGCGGAGCACGTGCCCGGCGCCATCTTCACCGGCTTCCAACGCGGCGAGGATTTGGCGCGCGCCGTCGCCTCGATGGACGTGTTGTTCAACCCCTCGGTCACCGAGACGTTCGGCAATGTTACCTCGGAGGCGATGGCGTGCGGCGTGCCGATCGTCGCTGCGCGGGCGACCGGCGCGATCGATCTCGTCGAGGACGGCGTCAACGGCTTCCTCGTGCCGCCGCGGGACGTCGACGCTTATGCCGGCGCCATCGCCCGGCTCATCGAGGATCCCGCCCTCGCCGCCGCGGCTGGCGCTTCGGGCCATGCCAAGGCGCAGGCCTATGTGTGGGACCGGGTGAACCGCGCAGTGCTCGACAGCTATGTCGAGATTTTGGCGCGGCGCGGCCGCTAGTCCGGATCGCCGCCACGCGCGGCGAGCACGAAGCACAGCCGCGATCCGCCACCGGCAGGAGACTCCAGCGCGAGCGCTGTCTCATGCGCCGCCAGAATGCGCCGGGTGACGGCGAGGCCGATGCCCTGCCCGCCGCTGGTCGACCGGCCAGGCGCCGGCAGGGCGCCCTCGGGAAAGCCGGGGCCATTGTCGGTCACCGCAATCTCCACGCCGCCTTCGACCGCGCGGGCGGACAGGTGCACCGCGCCGCCTTCCCTGCCCTCCAGCGCCTGGGCTGCGTTGCGCAATAGGTTGGCGAGCACTTGGCCGATCTGCACCCGATCGGCGAGCACCTGGCCCGACCCGCCGGCAATCGTGATCGAGGGTCGGGCGCCGTGCCATGCCGCCTCGAACAGTTCGATCGCTTCGCCGAACAGGGTGTCGATCGCGACGAACTCGGCTTCCACCTCGCCCTTTTCTACCAGAACCCGCGTGCGGGCGACGATCTGTGAGGAGCGGCTGATCTGCGCGCGGGCGCGGGCGAGCTGGCGCAGCACGTCGGGCCCCCCGGTGCCGCGCAGCGCCATTTCCACCGTGGCGATGTAGTTGGACGCCGCGGACAATGGCTGCACCATCTCGTGTGCCAGCATCGCGGCGGTGCCGGCATTCTCCTCGCCCCCCTGGCGGGAAATGCTGCCGATCAGCGCACGCTGGGCCTTTTCGAGCGCATCGCGCGCCTTCATCGCCGCCAGCATCTCGGCCTCCACCAACAGGCGGTTCTTGGCGACGGCGACATAGCTGCAGATGGTGCGCAGGAAGCGGAGTTCCGTCTCGGTAAAGGGCACACCGCTGCGGCGCCCGAACCCCAGCGTGCCGAGCAGCACCTCGCCGTACAGCAGCGGCGTGCAGGCATAGCTGTCCAAGCCGACGTCGCGGATGAAATCCGTCATCGGATTGTCGCTGGCCTGCACCTGCGCCACGACGCGCGGCGTACGATCGCGTGCCACCATGCCGCACACCGCCTGGCCGAACTGCAGCCGCGCGCCTGCCGCTTTCTGCGCCGGCGTGAGCCCCCCGCAGGCTTCGAGCACCAGCAAGTTGTCCGGCTCGGCGCGATAGTGAAAATAGACGTCGAGCAGCAATTCGTCGCGCACCATCTCGAACAGATAGTCGATCATCGCGGTGGGATCGGAGGCGCCGAGCATCTTGCCGGCGCAATCGGCAAGCAAACCCAGCAGCCGAGTCTCGCGCCGCCCGCCCTCGACGACGTCGCCGTCCCGAAATTGCATGCCGACCACCGAAACCTCCAGCCTGTTGCAGCGCCGCTCCGCGCCTTTCGGATCCTGTTAGCCTTAGCGTGCGACACGCTGATTTCAAACGCTCCTGTCGGAACGGAGGGCGGGCGCCCTGCGCCAAACGTTTTCCAATCTTGCTACCGACGGTGCGCGCTGGTGCCGTATTTCTACCTAACGCTGGCGTTCCAGTCTCTTAAGTGGCCCTGCGTCACTAAACCCCCCTGATCAAGGCATAATCAAAAGGGGTCCACGTGAACCACCGTCTTCGTTTCGCGCTTGCTGCATCTTGTGCGCTGTTCGCTCTGCCCGTCCACGCTCAGGACACCGCCAAGCCCGCCCCCGAGCAAGCGGCGCGCAAGGCAAGTCCGGCAGAACCCCAGGCGCCGAAGCAGGCATTTACGACCGGCGTCGCCAAGGGTCGCGACCTGCTCGACTCGGCAATTTCGGCAAGCAGCATCGACGAAGACCAGATCCAGAAGATCGGCACGCGCTCGATCGCCGAAGTGCTGGGCAACATGCCGGGCATTCGCGCTGAAACGGCCGGCACCGACGGCCTGACCGCGGTCACCATTCGCGGCCTGCCGATGGCGGCGGACGGCTCCAAGTTCCTGCAGATCCAGGAGGACGGCCTGCCCGTCCTTGAATTCGGCGACATCCACTTCGCCTCCACCACGGCGTTCCTGCGCACCGATCTGAGCCTTTCACAGGTGCAGGCGATCCGCGGCGGTTCGGCCTCCACCTTCGCATCCAATTCCCCGGGCGGCCTGGTCAACTTCATTTCCAAGACCGGCGAGCAGGAAGGCGGCACGCTGCAGCTCTCCTCGGGCCTCAACCACGAGTTGGGCCGCGCCGACTTCAACTATGGCGGTCGCCTGAGCAAGACGGTGCGCTTCAACCTGGGCGGCTTCTACCGCCAGGGCGAAGGCCCGCGCGCAACCGGTTATGACGCGTTCAAGGGCGGCCAGATCAAGCTGAACGTCACCAAGACCTTCAACAACGGCTATGTTCGTCTGTACGCTAAGTATCTTGACGATCGCGAACCCAATTACGCGATGGTCCCGGTGGCGGTGCGCGGGACCAATGCCGATCCGACCTACGGCACGATCGCCGGCTTCGATCCGCGCAAGGACACCCTCTATTCGCGGTACCGGAGCTCGCTCCTCGCGCTGGACGGCAACAACAATGTCACCAATCTGGACCTGCGCCAGGGCAACCGCAGCAAGGTAGCATCGGTTGGCCTGGAAGCGCAGTTCGATATCGCCGGCTGGACCTTCAGCAACCGGGCCCGCTTCGCCCAGATCTCCGGCACCTACAACGAGAACAGCTCGATGGCGCTGCTGCCCGCTGCAGCGCTGGCGCCCGCCTTTGCCGGACCGGGTGCAACCCTGCGCTACGCCAGCGGCCCCAAGACCGGCCAGACGATCGCCTCGCCTGCCTCGCTCAACGGCAACGGCCTGTTGATGTACGGGCTGGAAATCCATTCGGATCTCGAAAAGCTCGACAATTTCACCAATGATTTCCGGGGTAGCCGCGTCTGGGGCGTGGGCCGTGGCAAGCTGACGACGACGGCGGGCTTCTATGCCTCGTCCCAGGCGATGGTGCAGAACCTTCACCTGCTGACGGATGTGTTCGACATCGCTCCGGGCGGAAACTCCGCTTTTGTCGACGTGATCGCGGCCAACGGAACTCCGGTTACCCAGGGCGGCGTGCTGAACTACGGCATTCGTGGCACGGGCGCCTATCGCCGGCGCTACGATCTCGACTACCGCGTGTTCGCTCCCTATGGCTCGGTGAACTATCAGGTCGGCGCGCTGTCCGTCGGGGCCAGCCTCCGATATGACTTCGGCAAGGTTAGCGGCACGCTCTACGGCAGCGATCTCGGCGGTACCCGCGTCGGCACCGCACCGATCGACATGAACCGCGACGGCGCCATCTCGCTGCCTGAACGCACGGTGGCGGTGTTGCCGCTGTCCCAGCCGGGAGCCGCGAACTACAGCTACGGCTATGCTTCTTATTCGTTGGGCGTGAACTACCGCGTCGCCGAGCCGCTTTCCGTGTTTGCCCGCTATAGCCGCGGCGCCCGTGCGACCGCGGAGCGGATCTACTTCTCGCCCGCAGTCAATTCGGCATCGGGTGCACTCACCGATCCGGCGATGGCCTATGGCCCGGTGAAGCAGGCGGAAGCGGGCGTGAAGTTCCGCAAGGACGGCGTAACGCTGTTCGCCACGGGCTTCTGGGCGTCGACGTCGGACAAGAACCTGCAGATCGGCGCGGATGCCACCGGTGCGACCGTGGTGCTGCAGATCGACCGCGATTATAGTGCCAAGGGCATCGAGCTCGAAGGCCTGTTCGAGCACGGTCCGCTCAGCCTGCGCCTCGGTGCCACCTATACCAAGGCGAAGATCGACGCAGACAAGGCGGACAAGACGCTGGTGGGCAATACGCCGCGCCACCAGCCGGACCTGATCTTTCAGGCAACCCCGCAGTTCGAGGTCAAGACGTTCACCATCGGCACCAACGTGATCGGCACCACCAGCAGCTTCGCGCAGGACGGCAATCTCCTGAAGCAGCCGGGCTACACCATCGTCAGCCCGTTCGTGCAGGTTCGCCCGGTGAACGGCATCCAGCTCGGCCTGAACGTGTACAACGTGTTCGACAAGCTCGCCTTCGTCTCGGTCAACTCGGCCGCGATCCCGGCCTCGGGTGTGGTCACGGCGCAGACGCTCACCGGCCGCACCATCACCGCGTCGGTGCGCTTCAGCTTCTGAATAGGGAACGGCGGACGCATCCCGTCCGCCCATTCGATCCGCGGACGGCCCGGCGTGGCATGCCGGGCCGTCTCGTCAATTCGGTCCATCGCGGCCGAATAATCTTTTCGCGCCAACGCATTGGTCGTTCCGATCTGGGACGCCCCGTCCCGCACGGCAACATGCGGACAGAGATACAAAAACGCGATCTTTCCGCAGCGTAGCCAGCAGCTTGCAGAAAAGCCGAGAGCCGCACCGGCGCTGCCAAGCCGGTTCAATACCGGGAAAACACATGGTTGGCGTGGAAACGATCGCACCGCAGAGCCGCGCGCCTGCTCGTCGCGAGAAACAGGGCCACCGTTGGGGGAGGCTAAGACGCTGACGTTCGTGGGAGAAAATGGAATGCGCCGCTTGTCTCTGTCTGTTGTCACCGCTGCCCTTCTCGCAACGGGTGCGCACGCCGCACCGGGCGACGCGGCCGCCGGCCTGCAGGCGCTTCGCGAACTCAATCTCGTCGTGTTCGGCACGCTGAGCACCAATGGCCAGGAAGTCGAAGGCCGCAGCTTCGTCGGGTCCCTGGCGGCAGCGAATTTCACCAATTTCGGTATCGGCTCGACCAGCCAGGGCTCGGCAGCTTCTAGCTATGACGTGCTCAGCGTCGTCGGCAACGCCACCGGCTCGTTCCGTCTCAAGGCAGGCTATGCCAATGGCAGCAACGCCAATCCGCTCGGCGATACCGCCCGGATCGGCGGCAATGTCGGCTATATCGATTTCAACGACGCGAACGGCGCGATCGGCAAGCTCGTTGCGGGCGGCAATCTGACGACGCAGTTCAACGTCAACAACCACAAGGTGACCTATGGCGGCACCGCGGCAGGGGGCATCAACGGCGCGGTGAAGGACGCCAGCCTGGCTGCCGGCGGCGCCAACGACGTGGCAGCAGGCCTCGCCGTGCAGATGAGCGCGCTGAGCAACAACCTCACCGCGCTGTCTACCCAGCTGGCCAGCCTCAAGGCGCTGGACACGATCAGCCCGACCAGCAGCGCGCTCAACTATTCGGGTGCTACCGGCGGCTATGCCGTGTTCACCATGACCGAGGCGGCGTTTACCGATCAGAACGCCAATTTCGACAACCTGTTCAAGGGCATGCCGAGCGGCGTCACCACCATCATCAACGTGCTGGGCACCAACCTGACGGAGCGCGGCAACGTCAACGACAAGGCGCTGAACCAGAACGTGATCTGGAACTTCAGCCAGGCGCAGAGCCTGTCGCTGAAGGGCTTCCACGGCACGGTGCTCGCGCCGCTCGCTTCACTGGTCAACAGCAGCGCGATCGAAGGCACCATCGTCGCCAAGTCGATGCAGCTGAACGGCGAGGTGCATCTCGGCACCTATGCGGGCACCAGCAGCTTCCTCGGCACCAGCGCGGTACCGGAACCGGCGAGCTGGGCGCTGCTGTTGTTCGGCTTCGGCACGCTGGGCGGCGTGCTGCGCAAGCGCCGTGCGCTGGCCCTTGCCTGATCCTGCGAAGGGGCGCCGCTATCGGCGCCCCTTCTGCTTATTGCCAGTTATACTGCAGCTCGCCCTCGCGAAACGCGAAACGATCAAGGTGGCGGGCGACCGCGCCCTTCAGCCCCTCGAGCTGCTCTTCCGAACTGGCGTCGACGCGAATGTCGAGTCCGGTTTCCGCGACGTTGAAGGTCACCACCGCGTCGCCGGGGTGATTGGCACCGCGTGCATCCTTCGGGAAGATCACCGTGCCGTTATCGGGGGTGAACTCCACCTGCAGATTGTGCTGCCAATGCTTGCACAGCTGCTGAAGATAGCGGCTGGCGTGTTCGGTGGGCACCAGTGCCCGGGCGCTAAAGCTGGTTGCAGTCATTTCATTCTCCCTGGCCGCGGCGGGGACGAGCCCCAATCGACGGCGTAACACCTCGATCCGCGGCATCGTTGCTCAGAGCCGCTCGATCTTGCGCGCGGCCTCGTCGAGGATCTCCGCGATCGCGTGCAGGCGCTCGGCATCTACCTCGTCGTCGAACACGCTGGCGGCAAGGACGGTCTTGAGGTTGTGCATCGCCCGACGCACCGGCCCGCCATGGGTGCGGGCATGACGCTCGCCCAGGTCGGCCAACCGTTCGAACAGCGCCGCGACTTCCGCTGCATTCTCCGCGAGGTGCGCGGATCCCGCCTCGGTAATGGCGAACTGCTTCTTGGCGCCATCGCTCTTGTGTTCGGCGATCAGGTCCATGTCGTCGAGCATGGTCAGCGTGGGGTATACGACCCCCGGGCTGGGCGCATAGGCGCCGTTTGAACGCGCCTCGATTTCGCGGATCAGGTCATAGCCATGGCGCGGGGCCTCTTCGATCAGCTTGAGCAGGATTAGGCGAAGCTCATCGCCGCCGAACATGCGTCGACCGCGGCCGCCCCGGCCACGCTCCTCCATGCCGAAGGCCATTTCGAAACCGCCGGGGAAACCCCCGCCGAAACCCCCACGACCCCGCGGCCCGAAATGCCGGCCGCCATGACCGCGATGTCCAAAGTGAAAAAACATGATGATCTCTTTCCGATATGAGTCTTGATGCGCACAAGATATATCTTGATAGAGACTATGCAAGGGCCTCCTTCGATTCTTCTTCTACCCCGCAGGAGAGGCATTCATGCGTGTCTCAGTGCGTCAGCATCGCCCGCACGCTGGGCTGCACGAACGGCAACCCCGCGCCCAGCCGCAGCACCGCATGCCGCATCGCGCGCGCGGGCAAACGCTCATCGGTGAACAGCCGCACCAGCAGGTTGGTGCCGGTATAGAGCGGCTGGCACGCCGCGCGGTGTCCGTTCTCGAACCGTCGCAGCGCCGCCGGCAGCGCCGGGTCCATCCCGCGCCGCACCGCCCCCCGCACCTCGTCGGCGAGCAGCGCCTGGCCGCTGAGCCCCAGGTTGAATCCATGCGCCGTCACGGGGTGCATCCCCACCGCCGCGTCGCCGATCAGCACCGCACGGCCGGTGACGAACTGATGCGCCCAGGTGGTGACTAGCGGATAGAGCTGCCGGTCGCTGACCACCTCCATCCGCCCAAGCCGCTGGCGAAAGCGACGGGTAAGATCGCGGCCGAGCGCCGCATCGTCGAACGCCGCCACCCGCCGTGCGGCGTCCTCGGGCAGCGTCAGCACCGCACTCGCCAGCCTTCCGTTCAGCGGCAGCAGCGCCAGCGTCTGGCGATGATCGAACCACTCGAGCGCGACGCGTTCGTGCGGCAGCTCGTGCCGCACGCGCGCCACCAGCATCGAGCGGCCGAGCGGATGAACGTCGGCGGCGATCCCCAGCGCCTCGCGGGTTTTGGACATGCGTGAATCCGCCACCACCAGGAGGCGGGCGCGCACGATCTCGCCCGAGGATAGCAGCACCTCCGCCCGCGGTCCGGTGGCGCCCGAGCGTGCGTGGACGACCTCCGCGCCGGTCACCAGCTGCAGCCCGAGTTGCTGCTTCACTGCATCGTACAGCGCCGCGCGGATGCGATGGTTGGGCACGAGATAGCCGAGCTGTTCGTCGGCCCCGCCCCCCGCAGTGAAGCTGAGGGCGAAGGGCGAGTCACCGTTGAGCACCTTCGCCGCGCGCATCGGTGCGATTTCGTCGGCCGGCAGCCGCTCCCAGGCGCCGAGCGCTTCGAGGATGCGTTTTGATCCATGGGTGAGTGCGATCTCGCGCCCGTCGAAGCGGGGGTTCGCCAGCGCTGCCTCCGGTGCGCGTTCAAGCAGCACGACTTGAAGCCCGCTGCCTTCCAGCGAACGCGCAAAGGCGAGCCCTGCCGGCCCTCCTCCAACGATGACGACGTCGCAGTCCATGCCCGAACCTCCATGCCCCCCTATCGACTTGTGGCGATGGGTGGCCGTTCCCAACCACTTGCCGTCACTCCGGCGAACGCCGGGATCCAGACGCTGTATTGCGTCGGCTCCTGCTGCGCCGGAGGGGCGAATGGATCCCGGCTGTCGCCGGGATGACGAAGGGTTTGGCGGGACAGGCGCCGCCAAGCCTTGCGCCCGATCAACCCCCGGGATGCAAATTGCGTCGCAGCCGCCTATCTTGCCCGCAATGGCCGACCTTTTCGCGACCCACGAACAACCCGCCGCGGATTCCAACCCGACCGGCGGCCCGCTCGCTGACCGGCTGCGTCCGCAGAAGCTCGACGACGTCGTCGGGCAGGAGCACCTCACCGGCCCGCAGGGTGCGATCGGGCGCATGGTCGCCGCGGGCAAGCTCAGCTCGATCATCTTCTGGGGGCCGCCGGGCACGGGCAAGACCACCATGTCGCGGCTGCTCGCCGACGCAGTGGGCTTGCGCTTCGTCGCGATCTCGGCGGTGTTTTCGGGCGTCGCCGATCTCAAGAAGGTATTCGCCGAGGCGCGCGATCATGCCCGGATCGGCAAGCGGACGCTGTTATTCGTCGACGAGATCCACCGCTTCAACCGTGCCCAACAGGACGGCTTCCTGCCCTATGTCGAGGACGGGACGGTCACGCTGGTCGGCGCCACGACGGAGAACCCCTCGTTCGAGCTCAACGCCGCGTTGCTGAGCCGCGCACAGGTGCTGATCCTGCACCGGCTCGACCATGAGGCGCTCACCCAATTGCTCGACCGCGCCGAGGCGCTGGTGGAACGTCCCCTTCCGCTGACACCCGAGGCGCGCGACGCGCTGGTGGCGAGCGCGGACGGCGACGGCCGTTTCCTGCTCAATCAGGCCGAGACCTTGTTCTCGGTGCAGTTCGAAGCACCACTCGATCCCGCCGGGCTGTCTGCCTTCCTCCAGCGCCGCGTCGCGGTCTACGACAAGGATCGCGAAGGGCATTACAACCTGATCTCCGCGTTGCACAAATCGGTGCGCGGCTCCGATCCGCAGGCGGCGCTCTATTATCTGGCGCGCATGCTCACGGCGGGGGAAGAGCCGCTGTACCTGCTCCGCAGGCTCGTCCGCATGGCGGTGGAGGATATCGGCATGGCCGATCCCAATGCGCTGGTGCAGTGCATGGCCGCCAAGGACACCTACGACTTTCTCGGCTCCCCGGAAGGCGAACTGGCCATCGTACAAGCATGTCTCTACCTGGCGACAGCGCCCAAATCGAACGCCGCCTACAAGGCGCAAAAGGCAGCCTGGAAGGTCGCGAAGGAAACCGGCTCGCTGATGCCGCCGCAGAACATCCTCAACGCACCGACCAAGCTGATGAAGCAGATCGGCTATGGCGCGGGCTATACCTACGACCATGATGCCGAGGGCGGCTTTTCCGGCGACGATTACTGGCCGGCGGAGATGGAGCCGCAGACCTTCTACGTGCCCACCGATCGCGGACACGAGAAGCGCGTCTCCGAACGACTCGCCTGGTGGGCAGCGATGCGGGAGAAGCGCCGCGATGGATGACTGGGACGATGCCTGCGCCTATGCCCTGACGCTGCCGGACGTCGCGCTCGGCAGCTGGTGGAACACGCCCTGCCCCAAAATCAACGGCAAGGGCCTGATGTCGCCGGGTCGCGCGCCCGGCAGCTTCGGGCTGATGGTGCGCATGGACGAGAAGCCGCTGCTGCTGGAAACGGATCCTGGTACCTTCTGGCAGACGGACCATTATTTCAGCTATCCGATGCTTCTGGTCCGCTATGGCACCCCGGCGCGGGTGCGGATCGAGTTGTACATCCAGCGCGCCTGGTGGGATCGCGCCAAGAAAGCGCAGCGCCTTGCCGCCGGAATGGGGACGCGGCCCTGACCTTCACCGATTTCGTCGCGATCGACTGGTCCGGTCAGGCGGTCGAGCGTCCGAAGGGGCTGGCCGTGGCGCATGTGCGGGCGGGAAGCGCCGCGCCGGTGCTGGTGGAGCGCAACTGGTCACGGGCGGACGTGCTCGCCTTTCTCGAGGATCTCGCTGCAGCGGGCACCCGCGCGCTGATCGGGCTCGATCTGTCGCCTGCCTTTCCGTTCGTGGATGCGGGCGGTTATTTTCCCGGATGGGCGGAGAGCCCTGCCGATGCACCCGCGCTCTGGGCACTGGTCGATCGCCTTTCCGCGCGCGATCCGCACCTTGCCGCCACCAGCTTCGTCCGCCACCCGGAGGCGCGACGACATTTCCGCCAGATGGGCGATTGTGGCGATCTGTTCCCCGGCGGGCGCGGCCGATTCCGCGTCTGCGAGGCGGGCCAGGAAGCGATGGCGCTTTCCCCCTACAGCTGCTTCAATCTGGTAGGCGCGAGCCAGGTCGGCAAATCGAGTCTCACCGGGATGCGCGTGCTCCATCGCTTGCGGGGCCGCATCGGCATCTGGCCGTTCGACCCGCTGCCGGAAACCGGGCCGGTGCTCGTCGAGATCTACACCTCGCTGGCCGCACGATTGGCGGGGATGCGCAAGGGCATCTCCAAGATCCGCGACGCCGACACGCTGGACGCCATGCTGGCCGCCTTCGGTAGCGCGCCACACGCGCCGCTGTCCCGCTATGACGACCATGCGACCGATGCCATGCTCAGCGCGGCCTGGCTCCGGATCGCCGCGAAACAGCCGCACCTATGGGCCCCCGCCCGCCTGACGCGCGATCTCGCCATCACCGAGGGCTGGACCTTCGGCGTTCCCTGAAGGATAGGACTTTTCTAGGACCTGCGGCACGGAACCGAATACCTTATGCGGCGATTGCTCGAAGTGTGCGTGGAAGACGTGGCGGGGATCGACGCAGCGATCGCCGGAGGGGCCGATCGGATCGAACTGTGCGCGGCCCTGGCGGTAGGCGGCCTCACCCCGCCCGCTTCGCTGATCGCGGCAGCGGCGCAGGCGCCGATCCCGGTCCATTTGCTCGCCCGTCCCCGCGACGGCAATTTCGCCTATACGGCCGCCGAGGCTGCGCTGGTGGCGGCCGATATCCGCGCCGCGGCCGAGGCAGGTCTGGCGGGCGTGGTGATCGGCGCGAGCCGCGCGGACCAAAGCCTCGATGCTGACCTGCTAGCCCAGTGGATCGCAGTCGCGCGCAGTTGCGACCGCCCCCTGTCGCTGACCCTTCATCGCGCCTTCGACCTGTGCCCCGATGCGCCTGCGGGCCTTGAGACGGCGATCGCGCTCGGCTTCGATCGCATCCTTACCTCGGGGGGCGCCCCACGAGCGGTCGACGGGATCGGGACGCTCGCCCGACTGGTGGCGGCGGCGGGCGACCGATTGACGATCCTGCCCGGCAGCGGGATCGACAGCACGACGCTGCCGGCGATCCTGAAAACGGGCGCGCGCGAGGTCCATGCGTCCTGCCGCAGCCCGCAAGGCGCTGTCGACGCTCGGGAAATTGCCTTCGGGTTTCAAACCGGCCCGCGGCTTGTGACCGATCCCATCAAGATCGCAGGCTTGCGGAAATTGCTCGATGTGCAAGCTAGTGCTTGAACAATACCAATATGTAACTTATCCCTGATTCGGTCATAGCCAGTGGAGGCAATGGGGGACATGATCGCTGAAATCGAAAAGCCCGCGGGTAGCGTGACGCTGATGGCGTCCGAAGCTGCCGAAGCCGGTGCAGCGGTCCGCCGCCTGCTCGCTGCCAACGGCCCGGCACTTGCCGCGCTGGCGGAAGACCTTCGCGCCAATCCGCCTGCCCTTGTCGTCACCTGCGCTCGCGGCTCCTCGGATCATTCGGCAACCTATGGCAAATATCTGATCGAGACGATGCTGGGCGTGCCGGTGGCATCCGCCGCCCCCTCGGTCGCATCGGTATTCGAGGCCACGGTCTCCACCGCGCGCGCGCTGTGCATCGCGGTATCGCAGAGCGGCCGGAGCCCGGACCTGCTCGCCACCGTCAAGGCCTATCAGGCAGCCGGCGCCCGCGTCGTCGCCTTCGTCAACGACGAGGAATCGCCGCTTGCCGCGATGGCCGACACCACC
This sequence comes from Sphingomonas sp. R1, assembly GCF_025960285.1. GTDB lineage: Bacteria > Pseudomonadota > Alphaproteobacteria > Sphingomonadales > Sphingomonadaceae > Sphingomonas. Next base: position 245,262 of record NZ_CP110111.1, on the reverse strand, counting down.
ATTGGCCTCAAGGCGGGTCCCGAACGCTCGGTCGCCGCGACCAAGTCGTACATTACCGCGTTGGCCGCCTTCGCCGCGCTCGTCTCCGAATGGGCGCAGGACGAGACACTGCGCTCGGGCCTGACTGTGCTGCCAGAACAGCTCGAAGCGGCCCGGGATTTCGATTGGTCACCGGTTGTGGACACGCTGCGCGAGGCGACCAACCTGTTCGTGATCGGCCGGGGCTACAGCTTCGCCGTCGCCCAGGAAGCCGCGCTCAAGTTCAAGGAAACCTGCAGCCTGCACGCCGAGGCGTTCAGCGCCGCGGAAGTACGCCACGGCCCGATGGCGATCGTCGGCGAAGGCTTTCCCGTGCTCGCCTTCGGCACGTCGGACACGGCGGGCGACAGCGTCCGCGAAGCCTCGGCCGAATTCGCCGAGCGCGGCGCGCGCGTCTGCCTGGCCGACGCCAAGGCCGGCGAAGCCTCGCCGCTGCCGGTACTCGCCGGTCACCCGGCGCTGGAGCCGATCCTGATGGTCCAGAGCTTTTACCCGATGGTCAACGCGCTCTCGCTGGCGCGCGGCAATAATCCCGATGCGCCGCTGTATCTCCGCAAGGTGACCGAGACTCGATGAGCAGTTTCCGCTTCGTCAACGGCCAGATCGTCACCGCCGCCGGCACGTTGCCGGAAGCGGTGATCGAAGTTGATCAGGGTCGCATCGTCTCGATTTCCGCCACCGGCACCGGCACCGACACGATCGATCTCGACGGCGGCTGGATCGTCCCCGGTTTCATCGACGTTCAGGTGAACGGCGGCGGCGGCGTGCTGTTCAACGACGATCCGACGATCGCGGGGATCGCCGCGATCGGTGCGGCGCATGCCAAGTTCGGTACCACCGCTTTCCTGCCGACGCTGATCAGCGACGTGCCCGAGGTGATTGCCCGTGCCCTGGACGCCACCGATGCGGCGATCGAGGCGGGCGTGCCTGGCGTCGTCGGCGTGCACATCGAAGGCCCGATCCTCAACAAGGCGCGCAAGGGCATCCACGATGCGGACAAGTTCCGCGGACTGGACGCCGGCATGGTCGAACTGCTCGGCCGCCCGCGCCGCGGCAAGGTACTGGTGACGCTCGCGCCGGAAATGGTCGATCTCGCGGATGTCCGCCGCCTGGCCGACGCGGGCGTGATCCTCGCCATCGGGCACAGCGACGCGCCCTACGACACCGCGGTCGCCGCGTTCGCGGCCGGCATGACCGGGGTGACCCATCTCTACAATGCGATGTCGCCGCTGCTGCACCGCGCGCCCGGCGTGGTCGGTGCTGCGCTGGAGAACCAGACGGCCTATTGCGGGATCATCCCCGACGGCTTTCATGTGCATGACGCGGCACTGCGGATCGCGCTGGCCGCCCGGCCGCACGATCGCTTCCTGCTTGTCACCGATGCGATGCCGAACGTGGGATCGGACATGGCCTCGTTCGATCTGCACGGCCAGCATATCCGCGTCGAAGGCGGACGCCTTCTCGGACAGGATGGTACGCTCGCCGGCTCGGCACTCGATATGACCGGCGCGTTCCGGCACATGGTCACCCGTATCGGCACCTCGCCTGAGGACGCCGCGATGATGGCCGCCGCCAGCCCCGCCGCATTCCTCGGCTTGTCGCACGAACGCGGCACGCTCGCGCCCGGCCTGCGCGCCGACTGGGTGCAGATGACCCGCGACTTCCAGCCCGCCGGGTGCTGGATCGGCGCAACCCGCTTCCCCTGAGCCCACGGAGACCCGCCCTGAGCACGATCGCGCCGCCCTCTTCCCATGACGACGCCGCTGCCGGGGTCCTTGCCATCGGCGCGCCGATGGCCGGCTGGCTGATGCCGCTGGAGGAGGTTCCCGATCCGGTCTTCGCACAGCGCATGCTGGGCGACGGCGTCGCCATCGACCCGACGGAGGGCTGTCTCTACGCGCCGTGCGACGGCGAAGTGACGGTACTGCAGCCCACCGGCCACGCGATCACGCTGCGCGCCGGCGATGGCGTGGAGTTGCTGATGCATATCGGCATCGACACGGTGCAACTGGCCGGCGCCGGGTTCGATCCGCAGGTGAAGGTGGGCGATCAGGTGCGCGCGGGCGATGTGCTGATCCGCTTCGATCTCGACGCGGTTGTATGCGGCGCGCCCTCGGTGGTGACCCCGGTCCTGGTGATCGGCCAGGATGGACTGTTGCTCGGCGGCAAGCACGGCGGCGGCATGGTCGCGCCGGGTGAGCCGATCTTCACCCTCCGGCGGGAAACGGCTGCGTCTGAAGCGCCGGTCATGGCCCCGGGCGAGACCGCCGTCCGCGAGGTGGTCGTACCGCTGGCGCACGGCATCCACGCCCGCCCCGCCGCGAAGCTTCGCGAGGTGCTGGTGCCCTTCGCCGCCAAGGTGACGATCGCCAAGGGCGGCCAGAGCGCGGACGCGCGCAGCCCGGTCCGGCTGATGACGCTCGGCATCAAGCTGGGCGATACCATCCGCATCATCGCCGAGGGCGGTCGCGCCGAAGAAGCTGCGGCAACGCTGGCCGCACTGATCGAGAGCGGCATGGGCGAGAAGGCCGATCCGGCGACCGCGCCGGCGCCAGTCCTCCCTCCCGTCGTCGCGTCGGTCACCGGCGAGCCCGGCCTGCTGGGCGGCGTGACCGCCGCACCGGGCCTCGCGATCGGCACCGCTCGCTTCTTCCGCCTCCCCGAGCTCAGCATCGATCCCGTGGGCAAGGGCGCCAGCCTGGAGCGGGCCCGTCTTGAGGACGGCATCGCCAAGGTCGGCCGCGCGATCGATGCGGATCTCGCCCACGCCGCCGGCCCGATGCGCGCGATCCTGTCGGCGCATCGCACGATGCTCGACGACCCGGACATGATCGAAACCGCACGACAGGCGATCCTCGACGGTGCCAGCGCCGGCCAGGCGTGGCGGCTCGCGCTGCGTCCGCAGGCGGATCTGCTGCGCGCCAGCGGCGACGCGCATCTCGCCGAGCGCGCCGACGACATGGTCGATCTGGAGCGCCGTGTCGTGTCCGCCATCGAAGGGCTGGAGGATGCACCTCTGATATTCCCGCCGGACACGATCCTGCTCGCCGACGATCTGCTGCCGTCGCAGGTCACCGGGCTCGATCCGGCGCAGGTGCGCGGCTTCGCCACCGTACGCGGTGGCCCGACCTCGCATGTCGCGATCCTCGCCGCGAGCCTCGGCATTCCCGCGCTCGTCGCAACGGGTCCGTCGCTGCGAACGATCGAGGAAGGCACAACGCTGATCCTCGACGCCGGTGCGGGCACCCTCCGCGTGGCGCCGAGCGAAGACCAGCGCGTCGAAGCTCAGGCGCGCGTTGATGCGCGCGTCGCGTCACTTGCAGCGGCCCGCGCGGCCGCCGCGGCGCCGGCGAGGCTCGCCGACGGCACCCGCATCGACGTTTTCGCCAATCTCGGCTCGGTGGGCGACGCCGAGCGCGCCGTGGCCGCGGGTGCGGAGGGTAGCGGCCTGCTGCGCACCGAATTCCTGTTCCTCGATCGCGAGACGCCCCCGAGCGTCGCCGAACAGACCGCCGAATATCAGGCGATCGCCGACGCGCTGCAGGGCCGCCCGCTGATCATCCGGCTGCTCGACATCGGCGGCGACAAGCCCGCGCCCTATCTGCCGATCGCGGCGGAGGAAAACCCCGCGCTCGGTTTGCGCGGCATCCGCGTCGGCCTCGCCCATCCCCATGTGCTGGAAGATCAGCTCCGCGCGATCCTCGGCGTGCGCCCGATCGGCATCGCGAAGATCATGCTGCCGATGATCGCCAGCGTCGGCGAACTGCGTGCCGTCCGCGCCGTGCTCGATCGCCTGCGCGGCGAGCTCGGCATCGGCGAGAGGGTCGAACTCGGCATCATGGTCGAAACCCCTGCCGCCGCCGCCACCGCCGACCTGCTCGCCGCCGAAGCCGACTTCCTTTCGATCGGCACCAACGATCTGACGCAATACACGCTCGCCATGGACCGCGGGAACCCGGCGGTGGCGAGCGGCATCGACGGGCTCCACCCGGCGGTGCTGCGCCTGATCGCCGATACCTGCCGTGGCGCTGCCGCCCGGAGCCGCTGGGTTGGCGTGTGCGGCGGCCTTGCCTCCGATCCGCTGGCCGTGCCGATCCTGGTCGGTCTTGGCGTCACCGAGCTTTCCGCCACCGTCTCGGTCGTGCCGGAAGTGAAGGCGCTGCTCGCAACCCTGACGCTCGAGCGCGCCCGCGCCCATGCCACCGCCGCGCTGGCCTGCGCCACCGCCGCCGATGTCCGCCGTCTTGCCCGGGAATTCACCGCATGAAGCAGATCCTCGAAACGCTCCAGCCGCTCGGCCGCGCGCTGATGCTGCCGATCGCGGTGCTGCCGGTGGCGGGGCTGCTGCTGCGGCTGGGCCAGCCCGACCTGCTCAACATCGCGTTCATCAGCGCCGCCGGCGACGCGCTGTTCTCGCATCTTGGCCTGCTCTTCGCGATCGGCGTCGCGACCGGCTATGCCAAGGACGGCAACGGGGCGGCGGCGCTCGCCGGCATCGTCTGCTTCCTGGTCTCGACCGAGGCGGGCAAGAGCCTGCTCGCGGTGCCCGACGCAATCGGCGCGGGGCTGGACAAAGACCAGACGGCGCTGGCCGTGGCCGCGTGGAAGGCCAAGGCGGTAGCCCGGCTAGACGTGCCGATCGGCATCGCCTCCGGGCTGATCGGCGGGAGCTTCTACAACCGCTTCTCGGCGATCAAGCTGCCCGCGTATCTCGCCTTCTTTGGCGGCCGCCGCTTCGTTCCTATCGTCAGCGGGCTGGCGGGCCTCGTCATCGCGGTGATCGTTGGCGTCGGCTTCCCGCACATCAGCGCGGGTGTGGACGGGCTCAGCCATGGCATTGCGGGCGCCGGCAGCTTCGGGCTGTTCGCCTTTGGCGTGCTCAACCGCGTGCTGCTGGTCACCGGCCTCCACCACATCCTCAACAACGTGTTCTGGTTCGTACAGGGCGACTATAACGGCGCGACGGGCGACCTGCGCCGCTTCTTCGCCGGCGATCCGAGCGCGGGCGCGTTCATGGCGGGCTTTTTCCCGGTGATGATGTTCGGCCTGCCCGCCGCCTGCCTCGCCATGTACCGCGCCGCCCTGCCCGAGCGCCGCAAGGCGGTGGGCGGCCTGCTGTTCAGCCTCGCGCTTACCTCGCTGCTCACCGGCGTGACCGAGCCGATCGAATATAGCTTCATGTTCCTGGCACCCGCCCTCTACGTCGTCCACGCAGTGCTGACCGGCGTCGCGATGGTGGTGATGAACGTACTGGGCGTGAAGCTGGGCTTCGGCTTTTCCGCGGGTCTGTTCGATTATGTGCTGAACTTCGGCAAGGCCACCCGGCCGCTGCTGCTGATCCCCGTCGGCCTCGTCTATTTCGCGCTCTATTACGGCATCTTCGCCTGGGCCATTCGCCGCTTCGACCTCAAGACGCCCGGCCGCGAGGCGGAGGCACCCGCGGCCGGCGATGTCGTGAGCGCCGTCCCCGCGGGATCGCGCGGCGAGGCCTTTGCCCGCGCCCTGGGCGGCACGGCCAATCTGGTCGAGGTCGGCGCCTGCACCACGCGCCTGCGGCTGATCGTCGCCGATCAGGGCGTGGTCGACGACGCTGCACTCAAGGCGCTCGGCGCGCACGGCATCCTTCGCCCCTCGGCACGGGCGCTGCAGGTGGTGCTCGGGCCGATCGCCGACGTGGTCGCGGTCGAAATTCGCGACGCGACGGCGCGTGGCGGCGTGACAGTGCCGGCCGTCCCCGTGGCTGCGGTGACAAACGAGGCGCCGGTCGTGCTGCGATCGGCGGCCCTCGCCGCGCTGGGCGGCGCTGCCAATGTGGTTGCGGTCAGTGCGCATGATCACCGCCTGCGGATCAAACTCGCCGACGGATCCGCCCTCGACGCGGATGCGCTGAATATGCTGGGCGTGCGCGGCGTTGCCCGGCCGGCACGCGACATCGTCCACCTGCTCGCCGACGACTCAATCCTCGCAGCGCTTCGCGGCTGACCCCATCCCTGCCCGGCCGCCGGCCAATGCCGCGCCGGGCAGCGGATATTGACCCCGTCCATCCCGGAGCCGGGCGCCCCCCAGACTGCACCCTACACGCGCTCGACCCCTTGGTTCGTGGCGGCAGATACCTGATCGCATCCCTACCGTTGCGTCCCTGCGGGCGATGCGTTCCGCGCTGCGCCAGGGCATCGCCTGCCGAAACGCCCGTTCTCAACGCTCACGTGGCGGTGTGACCATGGACGCCCACCCGCGCGCATCGCTCCGCGCGACCAACTGTCCGACATATCCAATCTAAATCCAATTTAGTGGGCCGTGCATCATAAGAATGACCTCCGCGCCCGACGCCCGAAACGGTCATTTATCAGATCAATCCGGCGAAGCATCCACAATTTAAAGATAAAAGTCGCTATTGCCAGTGAATGTTGGTGATCAGATTCTTGGCGAAGTGCCGTGCTCCCCGAATACAGACAGTACCAATTTGACTTATTGGTATTGCTACTATACCAATTGGACCGCTACCGGGATCTAGCGGTCCTTCGAGCACAAACGAGACCATAACAACGCATTCAGGGAGGATGCTGCTTTGAAAGCATTTCTTTTGGCGGGAGCGAGTCTGTTCATCACGCTTCCCACGGCCGTCATGGCGCAGGAGCAGGCGGGAGACGCCGGAACGCCCGACACCGAGATCGTCGTCACCGGATATCGTGCGGCGCTCGCCGCTGCGCTCCGGGCGAAGCGCGACGCCGGCGCGATCGTCGATTCCGTCTCCGCCGAAGATGTGGGCAAGTTTCCCAATACCAACGTCGCCGAAGCGCTGACGCTGGTGCCGGGCGTCACCGTGGATCGGCAGTTCGGTCAGGGCGAGAAGGTCTCGATCCTCGGCACCGATCCGTCGCTCAACCGCACGCTGCTCAACGGCCAGACCGTCGCCTCGGCCGACTGGTTCATCCTCGACACCCCAGGGCGCACCTTCAACTACGCCCTGCTGGCGCCCCAGCTCGTCGATCGTGTCGACGTGTACAAGTCGCCCGAGGCGCGGATCGACGAGGGATCGATCGGCGGCACCGTCAACGTGCTCACCCGCAAGCCGCTCGCGCTCAAGCCGCTGTCGATCGCAGGGTCGCTCGGCTATCTCTACAATGATCGCTCAAGAAAGGGCGATATCCAGGGTTCCGTCTTCGTCAGCTGGCGAAACGAGGCGGAGACGTTCGGCATCCTCGCCGGCTTCCAGCGCGCCAAGGATCGGCTGCGGCGCGATGGCGTGGAAAGCTATGGCACGATCAAGGCAAACCAATGGGCCGGTGCCAATGCCGATAATCCGGTCGATTCGCGCAAGGTCGGCTGCACGGGCAGCTGTGCGACCACGCTCACCGCGAACCCGAACGCGGTCAGCCCGAATGCGTTCGGCACCTCCTATTTCGAGCAGGGTCGCGAGCGCCTGTCCTACTCGGCGACGGCGCAGTGGCGCCCGTCCGACGCGTTCGAACTGCAGGTCGACTGGCTCAAGATCGACGCGACCTATGATAACCTGAACCAGTCGATGTATGCCTTCCAGGGCAATACCTGGAACAGCCTCGACAAGCTGACCGATATCACCGTGCGGGACGGCATCGTCACCAAGGCCAGCTTCGCCAATGCGCTGAGCGTGCTCGACGTGCAGTATCGCGAGGCAGAGATGCACTCGAACACCTATCGCGCCAGTGCAACGTGGCATGCGGGGTCGCTCAACCTGACGGCGCAGGGCGGCCTCTCGGATGCCGATGGCGGCACCAAGCGGCAGGTGTTCCTGGAGTTCCTCAACAGCGCCAGCTATACGGTGGACCTGTCCGGCGCGCCAAAAGCCCCCGGCATCCTGACCTATACCAGCAATGTCCAGGGATCGCCGGGCAGCTTTGTCACCGATCCGGGCTGGAGCGGCAACACCGTCGCGAAGCCCACGACGGACAAGGAGCGCTATGGCCAGCTCGACGCCGATATCGGGTTGGACGGACCGATCAAGAAGCTGCTGTTCGGCTATAAATACCGGCGGCACGAAACCGCGCAGCGCTATGCCGGCATCGCGCTGAACGGCCTGTCCGCGCCCGCATCCCAGTTCAGCCCCCGCGCGGCACCCGGCAACTACCTCTCCGGGTTCCAGGTCAACGACCAGATGGCGCGTCGCTTCGTGATCAGCGGGCCGTCGATGGTCTCGTTCCTCGAAGGGCGGACGCTGCCCGCGCCCTCGATCTTCGCCGCGGCCGAATTCACGGCCGGCAATTGGGAGGTGGATGAGGACATCCACGCGCTCTACGGGCAGGCCAATTTCGACATTGCCGACCTGCGCGGCAATTTCGGCGTCCGCTACGTCCACACCGGCACCACCAGCCAGGGCTATGTCTGCACGTCCGGCACGCCGTGCAACACGGCAGCGAACTGGCGCTGGCAGACCAGCAAGAGCAGCTACGACAACGTCCTGCCCAGCGTGAACGTGATCGCGGACGTGCGCAGAGATCTCGTCTTCCGCTTCGCCGCGGCGCAGGTGGTGGCACGGCCCAACTATGCCGATCTCACCAACTATTTCTGGCTCTCCGACGGCATCCTCACCGGCGGCGGCGGCAATCCCAACCTCAAGCCGTACAAGTCCAACAACGTCAACGCGTCGCTGGAATGGTATTTCGCGCCGCGCTCCATTCTCTCGGCGGAACTGTTCTACAAGGATATCAGCAACTACATCCTGAACCAGACGGCGCCGGAGCAGTATTTCAACCAGTCGCAGGGCCGGGTCACCACCTACCAGATCAGCCGGCCGTTCAATGCCGGTTCGGCGGAGGTGAAGGGATTGGCCGTCGCCTATCAGCAGGAACTTCCGTTCAGCTTCGGGCTGCTGGCCAACTACACCTATTCGGATGGATCCGGTCGCGCCGGGGCGGACCTGCCGTTCAACTCGCGACACCAGGTGAGCCTGAGCCCCTTCTGGGAACAGGGCCCGGTGAGCCTGCGCGGCACATATACCTGGCGATCCAAATACTTTACCGGGATCGACCGTGGCGACAACATGTATGTGCGTGGCGTGGCGAACGTCGATGCATCGCTGACCTATAAGCTGACCACGAACGTCAGCCTCACCGCATCGGCCATGAACCTCACCGATGCCGAATATTATGCCTATGCCAACACGCCCGCGCTACCGCGGGGCGTGTATCGCAGCGGGCGCAAGTTCCTGCTGTCGCTCGCCCTCAACCTGTGATCCGGACGGGGTGCCGAGACCTGTGCTCGGCACCCGCGCCTTCCGCTTTCAGGTCATCGGGGGGTCAGCGTCACCTTGCCGAGCAGGCCGGAGATCTGGCCGGCCGGCGCCTCGACGATCAGTTCCACCAGGCGCTGTCCGGCGCCCGCCGGGATCACGGCCTCCAGCGACGCCGGTGCGGGATCGGTCTTCTCGGCGAGCTTTTTGCCGTCCATCCACAATGTCGCACGCCCGCCGACACTGGCGAAGCGCAGCGTACCGCCCTCGGCCGCGATGCGCTTCCAGGGGCTGAGGCGGTGGGTGTAGACGCGCCAACCCGGCTGCGGCTCGGCCGGCGTCGGCATCGCGCTGCGCAGAAACGCCCAGCTGTTGTTGTCCGGCACCAGGCCCGGCCCCGGCCTGTCGGCCAGCAGCGCCGAGCGGCGCCAGTCGCCAAGCACCATCAGCGGCGGGGTGACGCCCACCTGCGCACGCGGCGCGATCTCGGCGCGGTCGATGGTCAGCCGCGCGGGCTGCAGCCCCTCCGCGGTCGCGCGCACCGTGATCGTGCCGCGCCCGCTACCGGCCTGGAGGATCAGCTGCGCGAGGCCGTTGAACAGCGAGCGTGCATTGCCCTTCTCCGGCTCATGGCTGTTGGGATCGCCATTGCCGATACCGAGGATGCTCGCCCCCTCGACCGTGAAGTTGGTCATGAGATTGGCGGTCGGCACGTGCCGACCCTTGGCGTCCACTGCGTCGATGGTGATCGGCTGCACATCCTCGTCGTCGCCCGCCATGACGGTGCGCGCTGGGGTAAGCCGCAGCGCCACCGGCTTGCCGGCGGTTTCGTGCACCATCCGCGCGACGATCTTGCCGCCGCGCATCGCCTGCGCCTCCAGCCTGCCAGGCGCGTACGGCACCTGCCATTCATTGCCCTGCAACCGGTCTACCTTCTGCGAGCCGATCACCTTGCCGTTCAGGAGCAGCGTCACGCTCTCGGCATTGGAGGCGACGAACACCTTGATGGTCTGGCCTTCCCTCCCCGGCCAGGTCCAGTGCGGCGCGAGCCACACCACCGGCGCGTCGTCGATCCAGGCCGCGCTGTGGATGCCGAACGCGGTCTTGGGGAAGCCGCACAGGTCCATGATGCCGAAGAAGCTGGCAATGGTCGGCCATTCATAGGGGGTCGGCTCGCCATGATAGTCGAAACCCGTCCACACGAACCCGCCGGCGATGAAGGGTTTGGCCGCGATCAGCTGCCATGCCTTGCGGTGCGTGTTACCCCAGCTTGCCGCCTCGTCGTCATACGAGGTGATCACATGGGCGGCAGGATTGCTGGCAAAGGCGCCGCGCGTTTCGAACGCGCTGGTATCCTCCGAGCTGGTGCTGGGTCGGCCGGGGTTCAGCCGGTGCCACTTGTCATACTCGCCCTGGTAATAGTTGAACCCCATGACGTCGACGACCGAGGAGACGTTCTGCGGATTGTAGAAAGACCCGTTCATCGCCGAGGTGACCGGGCGGCTGTCGTCCAGCTTGCGCACCGCGGCTTCCATGCGGCGGACCATTTCCACCCCGGCCTCGGTGCCCTGCATCGGCTCTTCGTTGAACACCGACCACAAGATCACGCTGGGGTGGTTGCGATCGCGGCGCACCATCCACGCCAGCTGCGCCAGATAATCCGGCGCGGGGTTGAAATGGCGGTTCTCGTCCATGACGAGGAAGCCCATCCGGTCGCACCAGTCGAGCAGTTCGGCGGTAGGGGCATTGTGCGACATGCGGATCGCGTTGCAGCCCATCGCCTTCAGCCGCTCGAGCCGCCAGCCGAGCAGCGCGTCATATTGGGCGACGCCCACACCGGCATGGTCCTGATGGATGCACACGCCCTTCAGCTTGACCGGCTTGTCGTTGACGAACAGGCCGTTGTCGGCATCGAAGCGGACCGTGCGAAAGCCGATCGCGGTGCGGCGCTCGTCGATCAGCTTGCCGTCACGCAGCAGCCGGGTGTGCACGATGTAGAGCGTCGGAGTCTCGACCGACCAGAGCTGCGGCGCGCCGACTGCGAGGGTCAGCGACGCCTCGACGCGGTCTAGTACCATTGCGGTGGTGGCGGTCGTCCCGCTCGCCACGCGCTTGCCTGCCGGATCGAGCAGATCCGCCTCGATCACCACGCCGACCGGCGCAGGTTCGATATTGCCGACCGTGACGGTGACCGGCACCTGCCAGCCATTGTCGGTCCTGCGCGGATCGCAATGCACCCCATCGGTGACGATCGAAACCGGCGATCGGCGCACCAGCCAGGCGTGGCGATAGAGGCCCGCGCCCTCGTACCACCAGCCTTCCATCGCCTCGGCATCGACGCGGATGGCGATCACATTGTCCTCTTCGCCGAAGCGCGCGAAGGGCGTCATGTCGACGATGATGCTCGCGTAACCCGACCAGCTGTGCGCGACGACGCTGCCGTTCACCCACACCGTTGCATTCGTCGCGACGCCGTCGAGATGCAGCTCGATCGTCTTGCCGTGATCGGCCGCATCGAGCGTGAGCCGGCGGCGGTACCAACCGATGCCGCGCTTGCGATAGCCCTGCGAGACGTTGGCGGTCTTCTCGAAAGGCTGGAACGATGCCCAGTCGTGCGGCAGGCGCACCTCGGCCCAGTCGCTGTCGTCATAGTCGCGGGCGGCGGCGCCGCGGGCGTTGCCGGCCTTCACGCTGCCATAGGTATCGTCGTGGTTCTTGAGCGCCTCGGGCTGCACATCGCCCTCATGGAAGCGCCAGCCGCGTTCGATGCGGGTACGCGTGGGATCGCCGTCCGGCAGGCGCGGCATCAGCCCGGTCTTGGGCTGGGGCATCGGGAAGCCGTCGCCTTCCACGGCGCGGCCGGCCGCCTTCGCTTCGGGCAGCCCGAGCGAGGCAAGCGCCCCCAACCCCGCGCTGCCGAGCAGCAACTGGCGACGATCCATGCAGCAATCTCCAAAGTCAGGCTGGTTGGGCAGGCTCAGACGTCGCTGAGTTCCGCCACGAAATCATAGGCATCGCCCCGATAATAGGAGCGGGTCACCTCGGCGGGGCGACCGTCGCGCAGGAAGGCGCGGCGCTCGATCAGCAGGCCGGCATGGCCCGGATCGACGCCCAGCATCTTGGCGTGCTCGCCAAGGAACGGAACCGCGCGCAGCCGCTGGAGCGCGCGCACCGGCCGGTTCCCGGCAGCCTCGAGCGCGGTGTAGAGCGAGTCCCCCACCGCCTCGACCGAGGGCAGGCAATAGCCCGCGATGGTGGAGAATTCGAGCGCCATCGGCTCGCCATCGGCGAAGCGGATGCGCGAGAAGCGCAGCACGCCTGCGCCCGGCGACAGGCCCAGCGCCATCGCCTCTTCCGGCGTTACCTGGCCTGCCGAGCGCGCGATCCAGCTGCTGCTGGCGGCGCGGCCGCGCGCGGCCATGTCCTCGGTGAAGGAGGACAGCTTGGAGAAGCTTTTCTCGACGCGTTCGGCGACGAAGGTACCGGCACCGCGGCGGCGGGTGAGCAGGCCCTCCTCGACCAGCCCGCCGATCGCCTTGCGCACGGTGATGCGCGACACGTCATATTCGACGGCAAGATCACGCTCGGGTGGAATGGCATCGCCCTGCGCCAGGATCTTCCCGCTGATCGCTTCCCGGATCAGCTGCTGCAGTTGCAGATAGAGCGGCGACGGATTGCCTTCGCGAAACCGTCCGATCTGATCCGAAAACGTCATCATTCCTCCCCCTTGCCAGACACGGACGCCCCACCGGCGCGTCGCGCCTACAGCAAGCGCCCGGGAGCGCGCAAACGTTCTCCCGGGACCTACATTGGTATGACAATACGAACAGCCTCAAGCGTCTTGGTCAAGAGGTTTATTGCAAAGAACTATGTCCGTTCGCGCAACCCTATTGTCCGATAGGATCTAAATTGGTTACACCCTTGCTCCGGCCCCGTTCGGCGGCCGCGACCAAGGGGAGTTTCCGATGCGCGCGTTCCTGAACCAGGCTAGGCATTCCGGCTGGGTGGCGCTGCTGCTGTCCTCCAGCGCTTTCGCCCAGACGGTGCCGCCGCTGACGCCCCTCCCTGCCAGCGTCCAGATGGGCAAGGGCAGCTTCACCGTGACGAACGGCACCGGTATCGCCGTGCCGGCCGGCGACAGCGCCGCCGCCAATGCCGCGAAGCTGCTGGAAGCCCATGTGAAAGTCGAGCGCGGCCTGACGCTGGGCGCGATCGGTACCGGCGGCGCGATCCGCCTCGAGCGCGACGCAGGCATCCCAGGCGCCGAGGCCTATCGCCTGACCGTCGATGCCAAGGGCGTTCGCATCGTCGCATCGGGCGATCGCGGCCTGCTCTACGGCGCCGTAACGCTCGCGCAGCTGCTCAGCCCCGATCACGGGTTCGGCAAGCCGGTCCGTATACCCGCCCTCACCGTCGAGGACGCCCCCCGCTTTGGCTGGCGCGGGCTGATGCTCGACGTGGCGCGCCATTTCCAGCCGATCGAGTTCGTCTATGGCGTGGTCGACCAGATGGCCTCGGTGAAGCTCAACACGCTCCACCTCCACCTCACCGACGACCAGGGATGGCGGTTCGAGGTGAAGCGCTATCCGAAACTGACCGAAATCGGCGGCTGGCGCACCCCGCCGAGCACCGGCGGAGCGCCAGGACCCAAGGTCGGCGGCTTCTACACCCAGGAGCAACTCACGGCGCTGGTCGCCTATGCCGCCGAGCGTGGCGTGACCATCGTGCCGGAAATCGATCTGCCCGGCCATGCCCAGGCGCTGGTCGCCGCCTATCCCGAACTCGGCATTTTCGGCGACCATACGGAAGTGTCGCACGACTGGGGCGTGAACCCGTACCTGTTCAATCCCGGCCCCAAGGGCATCGCCTTTGTGAAAGAGGTGCTGGACGAGGTGATGGCGGTGTTCCCGGGGGCCTATGTCCATCTCGGCGGTGACGAGGCGGTGAAGGACCAGTGGCAGCGCTCGCCGGACGTGCAGGCGCAGATCAAGGCGCTGGGCCTGAAGGACGAAAATGCGCTGCAGAGCTGGATGATCGACCAGTTCGGCGCCTATCTCGAAAGCCATGGCCGCCGCCTGATCGGCTGGGACGAGATCCTGGAAGGCGGCCTGCCGCCTTCGGCCTCGGTCATGTCGTGGCGCGGCGAAAAGGGCGCGGTCGAAGCCGCCAACCAGGGCCATGACGTGGTGCTCTCGCCCGCGCCCACCCTCTATCTCGACAGCCTGCAGAGCGACCGCCGCGACGAGCCGCCGGGCCGCCTCTCGATCCAGACGCTGGCCGATGTGTACCGGTACGAGCCGATGCCGGCCGGCATCGACGCCGCCAAGGCGAGCCATGTGCTCGGCGCGCAGGGCAATGCGTGGAGCGAATATCTGATCACGCCGTACCAGGTGCAGCACATGCTGTTCCCGCGCGCCGCGGCAATCGCCGAGATCACCTGGTCGGCCAAGGATAACCGCGACTTTTCATCGTTCGTCAGCCGCCTCCAGCCACAGATGGCCCGCTGGCGACGCTCGGGCATGGAAGTCGCCGACAGCGCCTTTGCGGTCGACTACAAGCTGCAGGGCACGCGCGGCGAGGCGCTGCGCGCCGGGCGAGCCAAGGTGGCGCTCGCCACCCAGACCGGCTTCGGCACGATCCGCTACACGCTCGACGGCAAGACGCCCACGGCCAAGTCCCCGGCGTACAAGGCACCGCTGACGCTGAAGCCGGGCACGACGATCACCGCCGCGGCCTTCGACGTATCGGGCATCGTCACCGCCACCCCGCGCAGCTTCGATACCAGCCGCACCGCGCTGCTCACCCGCACCAGCTCCGACATGGTCGCCTGTCCCAAGGGTGCGCTCGGCCTGCGCGTGCCTTTAAATGCCGAATCGCGCGAGAATACGCCGGTATTCAACGTCAACCTGTTCGACACCTGCACCGCCTACCCCGCCGCGCCGCTCGACGTGGCGACCGGCTTCACCGTCGACGTCGCCCGGACGCCGCGCAACTACGGGCTGGCGCACGACTTCAACAAGGTGCGCGCGCATTACAATGTCAGCACCTATGGCGAGCTGATCGTCACCGCCCGGTGTATTGCCGCATCCAAGGACCCGACGGTCAAGTCCATCGTCGTCGCCACCTTCCCGCTGCCCGATCCCGCCAAGGCGCCGCAGCAGTTCCGCTTTTCCGGCAACCTCCCCACAGTGGGCGCCGACGAGGACCTGTGCTTCCAATTCACGTCGCCGCTCAGTGACCCGTTCTACACCGTCGAGAAGGTCGTGCTGACGGAGGGCGGCAAGTGAAGGCACGGTCGCTCGCGCTGCTGCCACTCCTCGCCCTCGCCACCGCTGCCTGGGCTGACGCGCGTCAGTCGCTGTCGCTCGACGGCGTCTGGGAGGTCCGCATCGATCCCAGCGATGCCGACGCCGCCAAAGCGCACCCCAGGGAAGCCGCGTGGTTCCCGGCCAAGGTGCCCGGCAGCGTCCAGCAGGATCTGATCGCGGCGAAGCGCGTGCCCGATCCCTACAAGGGCATCAACGAGGCGCCGATCCAATGGGCAGGCCTTACCCGCTGGCAGTTCCGCCGCACGCTTACCGTCACCCCGGCGATGCTGGCGCGCGACCATCTCGAACTGGTGTTCGACGGGCTCGACACCTTCGCCACGGTGACGCTCAACGGCCGCAAGCTGCTCGAGACCGATAACGCCCATCGCCGCTGGCGGGTGGACGCCAAGGATGCGCTGAAGGCCGGCGCGAACGAACTGGTCGTCACCATCGCCTCGCCGATCAAGACGCTGCAACCGATGGTGCTGGCGGAGAAATTCCCGCTGCCCGGCGAGTATGACTCGGCCTTCGGCGACGAGCCCAAGGGCAAGCAGACCTCGCCCTATATCCGCAAGCCCAAATATGATTACAGCTGGGACTGGGCACCGCGCCTGGTCAAGATCGGCCTGTGGCGGCCGGTGCGGCTGGAGGCGTGGGACGATGCCCGCATCGACGGCTTCCGCCTCGACCAGGAAGCGCTGAACCCCGCCGAGGCGCGCCTCGTCGCGCGGTGGAAGATCCTTGGCGACCGCGCCCGCGCGGTGACCGTGCGCACCCATGTCACCGGCCCCGATGGCAAGACCGTCGAAGCGGCCCGCACGCTCAATCTCGGTGCGGGGGAAAACGCCGTCAGCGTGCCGCTCACCGTGCCCAGGCCGCAGCTCTGGTGGCCTGCCGGCTATGGCGCCCAGCCGCTGTATACGGTGGAGGCGGTGCTGGAGGAGGACGGCGCGGTCAGCGATCGCGTGTCCCAGCGCATTGGCCTGCGCACCGTCGAGCTGCTGACCCAGGGTGGCGGCTTCGGTTTCCGCATCAATGGCGTGCGCGTCTTCGCCAAGGGCGCGAACCTGATCCCGTTCGACATGTTCCCGACGGCGGTGGCCGAGGCGCGGATGCGCCGCATGGTCGCCGATGCACGCGCCGCGAACATGAACATGCTCCGCGTCTGGGGCGGCGGCTATTATCTCGACGACGCCTTTTACGCCGCCGCCGACGAGCTCGGCATCCTGGTGTGGCAAGACTTCATGTTCGGCGGCTCGATCACCCCGCCCGATCCCGCCTTCCGCGAGAATGTTCGGATCGAGGCCGAGCAGCAGGTGGCTCGGCTCCAGCCCCACCCGTCGGTGGTCGGCTGGAATGGCGGCAACGAGATCCTGTCGGGCTGGGAAAACTGGTCCGATCGCAAGGCGTTCAAGAAAGCAGTCGGCGCCGACGAGCAGGAGCGGATCGGCGCGGGCATGGCGGTGCTGTTCGACCGCACCCTGCGCCGCGCGGTCGAGCAGGAAGCCCCCGGCACCACCTATTGGCCGGGCTCGCCCTCGAACGACTATACCGGCCCGGTCGATACCGACGCCACCGGCGACCGCCATTTCTGGGACGTCTGGTCGGGCTCCAAGCCGGTCGAGAATTATCTCAGCGGCTGTGCGCGGTTCATGTCGGAGTACGGCTTCCAGGCGATGCCGAACCTGTCGACGATCCGCGGCTTCGCCGGTGATGGCCCGCTTGAGCTCGACAGCCCGGTGCTCAAGGCGCACCAGAAGTTCCTGGCCGGCGAAGGCAATGGCCGCCTCCAGCTCTATCTCGACCAGCGGCTGCGCAAGCCCGCCGACTTCGCGGACCTGGTCTACCTCACGCAGGTCAACCAGATGCAGGCGATCGGCATGGCCGCCCGCCACCACCGCGCCTGCGCGCCAATTACCATGGGCTCGCTGTTTTGGCAGCTCAACGATGCCTGGCCGGCGATCAGCTGGGCGAGCATCGATTATCACGGCCAGTGGAAGCTGCTCCAGTACGAGGCGCGCCGGATGTTCGCCCCCCAGGCGATCGTCGCCGAGCACAAGGACGGCGCGACCCGCCTTGCCGCCGTGTCCGACGCGACCAAGCTGATCGCCGCCGAATGGCGCGTGCGCGGCTTCACCATGGACGGCACGCCGCTCGGCAAGAAGGCATCGACATTCGACCTGTCGCCGGGCGCGCTCGAACTCGCCACGATCGCCGATACCGACTTGTTCGGCACCGCGGCACCGGCCGAAAGCTATGCGGTCGCCGAGCTGTGGATCGACGGCAAACCCGTCTCGCGCCAGATCTTCGAGCGGTCGCTGCCCAAGGACATGGCCTATCCGGCACCGCGCCTGTCGGTGCGCTGGCAGGCCAAGCAGGTGACCGTCACGGCCGGCGCGCTCGCCCGCGCGGTGATGCTCGACTTCGGCACCACCGTCGCGCAGCCGAGCGACAACGGCTTCGACCTGTTGCCGGGCGAGCGCCGCACTCTCACCGTCACCTCCGAAGCGAATGCTTCTACGCTCGCCCGCGCCCTTACCCTTCGTACGCTGGGACCCCGTTGATGCCCCTTCTTCCGCTGCTTCTCCTGACCGGCGACCCCGATCCGGTCGCCGCTGCGATCGCCAAGATGACGATCGAGCAGAAGGCCGCACAGCTCCAGAGCACCGCGCCCGCGGACCCTGTGATCGGCCTTCCCGCCTATGACTGGTGGAACGAGGGCCTGCACGGCCTCGCCCGCGACGGTTATGCCACGGTGTTCCCCCAGGCGATCGGCCTCGCCGCCACCTGGGACGTGGAGCTGCTCCACAAGGTGGGCGACACGGTCGCCACCGAGGCGCGCGCCAAGTTCAACGCGAAGCCCGTGACCGCCGATCGCAAGATCTATGAGGGGCTGACGATCTGGTCGCCCAACATCAACATCTTCCGCGATCCGCGCTGGGGCCGCGGCCAGGAAACCTATGGCGAGGATCCGTTCCTCACCGGGCATCTGGCGGTAGGCTTCATCCAGGGGCTGCAGGGGCCGGACCCGGCGCATCCCAAGGTGCTCGCGACGCCCAAGCATTTCGCGGTGCATAGCGGGCCCGAGGCGGGACGCGACGGCTTCGACGTCGATCCCAGCCCGCAGGACCTGGAATCGACCTACACCCCCGCCTTTCGCCTCGCGATCACCGAAGGCAAGGCGCAGTCGCTGATGTGTGCGTACAACTCGATCCACGGTACGCCGGCGTGCGCATCGGGCGGGCTGCTGAACGATCGGCTGCGCAAGGACTGGGGCTTTACCGGCCTCACCGTGTCGGACTGCGATGCGGTGGCGAACATCCATCTGTTTCACCACTACCGCCTCGACGCCGCCGAAGCCTCGGCCGCGGCAATCAAGGGCGGCATGGATCTCAACTGCGGCACCACCTACGCCGCGCTGCCCGAGGCGGTGAAGCGCGGGCTGGTGAGCGAGGCGGAGGTCGACGTGGCGCTCAAGCGCGCGCTGGACGCCCGCCGCGCGTTGGGTATCGCGTTCGGGGGCGCCAATCCCTGGAGCAAGATCAGGCCCGGCGAGCGCGGCACCCCGGCGCAGCGTGCGCTGGCGCTGGAAGCCGCGCGCAAGGCGATCGTGCTGCTCAAGAACGACGGCGACCGCCTGCCGCTCACCACCGGCGGCCGCATCGCGGTGATCGGCGCCAATGCCGATGATCTGGGCGTTCTTGAGGGCAATTACCACGGCACTGCCAGAGATCCGGTGACGCCGCTCGATGGCATACGTCGCCAATTCGGTGCGGATCGCATCGTCTACGCGCAAGGATCGCCATTGGCGGACGGCGCCGCGGTGATCATGCCGGAGACCGCCTTCCGCGACGAAGGCAAACCGGGTCTCAAGGCCGAGTATTTCGCCAGCCCCACGGTAACCGGCACGCCCGTCGCCACCCGGCGGGATCGCCGCATCGACTTCAACTACACCCGCGCCGCGCCGCTGCCCGGGCTCGATCCCACCGGCTTCGCGGTGCGCTGGAGCGGCGAGTTCACGCCCCCGGGCGCCGGCGACTACGAGCTCGCAATCGATATTCCCGCCTGCTGGAAGGATTGCACCACGCACGACGCGGTCCGGCTGTGGGTCGGCGGCAAGCTCCTCCATGACGGCCCGCTCGGCAAGGCGCGCGTGGCGGTAAAGGTCGCGAGCGATGGCAAGCCGGTGCCGTTCCGCATGGAAATCGACCATCGCAGCGAGGATTTCGGCGTCCGCCTGATGTGGCAGCCCCCGGCCGAGCCGATGCTCGCCCAGGCGCTGGCCGCCGCCAGGAATGCGGACACGATCGTCGCCGTACTTGGTCTGTCGCCCGATCTGGAGGGCGAGGCGCTCAGCGTCTCGATCCCCGGCTTTGTCGGCGGCGACCGGACCGACATTGCCCTGCCCCGCCCGCAGTTCGAACTGCTCAAGGCGCTGCGCAAGACCGGCAAGCCGCTCGTCCTGGTCCTCACCAGCGGCAGCGCGGTGTCGGTCGACCCGGCGCTGGCCGACGCGATCCTCGAAGCCTGGTATCCCGGCGAAGAAGGCGGCACCGCGATTGCAGAGACGCTGGCAGGCAGGAACAATCCCTCGGGCCGCCTGCCGCTGACCTTCTATGCCTCGACCGACGATCTTCCGGCGTTCGTCGACTATGGCATGAAGGAGCGTACCTACCGCTTCTTCACGGGCAAGCCGCTTTGGGGCTTCGGCCATGGCCTCAGCTATACGCGCTTCGCCTATGGCGACGTGGCGGTGAAGTCGGCAGGCATCGGTCAGCCGGTACAGGTCAACGCCAAACTCACCAATGCGGGCAACCGCAGCGGTGAGGAAGTGACGCAAATCTACGTCGTGACACCCGACGCTGGCAAACCAGGCGGGTTCACCACGCCAGTGCTCCAGCGCCAACTGGCCGGCTTTCGGCGCACGGCATTGGCACCGGGCAACTCGGCCAGTCTCTCGTTCAAGCTCGATCCACGCGGCCTCAGCAGCGTGGCGCGCGACGGCACCCGCCGGGTGCTCCCGGGCACCTATCGGGTCTGGGTCGGCGGAGGCCAGCCCGGCGATGGGCCGGGACAATGGGCCGAATTCACGCTCCATGGTCCCGCACAGGAGTTGCCGAAATGATCGACCGCCGCACCCTGCTCGGCTCGGGACTGGCATGGGCCGCCACGCCGGCTTTAGCCGGCACGACGCCCGACTTCACCAGCAAGCGCCCCGCTCCCGCCGACCGTCGCTTCGTCAGCAAGGCGGTAGAGCGTGAGATCGCTCGCGTTTCCCGCCAGATCGCCGATCCCAAGCTGCGTTGGATGTTCGGCAATTGCTATCCCAACACGCTCGACACCACCGTGAAAATGGGTGTGGCGGACGGGAAACCGGATGCGTTCGTCATCACGGGCGATATCGATGCGCTCTGGTTACGCGACAGCTCGGCGCAGGTGCGGCCCTATCTGCATCTCGCCAAGGACGATGCCGATCTGCGCCGGCTGTATCACGGCCTGATCGCACGGCAGGCGCGCTGCATCCTGCTCGATCCCTACGCCAACGCCTTTCTCGAGGATCCGAACGCGCGCACCAAGCTGAGCTGGGCGCTGGCGGACAAGACCGACATGAAACCGGGCGTTGCCGAACGCAAGTGGGAGATCGACAGCCTCTGCTATCCCATTCGATTGGCACATGATTATTGGAAGGCGACCGGCGACGTAACACCGTTCGACGCGCAGTGGGCCGACTCTACCCGTGCCATCCTGCGCACCTTCCGCGAGCAACAGCGCAAGCACAGCCCCGGCCCGTACCGCTTCCTGCGCAGCAGCGATCGACCTACCGAAACGCTGATGCTCGACGGCTATGGCGCGCCGACCCGGCCCATCGGGCTCATCCACTCCGGATTCCGCCCCTCGGATGACGCCTGCGTCTATCCCTTTCTTATTCCAGCGAATTACTTTGCGGTAACGGCACTTCGTGAGCTTGCGGCACTCGCAATGGCAGCCCGCAGCGATGCTGCGCTTGCGAACGAAGCCATGTCACTGGCCGGTGAGATCGCAGCGGCACTGCGTGAATATGGCACGATGCGGCTGCGCGACGGGCGCGAGGTGATTGCCTATGAGGTCGATGGGTTCGGCAACGCGATCTTCATGGACGACGCGAATGTACCGTCGCTTTCCAGCCTCGCCTATCTGCGCTGCTTCGACCGGAACGACCCATTGTGGCAGCGTACGGCTGTTGCTGCGTGGAGCGATGCCAACCCCTATTGGTCCAGCGGCAAGGTGGTCGAGGGCATTGGCGGTCCACATGTCGGCCTCGGGCACATATGGCCGATGTCGTTGATCATGCGCGCTTTTTCACAGGATCACGATCCGCGAATGCTTCGCAATATCCTGCGAATGCTTAGCAATAGTGACGCGAACACCGGCTTCATCCACGAGGCTGTCGACCAGGATAACCCCGCAACGTTCACCCGCGACTGGTTCGCCTGGGCCAACGGCCTGTTCGGCGAGCTGCTCGTCCACTTGGCCGCCACGCAACCCAAACTCCTCGAGGAGATGCTGTGATGCTCACCCGTCGCCGCTTGCTCGGCACCAGCGCCATTGGTCTCGCCGCCATCGGAATGCCCCGCGCAGCAGCTGCTCAGGCACCTCGCCGCACTGCACCAAATCTATTTATCGGCACCGGCGGTACCGGCCACACCTATCCAGGCGCATCGTTACCCTTTGGCATGGTGCAACTCAGCCCCGACACCGGCGTAGAGCGCTGGGAAACCTGCTCGGGCTATTATCACAGCGACGGCTCGATCCTCGGCTTCTCGCACACCCACCTGTCCGGCACCGGCATCGGCGACATGCTCGATCTGCTCGTTGTCCCCGGGCGGGGACCGGTCGTTCTGCAGCCGGGCACGCGCGAGAAGCCCGAAAGCGGCTACCGCCAGCGCTATCACGACGAGCATGCAGAACCCGGCTATTACAGCGTTTCGCTTGCCAACGGTGTCCGGGCGGAGCTCAGCGTCACCGAACGAACCGGTTGGCATCGCTACACATTCCCCGCCGGCGCCGGGCATATCCTGCTCGACCTGTCGCACTTGGTGCTCGATAGCTCCGACAGTCCGCCGCTGATCGCCGATGCGGCGATCGACGTGGCGTCCGACGGCACGATCACCGGCCAGCGACAAGTTTTCCGCTGGGCGAAGGGCCGCAAGATCTTCTTCGCGCTCCAGCTATCGCGGCAGCCCGACCGCATCACCTTCTTCGCCGATGACGATGCCGAGCAGCCCGCTGGCAGCCGCAAGGTCACCGGACGGCGACTGAAGGCCGTGCTGCACTATGACGACGCCGGGAAGGCCCCGATTCTCGTGCGATGCGGCCTTTCCGCGGTCGATATGGCGGGCGCGCGCGCCAATCTGGTCACCGAAGCGAGACATTGGGACTTCGATTCAATCCGCCGCGAAGCCACCGCACGGTGGCATCCCGCGCTCGATGCGGTACGCGTCGAGGGCGGCACCCCGGACCAGCGCACCATCCTGAGCACCGCGCTTTACCACGCCCAGCTCGCGCCCACGCTCTTTTCGGACGTGGATGGCCGGTATGTCGGCATGGACGGGCAGATCCACACCGTGCCCAGGGGCGGCGCGGCGTATAGCACCTACTCGCTGTGGGACACGTATCGCGCGCTGCACCCGCTGCTGACCCTGATCGCGCCCGATCGGGTGAAGTCGCTGGTCGATGACCTGATCCGCCAGACCGCGCAATCGCCCTATGGCCCACTCGTCTGGCCGCTGCAGGGCAAGGAAACCGGCACGATGATCGGCTGGCACGGCGTGGTGCCGCTCGCAGAGGCGCAGGCCAAGGGCATTCCGGCGGACTATGCCGCGGCCTGGCCGGCGATCCGCCGCCGCAGCTTTGATTTCGCCGCGAAGGACCTCGACAACAGCAAGGGCCGCGATCTCTACGACCGCCTGGGCTATGTCCCGGCCGACAAATGGTGGGAAAGCGTCAGCCGCACGCAGGAATATGCCTATGACGACTGGGCATCCGCGCACCTCGCCGCGGCGATCGGCGAACAGGCCGACGCAGCGCGGCTCGCCAAGCGTTCGGGCAACTGGCGCAACGTGATCGACGGCAGCATCGGCTTTGCGCGTCCGCGATTTGCCGATGGCAGCTGGTGGACGCCCTATGATCCGGTCCAGCTCGGCCATATGCCCAAGCCCTGGTGGCGCGACTATACCGAGGCGAATGGCTGGCAGGCGACCTTCCTCAACCAGCACGACGTCCACGGCCTGATCGCGCATATGGGGGGCGACGCCAGGTTCGAGGCGAAGCTCGACGCGCTGTTCAACGCGCCTTCCACCCTGCCCGACAATGCGCCGCCCGATATCTCGGGCCTGGTGGGTCAGTACGCGCACGGCAATGAGCCGGACCAGCATGCCGCCTATCTGTACGCCTATTGCGGCGCGCCGTGGAAAACGCAGGCGATGGTCCGCCGACTGTGCACGGAGATGTACAAGAACGATCCCGACGGCATCATCGGCAACGATGATTGCGGCCAGATGAGCGCCTGGTTCGTCTTCTCCGCGCTTGGCTTCTACCCTGTCGATCCCGTGGCGGCGGTGTACGTCTTCGGCTCGCCGCTGTTCGAGCGCGCCGAAGTGACGGTGGGTAATGGCAAGCGGCTCGTGGTCGAGGCGCCGGGCAACCGCGCCGACACGCCCTATATCGCCGCCGTCACCTGGAACGGCCGCCCCTGGACCAAAAGCTGGATCGCGCACGCCGATCTGGTGAAGGGCGGAACGCTGCGCTTTACCATGTCGGCTACCCCCAACCCCGCCTTCGGACGCGCGCCGGCCGATCGTCCGCCGTCCAACGGCCGCACGCCCGGCTGATGCTGCTCGCCGCCGCGCTTCTCGCCTCGACGCCCTGCGTCGCCGCCGGCGCAGGAGGCGCGGTCGCCGCCGATCTGCTGCGCGCCCGACTGGCAGAGCGCCACGCACCCTGCGCACGGGTACTGCTCGCGCCGCTGGGTGCGGTGGAAATCACCCTGCCCGCGGCGCAGCGGCGGGCGTGGCGCAAGGTTGCGCCGCATCACCTCCCGCGGGAGGGCTTCGCGGTTCGGCGCGTGGGCGGCACGCTGGTGATCACTGCGCGCGGCACGCGCGGGCTGGTCTATGGCGCCGGCTGGTATCTGCGCGCCGGCACGCGGCCACTTCGCTATGACAGCGCGCCGGCCCGTCCCGTACGCCTCACCCAGATCGGCTACCGCGCCAAGAACAACAGCTACGACGCCTGGACACTGGCGATGTTCAGGCGTCGTATCGAAGACTTCGCCTTGTGGGGCGCAAGCGGTGTGCAGGTGATCGCGCCAGTGTCCGACGACGATGCCACCAGTCCGCTTTTCCCTGCCCCGCCGATCGAGACGCTGCGCGGCATCGGCGAGATCACGCACCGGCTGGGGCTGGACTTCGCGCTCTATTATCCCAACCTGCACGACTATGTGTCGCAAGCCGAGCGCGACGCGGAGCTTGGCCGCTTCCGCACGCTGCTGGAACAGCTGCCGCAAGTTGACGCGCTCTATGTCCCCGGCGGTGATCCCGGCCATGCCGCGCCTGACCGGCTGTTCCCGCTCGTGGCCGGCGAAGCCGCCGCCCTGCGCGCGCGCAATCCCGCCGCCGGCGTGTGGATTTCGACCCAGGGCTTCGATGCGGCCGGGCTCGACGCCTCCTACGCCCATCTTGCCCGCCGCCCGTCCTGGCTGACCGGCATCTTCGCCGGGCCGCAGACCCGCGATCCGGTGGCCGTGCAGCGCCGCCACCTGCCGCAAGGATACCGGCTGCTGCTCTATCCCGACATCGCCCATACGATGCACGCGCAGGTGCCGGTCGATCGATGGTCGCCGGCCTTCGCGCTGACCGAGGGCCGCGAGCCGATCAATCCGCGGCCGCGCGCGATGACGGCGCTGTTCCGGCACCTCGATCCCGGCAGCAGCGGCTTCGTCACCTATTCCGAGGGCGTGAACGACGATGCCAACCAGTTTCTGTGGTTTCGCCTCGGCTGGGATCCCAAAACGACGGCGCAGGACTTCGCGCGGGCATATGCGCGCGTTTTCGTTGGCGATCCCGCGGCTGCCCACGCGCTGCTCGCGCTCGAATCCAATTGGATCGGCGATCCTGCCCGCAACGCCGGCATCGATGCGACGCTTGCGAAGGTCGACGGCCTCAAGCCCGCGCTTTGGGCGGATTGGCGGATCGACGCGCTGCGCTACCGCGCCGTGTACGACGCAATTGTCCGCCATCGCCTGATCGCTGCCCGCGCCCGCGAGGCGGCTGCGTTCGCCTCGACCGACGCCGCGACGGCACGCGCCCGGTTGGCGCAGCCCGATCCTGCCCCGGTGCCTGCCCTGCGCACGCGCCTGTTCGCGCTGGCAGACCGGCTCTGGCAGGGTGCGCGGCTTCAGCTCAGCGTGCGATTGTACGGCGCCACTGCCATCGAGCGGGGCGCCAACCTCGATCGTGTCGATGTCGATCTCAATGATCGCGTCTGGATCGAGCGCCAGCTCGCCACCCGCACCCCCGCGGACCTCGCGGACCATGCCCGCCCGCGAGACGATGCGCTGTACGATGATCTCGGCGATCCCTGGCGCGCCCCGCATCTGGTGCGCGGCAGCAGCCCGCTCGCCGATCCGCTGCGTTTCCACGGTGCGGTGGAGGGCATTGCCGATCGCACGCCGAACGACGGCTGGCGCATGTCGTGGATCAGCTATGCCGAGAGCCTCTTCGATGCGCCCCTGCGGCTCCATTATACCGGCCTCGACCCGAAGCGGCGGTACCGCCTGATCGCCACCTATGCCGGCGAGGACTATTGGCTGCCGATGCGGCTCGTCGCCAATGGCAGCATCGAGCTGCATCCGCCGCTCGACCGCACGACCAATCCGATGACGGTCGAACTCCCCATCCCCGTCGCTGCCACCCGCAAGGGCGCGCTCGATCTCGCCTGGACGCGCCCGGCCGGAATGGGCGGCAGCGGCCGAGGCCATCAGGTCGCCGAGACTTGGCTAATCCCCGAACCCCTCTCCGGAGAACGCAAATGACCACCCTCTCCCGCCGCGCGCTGGTCGCCGCCGGAATCGCCAGCCCAGCACTCGCCCATGCCGCGACCGGCGCAGCGTCCATCACGTCCGCCCTCAAGCCCTACGGCGCTACGCCGAGCCCGCGCCAGTGGAAGTGGCACCAGCGCGAGCAATATGCCTTCATCCATTTCTCGATGAACACCTTCACCGACAAGGAATGGGGCTATGGCGACGAGGACCCCAAGACCTTCAACCCCAGCGACTTCAACGCCGACCAGATCGTCGCGGCGGCCAAGGCGGGCGGGCTGAAGGGCCTGATCCTGGTCTGCAAGCACCATGACGGCTTCTGCCTCTGGCCGACCACGCTCACCGAGCATTGCATTCGCAACAGCCCGTACCAGAACGGCAAGGGCGACATCGTCCGCGAGATGTCGGACGCGTGCAAGCGCGCCGGCCTGCCCTTTGGCGTTTACCTTTCGCCCTGGGACCGCAACCACCCCGACTACGGCCGCCCCGGCTACATCACCTATTACCGCGCGCAGCTGACCGAGCTATGCACCCGCTACGGCAAGCTGTTCGAGGTTTGGTTCGACGGCGCCAATGGCGGCGACGGCTATTATGGCGGCGCGCGCGAGACACGGAAGATCGATGCCCCCGCCTATTACAACTGGCCGTCGATCGTGGCGCTGGTCCACAAGCTCCAGCCGGATGCGTGCACCTTCGATCCGCTCGGCGCCGATATCCGCTGGGTCGGCAACGAAGACGGCGTGGCGGGCGATCCCTGCTGGCCGACCATGCCCAACCACCCCTATGTCCAGAGCGAGGGCAATTCCGGCGTGCGCGGCGGCGCGCTCTGGTGGCCGGCCGAGACCGATGTCTCGATCCGCCCGGGCTGGTTCTATCATGCTGATGAGGATTCGCGGGTGAAGAGCCCGGAACGACTGGTGCAGCTTTATGACGAGTCCGTCGGCCGTGGGACCAATCTGAACCTCAATCTGCCGCCGGACCGGCGTGGTCGCATCGCAGACCAGGACGTGAAGATCCTAAAGAGCTTCGGCGACGCGATCCGCGCGACCTTTGCGCAGGATCTGGCGAAGGGGTCGGTCGCCCATGCCAGCGCGGTGCGCGGCCGCGGCCATGAGGCGGCCCGCGTGCTCGACGGCAATCGCGAGACCTATTGGTCGACGCCCGATGGCACGACGACCGCCACCCTCACGCTCGAACTCACGCCCGGCACCCGCTTCGACGTGATTCGTCTCCGCGAATATCTGCCGCTCGGCGTACGCGTCACCCGCTTCGCAGTGGAGGCGGAGATCGACGGCACCTGGCAGCAGCTTGCCGAAAAACAGTGCATCTCCGCGCAGCGGATCCTTCGCCTGCCCCGCCCGATCGCACCGCGGCGCGTGCGCCTGCGGATCCTCGATGCGCCCGCCTGCCCCGCGATCAGCGAGTTCGCGCTGTTCCGCTCGGTAGCGCCCGTGCCGGTCTCCCCGATCGTGTCGTCCGATCCCACCGTGCTCGATACGCGCGGCTGGACGATCGTCTCCGCCAGCACGGCAGGCGCGGAAAAGCTGCTGGATCGCGATCCGGGGACGATCTGGACGCTGCCGGCGCCGCGTGCCGGCGCCCCGGCAAGCGTCACCATCGATCTCGGTGCCCGCACCACCCTCGCCGGGTTCAGCCTCACGCCATCCCGCCACGTGATGATCGGTGCCGCCCCACCCAAGGGGTATCAGGCGGAAACCAGCGTGGACGGTACCAATTGGGAGCCTGCTGCTACCGGTGAGTTCAGCAACATCGCCTATGCGCTGTCGACCCAGCGAATCGCCTTTGGCCGTGGCCGCGCTGCACGATTCCTGCGCCTGACGTTCGCCGAGACCGCGCTGCCCGAAGCCAAGCTCGCCATCGCCGAAATCGGCGGGTTCACCACGCCCCGCTGAGCGCCCGTCCCCTTCCCGCCGCCACCCGCGCCGGCGTCCGACATGTTCGGGCGCCGGCGCGTTGCTTTGGCGCAACAAGCGATCGGAAAAGTGACCGCCGGCGTTCCGGACGTTGCCATATATAAAACCAATTTTCCGAAATGGTATTGTATTGATGTGGCACCTATGACAGCATCCCTTCGTCGCAGTGACAGACATATGACGCACTGCAACATGGATCGGCCGCGGAATTGCGGCGTTTCGAGGGGGTTGCTCCGATGGAAATCCGTCGTCGCGATGCGTTGAAATTGGGGGCGGCGGGTGCCGCGGCATTGCCCGCGGCGCGCGTCTTTGCGCAGCCGAGCGGCGCGCGCGCGCTGATCGTCTCTACCTGGGATTTCGGCGCGGCGGCCAACGCTGCCGCCTATGCGCAGTGGAAGAAAAGCGGTTCGCTGATCGATGCCGTGGAAGCCGGCGCCTGGGTGCCCGAAGCCGATCCGACCAACCACTCCGTCGGCTATGGCGGCTATCCGGATCGTGACGGCCACGTCACGCTGGATGCGATCATCATGGACGATCGCGGCAATGTCGGCGCGGTCGCCGCGCTGGAAGACGTGCTCCACCCGATCTCGGTCGCGCGGCGCGTCATGGAAAAGACGCCGCACACGTTCCTGGTCGGCGAAGGTGCCCGCCAATTCGCGCTCGAACAGGGTTTCCCCCGGACCAAGCTGCTGACGCCCGAGGCGGAAGCCGCGTGGCGGGACTGGTTGAAGACCGCCAAGTACAGGCCGATCGCGAACATCGAGAACCAGCGCGGTTCGGCGCTCGACCATGACACGATCGGCATCGTGGCGTGTGACGCCGGCGGCCGGCTGGCCGGCGCCTGCACGACATCGGGCATGGCGTTCAAGCTACGTGGCCGGGTGGGCGACTCCCCCCAGGCCGGGTGCGGGCTGATGGTCGAGCCGGATGTCGGCGCGGCCACCGCCACGGGCGTCGGCGAAGAAGTGACGCGGATTGCCGGTTCCGCGCGCATCGTATCGTCGATGCGCGCCGGCATGAGCCCGATGGCGGCCTGCCGCGAAGCCGTTTTGCACATCGCCAAATTGCGTGGCGATGCCGTCAAGGACGCGCAGGTCGCGTTCCTGGCGATCAACCGCGAGGGCCTGGTCGGGGCATATGCCCTGCAGCCAGGGTTTACCTATGCGGTTACCGACATGGGGGGAGCGACGAGCGTGCTCGCCGCGGAAAGCCTGCGTCCGTCAACAAAGAACTGATCTTTCGGGGAGTGAGGGAAACCATATGACGTTCAAGATTCCGCTGCTGACCTCCGTTGCCTTTGCGGCCATCGCTGCAACGGGCCTGTACGCAACCCCTGCGCTGGCACAGAGCGATGACGCCCAGAGCGAAATCGTCGTAACCGGCATCCGCAAGAGCATCGCGGACTCGATCGAGACGAAGCGCAAGGCCGGCTCGATCGTCGACGTTCTCAGCGCCGAGGACGTCGGCAAGCTGCCCGACTCCAATGTCGCAGAATCGCTGTCACGCCTGCCTGGCATCACCGTCGACCACCAGTTCGGCGAAGGTGAGCAACTTTCGATTGCCGGTGTGGAGCCGGCGCTCAACCGACTGACCATCGACGGTCACTCCGTTGCCTCTGCCGACTGGGGCGGCAACCCGTCCGACCGGTCAAGCCGCACCTTCAACTATTCGCTGCTGTCGCCGTCGATCATCAGTCAGGCCGTCGTCTACAAGACGCCGGAAGCCCGCCTGCAGGAAGGCGCGATCGGCGCCAGCGTCGACGTGGTCACCCGCAAGCCGCTTGACCTGAAGCCGAATACGATCGCCGCCACCGGCGGCTACGAGTATAACGGCCGTGTCGAGAAGGGCAGCATCCGAGGCTCGGCACTGTACAGCTGGCACAATGACGCGGATACCTTCGGCATTCTCGTCGGCGGCAACTATGACAAGCAGCAGCTCGCCCGCGCCGGCGTAGCCAGCTACTGGTACCGTACCGGCGCCGCGCTGCTCGACAATGCGCCCACGACGGCAACCATCAACGGCAAGGCGATCAGCGCGCTCACCACTGCTGAGCGTACCGCGTTCAGCAACGCACGGTACGCCTCGTTCCTCGCCCGCGAATATTTCCGCCAGGAGCGCGAGCGCATCGGGTTCAACGGTGCGATCCAGTTCAAGCCCGCGGATAACCTGACGCTGACCGGCACGGCGATGGTGATCCGCGGCAACTACGACAATGTTTCGAACTCGATGTACACCTATGGCTATGAAGGTTCGCGGATGACGGCCGCAACCTATCGGCCGGGCACCGATGG
Organism: Sphingomonas sp. R1; assembly: GCF_025960285.1. GTDB lineage: Bacteria > Pseudomonadota > Alphaproteobacteria > Sphingomonadales > Sphingomonadaceae > Sphingomonas. The sequence continues at coordinate 214,405 of NZ_CP110111.1, read as the reverse complement.
CAGCCCCGGTGTGGTCACATCGGCGACCTTCTCGGGCATCACCAGCGGCACGGGCTCGACCGGCCAGCTCGACACCAACTATCGCCGCACGCGCGTCAAGAACGACAGCTATGCTGCACTGTTCGACTGGAAGCCGGGCGCCTGGCAGATCACCGGCAACGCTGGCTACACCAAGGCATCGGGCGGCAAGGATCCTGAATATCTGCTCGATTTCCGCACCCAGCAAGGCTTCACTGCCGGAGCGGACGGCCAGAACACCGTGGTCAACTGGCAATATCCCGCCAGCGATGCGAGCAAGTGGCTGAGCAACTATACCGCCAATGGCGGTGAGACCATCACCGCGCCCGACGGCCGCAAGTTCTTCGGCCGCCAGATCGGTGGCATCCCCACCCAGTCGGGTTTCACCGCCGACAAGGAGTGGTTCGGCGAGTTCAACGCGAAGCGGGAAGTGAACTGGGGGCCGATCACGACCCTGCTGTTCGGCGCGCGCTATGCGAACCACACCAACAGCAACACCAGCTATACCAACGCGATTTACACCAACCAGGACTTCACCGTCGCGGATCTCAACCCCACGATCCGGCCGAGCAGTCTGTATGATGGCCTGGGGACCAGCGGCAACGGCGTACCGTTCGCCGGCCTGGACCAGGACGCGATCATCGCAGCGCTCAAGAAATATGGTAATTTCGCGGTGGATCGCGGCCTTTCGCAGGGCGACTATTGGCTGGTGCGCGAGCGCATCGGCGCCGCCTATGTCCAGGCGAACTTCGAGGTCGGCAAGTTCCGCGGCAACATCGGCGGCCGGTTCGTCCACACGGGCGACCAGTCGAACTATTATGTCGCAAGCCAGGACGCGGCCAAGAACACCGTGTACACGCTGACGCGCACCAATAGCGACGACAATCGCTTCCTGCCGGCTGCCAACCTGATCTATCAGGCGGGTGATCAGGTGGTTCTGCGGGGCTCGGTCGCAAAGGTCATCGCCCGCGTCCGCTACAGCGACCTCGCCGGTTCGCTGTCGCTCGACGACAGCACGCTGAGCGGCAGCGGCGGCAACCCGGACCTGAAGCCGTACGCAGCAACCAATTTCGGATTCTCGACCGAATGGTATTTCGCACCGGGCAGCTTCCTGGCGGGCGAAATCTTCTATCGCGACATCTCCAACTATGTCGGCAACGATGTGGATGACGGCCCGGACGGTCAGGGCGTCCCGATCCTCAATACCGCAACCGGCCGGACGCTCCGGTACTCGATCAGCCGCCCGATCAACGGCGGCAAGGCATCGGTCACCGGCTTCTCGATTTCGGGCAACGCAAACCTGATCTGGGGCTTCGGCATCCAGGCGAACTACACCTTCGCTGATGCGGAGACGCCCAATTCGGCGAACGGCCTGCCGTTCCTGTCGCGCAACACCGTTACGATCGCTCCGTATTTCGAGAAGGGCCCGTTCCAGGCGCGCGTCAGCTATAATCGGCGCTCGAAGTACTTCTATCGCATCGGCCGGCTGCAGTCGCAGGACTATACCGCTGCATATCGCGAACTCGACGCGCAGATTTCGTACAATCTGAACAAGATGATCTCGATCACCGCGTCGGCTTCCAACCTGCTCGACGAAACCTACTACCAGTATAGCTCCACGCCGGACGCGCCGACCTCGATCTACAAGAATGGTCGCGTGTTCTCGCTGAGCGCAACGATCCGGATGTAATCCGGAAAATCAGGGGAGCCCTGGCGATCGCCGGGGCTCCCCTTTTGGCATGCCGATGGGGCGGCATGCGTTCGACCTACAACAATCAAAAAGGGGATCTACATGCGCACGATCGACAAGCTGCTGATAACTACCAGTTGCCTCGCCACGCTGCTCGCGGCACCGGCGATGGCACAGGAAGCGGCGTCCGCCGACCAGACCGCCGCCACGCCCAGCGACGCCATCATCGTGACCGGCTCGCGCATCAGCCGGCCGAACGTTACCGCCGCTGCACCGATCACCTCGGTCACCTCGGAAGCGATCAAGCTCCAGGCCGCGGTCAACATCGAGGACGTGCTGAACCGCCTGCCGCAGGTGGCGCCGGACAGTCAGCAGAACTACCAGGATTCGGACGGCCGCCAGCGCGTCAAGCTGCGCAACCTCGGCTTTGAGCGCACGCTGGTGCTCGTCGATGGCAAGCGCCTCGGCACGATGAACGGCGAAGACCTCGGCATGATCCCGACGGCGCTGATCAAGCGCACCGACGTGCTCACCGGCGGCGCCTCTGCCGTCTATGGCTCGGACGCGGTCGCCGGCGTGATCAACTTCGTGATGGACCGTGACTTCACCGGCATCCGGCTGGACGGCAACTATAATTTCTACGTCCACCAGAACACGCCCGGGCTGATCTCGCAGACCGCCAAAAGCTATAATTTCGCGCAGCCAGCCCATGGCCTCGCCGTTGACGGCGCCCGCGCCGATCTCGCGCTCACCGTCGGCAAGAAGCTGTTCGACGATCGCCTGCATCTCCAGGCCTATGTGAACTATCGCCAGGGCGATCTCGTCCCCTATTCGGCGCGTGAGACCTCGGGCTGCCAGCTGGTCCAGTCGGTCAAGGACGGGCCGCTGAGCTGCAGCACCTCCACCTATACCAAGACGGGCTATGTCTCGCCGCGTTCGGGCCCGAACAACGGCAATGCCTATGTGAACAATCCCGACGGCAGCCGCAGCTTCGTCCCCTATTCGACCGCGGTCGCGACGAACCCCTATGACGGCTATTCCTTCCAGCGCGACTCGCATCGCTGGAATGCCGGCGGTTTCGCCCAGTTCGAGATTTCCGAGGCAGCGACGCTCTACACCGATGCGATGTGGTTCCGCGACAAGTCGGTCAACCTCTTCCCGGCGCGCGTGTACAGCTACACCGCGATCGGCAGCTCGCCCTATATCGTGAAGTGCAACAACCCCTTCCTGTCCGCCGCCCAGTCGCAGACGATCTGCGGCACTGCCGCCGGCACCAGCACCGCGGTACCGATCGAGCTGCGCTACCGACTTTCGGGCGTGCCGGACGGCGAGGACACCTATGTGAACCAGGGCGTTCGCATCAGCAGCGGCATCCGCGGCGCGTTCGCCGACGGCTGGAGCTACGATGTCGGCGGCGTCTATGCCCGCAACCGGCAGGACTACACCACCGGCGCGCTGGACTATGATCGCGTCAACAAGTCGCTCGACACGCGGCTGGTCAACGGCGTGGCCACCTGCGCCTCGGGCACGTCCGATGGCTGCGTGCCCTTCGATCCGTTCAGCGCCTATTCGACCACCAACAACCAGGCGCTGTACAATTATCTGACCGCCGGCACCTACGGCACCTCCACCACGGTCAACACGCTGTACCAGGGCATCGCCACGGTGCAGGGCGATCTCGGCAAGATGGGGATCAAGAGCCCCTGGGCCGAACAGGGCCTCGCGGTGGCGTTCAGCGCGGAATATCGTGAGGACAAGCTGGACAGCTATGCCGACGCGATCTTCCGCGAGTGGAACGGCGGCAGCGATCGCAGCCTTGGCCAGCACGTCTGGGAGGGCATGACCGAGCTGCAGGCACCGATCGTCGAGCACAAGCCCTTCGCCGAGCTGCTGCAGTTCAACGGCGCGTTCCGCGTTTCGAAGTACAACACCAACCCGAAGACCTTCTCCACCTGGAAGACCGAGCTGGTCTGGGCCCCGGTCAAGGACATCACGTTCCGCGGCTCGGTCAATCGCGCCCAGCGCGCGCCGACCGTGGTGGAAGCCAGCCAGGGTGCGAACATCAGCTATGGCCGCATCACGACGGCCTATAGCGATCCCTGCGCGCCGACCCTGGTGAGCACCACGATCGATCCGAAGACCGGCCAGCAGGTGCCCGTCTACGGCGCCCCCCAGGCCTCGCGCGAAGCATGTCGGGCAACCGGTCTCGCCGACAATCTCTACGGCAGCGCCACCCTGCTCTGCCCAACCGATGTCGGCTGCACCTATCGCAGCGGCGGCTTCACCGTGGATCCGGAAACGGCCTATACCAAGACCTTCGGTGTGGTGCTGCGCCCGCGCTTCCTGCCGGGCCTGACGCTGTCGGTGGACCGCTACCTGATCGATCTCAACAACTCGATCGGCTATAACGACTATAACTATTTCTCGAGCGGCTGCGTGCAGACCGCCAGCGACTTCTTCTGCAAGGCGTTCGTGCGCAATGCGGACGGCACGCTGTTCAGCACGCCGAGCACCAATCCGACCACCGGCTTCATCCGCCAGGGCACGACCAACTACTACAAGGCCAAGGCGCATGGCTGGGACTTCCAGGCCCAATATGGCCTGCGTCTCGGCGACGGCATCGGTAAGCTGGACTTCGACTTCAACGGCTCGCTGTCGACCCTGCTCGGCGGCCAGGATTCGCCGATCCTGCCGGTGAAGGACTGTTCGGAAGGCTATTTCGGCGACAATTGCGGCCAGTTCATTCCGCGCTGGTCGCACACGCTGCGCACCACCTACAGCACGCCGAACCAGAAGTTCCTGGTATCGCTCAACTGGCGCTATCTCGGCCCGCTGACCAACACCACCAACTCGGGTGACGCCGCATTGGGCGGCACGGCGGCGAATGCCCGCACGACCTTCTATCGCATCGCGCCGTACAACTATTTCGATCTGGCGATGAGCTTCCGCGTCAGCGAGATCTACTCGTTCCGCATCTCGGCGAACAACATCCTCGACAAGGATCCGCCGATCCTCGCCAACTCGTACAATTATGGCCTGTCGCGCAACAACACCTTGTCGGCACGCTATGACTCGCTGGGTCGTCAGGTTGCGGTGAGCGCCACCGTCAAGTTCTGATCCCCTACCCGTTCCCAAGTGCCTGCGCCTGTCCACCCCGGTGGGCAGGCGCTTTTTTTTTGTGGCGTGAACGGGCAGCGGCGCGCCCGTTCCGGCTTGACCGGACGCGGCAAACCGCTCAGATGCGGGCAAGCCCCGCGCAGCGGCGTGCCAAGGGCCGGTTTAGCTCAGCTGGTAGAGCAGCGGTTTTGTAAACCGAAGGTCGCGGGTTCGATTCCTGCAACCGGCACCATCCACCCATAGCGGTCCATCCCGACTGCGCGCCATCGCAGGCCCACCGCCGCCCTATCACAGCTCACGCCTTGGCGGCGCGCGCGGCTGCGACCATGCCGTCCAGCCATTGCTGATGGCCGTTGATCATCGGGTTGGGATCCGCCTTGGCCAGTTCCCGCGCCGGGGCGCCCTTTTGGGTTTCCTGCGTCAAGATGCGTACGCGCCCGCCCCACAGGTCCTCGATCAGCCAGGCGTGATGGACGTCGAGGCGATCGGGCGCGCCCACGTCGCCGGACCAGCCATGCCAGGCGACGCGCGCCGGCTGTCCGCCGATGGATGGCACATGTTCCACCACCTGCGCTTCGACGGGAAAACCGAAGGTGCTGAAGAAGAAGCGCATGCCCGCCTGAAGCTGCGGCCCCTTGCCGTCATAGAAGCGCACATCTGCGGCGTTGCTGTAATAGGTCGGCCATCGCTCGGGCTCGTTCAGGAACGGCCAGAGTTCGGTCGCCGTGAGGCCGGCGACGATGACCTCGTTTGAACAGAAATTGTCGGTAAAGCCCGGCACATAGTCTGCGGGCCAAAAGATTTCGCTCATTTCGGTCTCCTTTGGCGCGTCCGTACCGCGCCGCAGGATATCGGAAAAATCGTCATCTCCGATGACCGCTATCGGCCACGGAAATATCTAAGTGAACGCACCCCCAGCGGTGGCAGTCCGCACGAAAAAGGGCCCCGGCGCAAACCGCCGGAGCCCTCCCTCTCCCCCTGCCAGTTGGCAGAAGCCGGTTAGAAGTTGCCGCGCAGGATGATCGAATAGCGGCGGTCGTTCATGAAGTAGGACCGCGGGGCCAGCTTGTCCGGATCGCCGGTATAGGCCTGCGTGGTCTTGGTAACGGTGTTCGTCAAGTTCACCCCCTGCACACCGATCTTCACGTCCTTGGTGACGTTCAGGAACAGCGAGGCATCGAGCGTGCCCACCGGCTCGTTGAAGATGGAGTAATAGGGGAAGATCACATCCGAGGCGGTGAGCAGGAAGCGCGAGCGCCAGTTGTACGCGGCACGCACCGAGATCGGTCCGCGCTCGTAGAAGATGGCGGCGTTGACATTGTGCTTCGACAGCTGCTCGAGTGGCAGGTTGCCCGGCTTCACCGTCGACACGTTGGAAGGCGAGCCCGTGTTAAGGAAGCTGTTGGGCAGGCCCTTGCTGTCGATGAAGGTATAGTTGGCCGAGATGCCCAGCCCCTTCAGCGCGCCTGGCAGGAAGTCATAGGTCTGCTGATAGGCGATTTCGAAGCCCTTGATCTTGCCCGTGCCGTTGTAATTGGCCGGACCGCGCACGAACACGTCCTTCGTCACCCCGTTGCTGGTGATCGAACGATTGGTGATCTCCTGGTAGAAGAAATTGTCGATGCTCTTGTAGAACCCGTTCAGCGTCAGCGAGCCGACGCGGGCGAAATACCATTCGACGCTGGCATCGAACTGCCAGGCGGTGGCCGGCTTGAGATACGGGTTGCCCGCGGTTGCGGTTAGTTCGCCGCTGGTCCCCAGGCCGATGGTAAGGAAGTTGCGGATGTACGAGTTTTCCGGCCGCGTCAGCACCTTCGATGCCGCCAGGCGGATCAGCAGGTCGTTCGACAGACCGAACTTCAGGTTCATGCTCGGCAGGAAGTAGCTGTAGTGCATCTTCGCTGCATCGAAGCGCGTCACCCCCGCCCCGGCGAACTGCTGGAGCTGGCCATAGCCGGCAGCCCCCAGCGTGCAGACGCCGCCCGGGATCTGCGGCTGCGTGCCCGGGGGTGCACCCGCCGGCACGGTCGCCGCGCAGCGCACGCTGTACGGATCGAGGATGTTGAGCGCCTGCTGGCTGGGAACGCCGATCGAGCCTTCCGAGCGGATATTGGTCTTCACCCAGCGAAGGCCGATATTGCCCGAGAGACGGATGGAGCCGAGGAAGCTGTCCGAACCGAAGCTCGCCATGCCATAGGCGGCGCTGTCGAGCTGCGAGACGGGCTGGATTTCCGCCGGCAGATAGGACGTGCCCGGCGTTACGCCGGCGCGCGATGCCAGCGGCACCCAGCTTGGCGAAGCGCCGAGCGCCACCGCCTGTGCCTGGATCGACTGGAAGAACTTCACCGAGCCGGCATAATCGTTGATCAGGTCGCCGCCATAATAGAACGCACCCGGCGGCGGCGTGGTCTGCCCGCGGAAGAAGTTGGGGAAGTTGTAGCGCACCATCTGGTTGGCCGCCGTGTCGCCGAAGTTCACCGGCCGGTTCCCCGACCAGGTCTCGCTCAGCATGCCCCAGTTATAGGTCGAATAGCGCACCGTCTGGCTGCGATCCTGGTAGCGCGCACCGAACTTGACGCGCCGCAGGAAGGCATCCTCGTTGAACTTGTACTCGAGATCGCCCTGGAACGCATATTGCGTGCCGGTGCTCTCCTCGAGATGGTCCATCGCCGCGCGCCAGAACTGGAAGCGCGGATCGGTGAAATACTGCGCCTCGGTGGCATTGGCGAGCGGGGCGCTGGCCGAGCCCGACCAGTTATAGGCGAGATATTGCGGCTTGTGCGGGATCACCGTCGGCAGGTTGCCGCTGATGTTCAGCTCCTGGTCCGCGAAGCTGGAACCGAACACCGAGAAATCGAGCTGGGTACGCTTCGACTTGGCGACCTGGCCGTCCAGGGTGACGGTGAGGCGATCGGTAAGGTCGGAGCGAAGCCGCAGGCTCCAATCCTGGTTGGTCGTCTCTTCCTTCGACTGGCGACGGGCGAGCGACTGCTGCAGGCCGCCAACCGGCACATAAGGCGAATTGTCGAGATTGCCGCGCCAGGCGTTGCTGGTGTTGACGATATAGCCGGACTGGAACAGGCCGTTGCTGTCGTAGGTGAAGTCCTTGAACCGGCCGACCTGGCACTGCGCACGCGCGGTGGCGTTGCCGGCCGAGTTCTGCGGGCCGGCGTCGTTCTGCTGGCAGCCAATCGGATAGGTCGTGTATTCGGCCAGGTCCGGGGCCGTCTCGAACGTGTATTCGCTCCACTCCTGCGTGGTGTGGGAGCGGACATATTCGGCGGTCAGCGTGGTGCGATGATCGATCGATTCGAACTGCGCGGAGAGCGAGGCCCCGTCGCGCTTGCGATCAAACAGCTGGGTGCGGAACTGGCCGCCCACCGGCGCCACCCGCGACGAGGCATAATCGGCGAACCCGTCGGCGCCTGCGGCACCGACGCTACCGCAGGCCGCACCGGATGCCGGCAGCGTGCGCGTGTCCGTCGAGGAAGGCAGGGGGTTGCGGCAGACCAGGGTGCCGTTGGTGTTCGCTGCGTTGACCAGCGTGTTGTCGCGGGTCTGGTAGTTGGCGATCTGCAGGCCGTCCGAACGGCTCTGAATGCGCGAGAAGGCGCCGCTGGCGAGCAGGCCGAGACGGCCGATCCCGGTATCCCAGGTGTTCGAGATCAGCCCCGAGATGGTGGGCGTCCACTTCTTGCGCATGTCGCCATAATTGGCCTCGATGCTGCCCGCGGCATGGAAGCCGGTGCGATCGAAGGGCTTGCGCGTGTTGAGGTTGACCGTGCCGGCGAGGCCGCCTTCGATCATCTCCGCAGTGGTGTTCTTGGCGACGATCACCGATCCGAGCAGTTCGGACGGCACGTCGGCGAAGTTGAGCGCCTGGCCGCCCACGCCCGCTGCGAAGGCGGTGCGGCCGTTGAACTCGGAGCGGACGAAGGTGAGGCCGCGCACCGCGACGCCCGAGCCTTCGACGGAGAAGTGGTCCGGGTCATTCGAACCGGCGAAGCGGTTGATCGAGACACCCGGCACGCGCTGCAGCGCCTCGGTGACGGAGCGATCCGGCAGCGACCCGATGTCCTGCGAGGTGATCGCGTCGACAACGGTGTCGGAGTTCCGCTTGATCGACTGCGCGGTCGCGAGGCTGGCGCGGATGCCGGTGACGACGATCTGATCCTGCGTCTGCTGTTCCTGGGGCTGATCCGCCTGCGTGTCTGCCGGAACGGCAGTCTGCGCATGCGCCACCCCCATCATCCCCGCGACGCACAGCGCCGATGCGGAGACACTCCGCAGAAACATTGTCGATTTTTGAAAACGATGCACCTTCGGCTGCGACATGCCGCGCACTCCTCCCCTCCTCGATGCCCGGGCTAATCCCAGGGCTACTATGTTGATTCGAATAGAACCAGAAACGCAGCATAATGACAATGAGAGCGCTAACAATGCTCCGTGTTTTTCCGTATGCGTGTTGCAGCCTTGCAACGTCCGGAAAATTGCGGGGTCGGCGGACGGCCCCGCGAACAGGTTTGACAGCGGCCACTAGATTGCTGGAAACCTACCGGAAAAGAGAAAGAGGGGAGAGTCGATGGCATCGCGTCGAAGCCAGCGGGTGGTAATCATAGGGGGGGGCACGTCCGGCTGGATGACGGCGGCAGCGCTCGTGAAGCTGCTGCCCGGCCGCTGCGACCTGCACCTCGTCGAGTCCGAAGCGATCGGCGTGATCGGCGTCGGCGAGGCGACGCTGCCGCATATTCGCGGCTTTGTGGAAAAGCTCGGCATCCGCGAAGCCGATTTCATGGCCTGGACGCGCGGCACGTTCAAACTGGGCATCGAATTCCGCGATTGGGGCAGGATCGGCGACAGCTACATCCATCCCTTCGGCACCTTTGGCCGCGGCCAGGGTGAGGTGGATTTTCACCATTACTGGGCCCGTCTGCGCGTGGAGGGCGCGGCGGTCCCGCCGCTGGAGCATTTTTCCTACGCCTGCATGCTCGCACGGGCCAACCGGTTCGATCTGCCTGCCAGCGATCCGCAGTCGATCGCGTCGACCTATGGATATGCCTATCAGTTCGATGCGCTGCTGTTCGCACCCTATCTGCGCGCGATCGCCGAGGATCTGGGCGCACGCCGCACCGAGAGGCGCGTCGTCGAGGTGCTGCGCGACGGCGCGAGCGGCGACATCACCGCGGTCCGTCTCGACGACGGGCAAGTGATCGAAGGCGATCTGTTCATCGATTGCTCGGGTTTCCGCTCGCTATTGCTGGGCGACGCGCTGGAGGAACCGTTCGAGGATTGGAACCACTGGCTGCCGGCCGATCGTGCGGTGGCGATGCCCTGCCGGACCCAGACCGCGGTGACGCCTTATACCAGCGCGATCGCGATGCCCGCGGGCTGGCGCTGGCGAATCCCGCTGCAGCACCGCACCGGCAACGGCTATGTCTATGCCAGCGCCTTCACCTCCGAGGACGCGGCGGCACGCGCGCTGACTGAGGCAGTCGAAGGCGCACCGCTCGCCGATCCCCGTCCGCTGCGCTTCCGCGCCGGTCGCCGCCGGCGGAGCTGGGCGCATAACTGCGTGGCGATCGGCCTTGCCAGCGGTTTTCTCGAGCCGCTGGAATCGACCAGCATCTATCTCGTGCAGCAGGCGATCACGGCGCTGATCGAGCTGTTTCCGGACGACGGGATTTCGCCGATCGACCGGGACGAGTTCAACCGGCTGATCGACCTCGAATATGATCGCATCCGCGACTTCCTGATCCTGCATTATCATGCGACCAGCCGCACCGACACGGACTTCTGGCACTATGTCCGCACCATGACCGTCCCCGACAGCCTGGCCGAGAAAATCGAGCTGTTTCGCCGCGCGGGTCGCGTGGTGAAGTATCGCGAGGGCGTGTTCCTCGATGCGAGCTGGATCGCGGTCTATGTTGGCCAGGGCATCGTGCCCGAGGGCTATGATCCGCGCGCCGACCAGCCGGACGGCACCCTGCTGCTGCGCGGCATGCAGGCACTCCAGTCGGAAATCACAGCCACCGTCGCCAGGGTGCCCGAGCATCTGCGCTACATTGACCGCTACTGCGCGATGGCGGCAGCGGCATGAGCGCCCCGCGCCGCATCCTGGTAGTGGGCGGCGGCGTCACCGCCTGGTCGGCGGCGGCAGCGCTCAAGCGGCGCGTGCCGATGCTCGACGTGGCGATCCTGCCGGTCGCGCCGCCGCACGACGCGCTGGCAGACCGGATTGCCAGCACCCTGCCCTCGATCCTCGGCTTCCACGGCGATCTGGGTATCGGACTGGAGGATGCGGTGCTGCGGACCGGCAGTGCCTATCGGCTCGGCACCCGGTTCCGCGGCTGGCACGGCGCCGAAGGCGAGGCCGGCGACTATCTCCACGCTTATGGCCCGCACGGGCGCGCGATCGACGGTGTCTCCTTTCCGCTGCTATGGGCGCGCGCGGCCCTGCTCGGCGCGGTCGCGCCGTTCGAAGCGTTTTCGGCGGCGGCCGTGATGGCGCGGAGCGGGCGGTTCGTGCTGCCGCACGGCGAGGGCCCGCTTGCCGAACATGGCTTCGGCCTCGCGCTTGATCTGCCGCACTATACGGCGATGCTGTCGGCTTTTTGCCGACATGTCGGCGTCCGCATCGAGACCGGCGATCTGGCGGGCGTGCGCCGAGCCGCGGACGGCGGCCTTGAGGCAGTGCTCCGCGCGGATGGCAGCCGACTCACCGCCGATCTCTATCTCGATTGCACCGGGCCTGCCGCACGGCTGCATGGCGCGCTGGACGTGCCCCGCGAGGATTGGCGGCGCTGGCTGCCGTGCGACCGGCTGGTGCTCGCGTCGCCCGCGCCCGGCGAGCTGCCGGCTGCGGAGATCGTGGAAGCCGAAGCCATGGGCTGGCGCTGGGCGGGTGCGCTCCAGTCCGGACGGGTGTTCGTCGGTGCCGGGGGCATGTTGGACGGCGAACCGATCGCGTTCCAATCGGGCGCAAGTCTCGAACCCTGGAAGGATAACGTGGTCGCGATCGGCGACGCCGCGGTGTCGATCGAGCCGCTCGAATGGAGCAATCTGCATCTCGCCCATAGCGCGATCGATCGGGTGATCGCGATGCTGCCCGCCGGCCTGCCCCACCCGCTGGAGCAGGCAGAGTATAACCGGCAGAGCCTTGCCGAGGCCCGCCGGGTGCGCGATTTCGTGCTGCTCCATTATGTCACCAGCCGCCGCACCGGCGAATTCTGGCAGGACATCGCCAGTACCGAACCGCCGGAATCGCTCGCGCACACGCTGCGCCTGTTCCGCGAACGCGGTCGCCTGCCCTTCTACGAGGAAGAGACGTTCGATCGCGACAGCTGGCTCGCGGTGCTGTTCGGCCAGGGCGTGCGCCCGCGGCATGCCGATGCGCTGGCCGATTCGGTATCCCCGGATCAGGCGCTGCACGCGATGGATCGCCACCGCGCCCACCTCGCCGCGGTGATCGCCCCCCTGCCTGCCCCCGCCGCCTTCCGGGCCGCGCAATCGAGACACCTGCATGAACGAGCATAGCATCCGCGACGTCGTGATCGTCGGCGGCGGCACCGCCGGCTGGATGGCCGCCGCAGCCTTTTCCCGCTTTCTCAACAACGGCTACACCCGGATCACCGTGATCGAATCCGACGAGATCGGCACGGTAGGCGTCGGCGAAGCGACGATCCCGCCGATCCTCACTTTCAATGCGATGATCGGGCTCGACGAGAACACCTTCCTCGCCGAGACCAAGGGCACCTTCAAGCTGGGTATCGAGTTCCGCAACTGGGGACGGCTGAACGACAGCTATTTCCACCCCTTCGGCGCCTTCGCGCAGGATCTGCAGGGGGTGCATTTCCACCAGCTCTATCTGCGCGAGCGTGCGCGCCGGCCGATGCCGGACATCACCGCCTGGTCGATGAGCGGCGTCGCCGCCTCGCTCGGCAAGTTCGGCCGCCCCTCGCCTACCGCGCAGACCCCGGTTCGCGAGCTCACCTACGCCTTCCATTTCGATGCCGGGCTCTACGCGAAGCTGCTCCGCCGCCTGTCCGAAGCACGCGGCATTCAGCGCGTGGAAGGGCGCATTACCGACGTGGCCCTGCGACCCGAGGACGGCTTCGTCCGATCCGTTACCCTTGCGGACGGCCGCACCATCGCAGGCGATCTGTTCATCGACTGCTCGGGCTTTCGCGGCCTGCTGATCGAGGAGGCGCTGCAGACGGGCTATGAGGATTGGCGGCACTGGCTTCCCTGCGATCGCGCGGTCGCTGCGCCCTGCGCCAATGTCAGCGAGCCGACGCCCTACACCCGCGCCACCGCGCGCGATGCCGGCTGGCAGTGGCGCATCCCGCTCCAGCACCGCGTCGGGAACGGCCTGGTCTATTGCAGCGACTTTCTCGACGACGACGCTGCCGAGGCGCAGCTGCTCGCCTCGCTGGAAGGCGCACCGACCGCCGACCCGCGGCGGATCCGCTTCGTCACCGGGCGGCGACGCGAAATGTGGCGCAAGAACGTCGTCGCGCTCGGCCTGTCGAGCGGCTTTATCGAACCGCTGGAATCGACCAGCATCCATTTCATCCAGAGCGGCATCGCCCGGCTGATCGCGCTGTTCCCGGACAAGCGCTTCGCCGCAATCGAGCGCGACGAGTATAACCGCCAGATGCGCGACATGTACGACGATGTCCGCGACTTCATCGTGCTCCACTACAAGGCCACCGAGCGCACCGACACACCGTTCTGGAATCGCTGCCGGACGATGGACATTCCCGACAGCCTGGCGCGCAAGCTGGAGCTGTTCCGCACCAAGGGGCGGCTGTTCCGCGAAGGCATGGAGCTGTTCTCCAATCCCAGCTGGATCGCGGTGTGCCTGGGGCAGCACATCGTGCCCGAGGAGCATGAGCCCGCCGCCGACGCACTGGACGAAAACCTCGTCGCGCAGGCGATGGAGCAGATGCGCCAGGGCTATTGGGAAACCGCGCAGCACATGCCGACGCACGGCGAGTTCCTCGCCCGCATCGCCCCGCAACCCTCGCAACCGACGCCCGCGCCCGACGCGCTCCCTGCCTTTTCCTTCGCCGAGGAAGCGCCCTTCGCAGCGCCGGGATCGCCCCTGTGAGGAACGACCGTATCCGGCGGATCGTCATCGTCGGCGGCGGCACCGCGGGCTGGATGGCGGCGGCCGCGCTCGCCCGGCTGATCGGGCCGATGCCAGACCTTTCCATTGACCTCATCGAATCTGACGCCATCGGCACGGTTGGCGTCGGCGAAGCGACGATCCCGCACATCGTGCTGTTCAATCGCATGGTCGGCATCGACGAGGCAGCGTTCGTCCGCGAGACCAACGCGACGTACAAGCTGGGCATCGAGTTCGTCGATTGGCAGCGGATCGGCACACGCTATGTGCATCCCTTCGGGGTATACGGCCTGGACATGCTGGGGGTGGAGTTCCACCATTTCTGGCTCAAGGCCCGCGCGCTGGGTGATCCGACGCCGCTCGATGCCTATTCGATCGGCATCATGGCGGGCAAACGCGGGCGCTTCGCCCATCCGCGGCCGGACCAGCCCAATTCGCCGCTCGCCAAGCTGGGCTATGCATTCCAGTTCGACGCGGGGCTCTATGCCGCCTTTCTCCGCCGGCTGGCCGAGGGGCTGGGGGTACGCCGCACCGAGGGTCGCATCACCGAGATCCTGCACGATGGCGAGAGCGGCCAGGTTCGCGCCGTGCGCCTGGAATCGGGCGCCACGGTGGAAGGCGATCTGTTCGTGGACTGCTCGGGTTTTCGCGGCCTGCTGATCGAGGGTGCGATGGGCGCCGCCTTCCGGGACTGGACGCACTGGCTGCCCTGCGATCGCGCAGTCGCCGTGCCGTGCGCGCTGGGCCGCGACCGCGTGCCGCTCACCCGCGCCACCGCCCGCGCCGCGGGCTGGCAGTGGCGCATCCCGCTGCAACACCGCATCGGCAACGGCTATGTCTATGCGAGCGAGCATCTGTCGGAGGACGAGGCGACAGCGACCTTGCTCGCCAATCTGGACGGCCCGGCACTTGCCGAACCGCGTGCGCTCCACTTCCGCGCCGGCCACCGCGACCGCGTGTGGATCGGCAATGTCGTGGCGCTGGGGCTGGCTGGCGGCTTCCTGGAACCGCTCGAGTCGACGAGCATCCACCTGATCCAGTCGGGCATCGCACGGCTCATGGCGCTGTTTCCGACGCGAGGCTTCGACCCGGTGGAGATCGACCGGTTCAACCGCGATACCGCGCAGGAATATGTCGACATCCGCGACTTCCTGATCCTCCACTACAAGGCCACCGAGCGCGACGACTCCCCCTTCTGGCGCCGCTGCCGCGACCTGGAGCCGCCCGAGGGCCTGCGCGAGAAGCTCGCCATGTTCGCGCGCAATGGCCGCATCTTCCGCGAGCATCAGGAGCTGTTTCCCGAAGCGAGCTGGCTGGCGGTACTGAACGGCCAGGGGATCGTGCCGCAAGGCTATCATCCGGTCGCCGATCTGCTAAGCGATGCGGAGACGCTCGAGCGTCTCAAGCACATCGCCCAAGTGATTGACGAAACGGCCGACGCCATGCCCCTTCAGGACGAGTATCTCCGCCAGATCGGCTGCGCCCCGCCCCCGCTGCGGCAGGCATCGTGACCGCCCTCCCCGCGCCGCGCCCGGTGCGCGAACTGGGAGCGATCGACGCCGTCCGCTTCCATGCCGAGATCCGGCCCGCCGGTCAGCCCGTCGTCTTCCGCGGGCTCGCCGCCGACTGGCCGGCGGTACGTGCCAGCCAGCAGGGCGATGCGGCGGCGGTCGCGTATCTGCGCCGCTTTGCGCATGACCGGCCGGTGAATGCCATTGTCGGCGATCCGACGATCCAGGGACGCTTCTTCTACAACGAGGACATGAGCGGCCTCAACTTCCTGCGCGGTACCTCGCCGCTGGGGCCGTTCCTCGACCGGCTGCTGCGAGAGCACGACCGCCCTACCGGCTATGCGATGGCGGTCCAGTCGATCCCAGCGCCCGAGCTGCTGCCCGGCTTCATGGAAGAGAATGCGCTCGGCTGGATTGAGGGCGTGCCCCCGCGGCTGTGGCTCGGCAACGCGATCAAGGTCGCAACGCATTACGACCAGATGGAGAATATCGGCATCGTCGTCACCGGTCGACGACGCTTTACCCTGTTCCCACCGGAGCAGGTGGCCAACCTCTATATGGGCCCGATCGAGCTGACCCCGGCCGGCACGCCGATCAGCCTGGTCGACCCCGCGGCGCCCGATCTGGCGCGCTTTCCCCGCTATGCCAAGGCGGCCGAGCATGCCCACATGGCCGAGCTGGCACCTGGCGACGCGCTCTACATCCCGTTCCACTGGTGGCACGCGGTGGAGTCGCTGGAGGCGGTGAACCTGTTCGCCAACTACTGGTGGAACCCCGCGCGCAAGGACGTGCTCGGCGCGCAGGACGCCTTGCTCCACGCGCTCTTCTCGATCCGTGCCCTGCCGCCGGACCAGCGTGCCGCCTGGCGAACGATGTTCGATCACCTTGTCTTCCAGACCGAGGGTCCGCCGGTCGAGCATCTCCCGCCTGCTGCCCGTGGTGTGCTGGGAGAGCCTACGCCCGAGCAGGTCCAGATGGCGCGCGAGATGCTGCGGATCGCGCTCGATGCCCGGCGGCCAGGGTGACCGCCGCCGCGCGTCGACGATGCCTGTGAAGCACGCGACGGCAACCGCTTGCCGATTCAGGCGAGGCCATCGACCAGGACTTGAACCCGGCACCCGCGATCAACGATCGGGGACCATCCTCATGGTGCGTCTACCAATTCCGCCACGATGACGCGCCTCCCGTACCGCAAACCCGCGGCACGGCAAAGCGCAACGGCTAGCGCTCAATCCCGCGAGAGCGCCGCCACCCGCAGCATCGCCAGCGCCGCCAGCAGCAGCGTCGCCGCCGCGAAGGCCATCGTCCAGATCGGTTCGCCGGGGAAGAAGCGCTTCATGATCGAACCCATCACCGTTGCCACCAGCAACTGTGGCACCACCACGAAGACGTTGAACAGGCCCATATAGATGCCCAGCTTCGCCTGCGGCAGGCTGGAGGCGAGGATCGCATAGGGCATTGCGAGGATCGAGGCCCAGGCGATGCCGATGCCGATCTCGCTGGCGATCAGCCAGTGCGGATCGCGCACGAAGAAGAAGCTCGCATAGCCCGCCGCCCCGCAGACCAGCCCGAAGATATGCGTTCGCGCCTTGCCGAAGCGCGCGGAAAGCAGTGGCAGCAGTGTCAGCGCAGCCACCGCCGCGACGCCGTTATAGGTGGCGAACAGCACATCCACCCAGTTCGCCCCCTCCTGATAGCCGGCGCTCTTCGGGTCGGGCGATCCATAGAAGACGCCGGCGACGATCGGCGTGGTGTTGATCCACATGATGAACAGCGCCGACCAGCTGAAGAACTGCGCCACCGCCAGCCGCTGCATGAGCTGGGGCATGCCCGCAAAGTCGCCGACGATATGGCCCAGCATGCTGGCCTTGCCGGCCTTGGCGCGCAGGATCGCGACAATCTGCGCAAGGCCATAGGCAACCAGCAGCCCGCCGAGCAGATAGACCTCCTTCTCCAGCGCCAGCTGCGCGACGGCAAGGACGACCAGGCCGCCCGCCACGATCCACGGCATACCCGCGGCCGGGCTGCGTGCGGCGAGCAGGCGTACGGCGGCGGCGTCCTCGGCCGGCGCGGGGCCGTCGAACGTCGCCATTTCGGCGGGGCTGTATTCCCGCGTCGTGATCACCGTCCACAGCACCGAGCAGAACAGCGCCGCGGCGCCGAACCAAAAGGCGTAGCGCACCGTATCCGGCACGCCGTGCGCGACCGCGGCATTGGACACGCCGAGATGTTCGAGTGCCCAGGGGAAGATCGATCCCAACACGGCGCCCATGCCGATAAAGGCGGTCTGCACCGCATAGCCGGCGCTGTGCTGGTCTTTGCGCAGCATGTCGCCGACGAACGCGCGGAACGGCTCCATCGAGATGTTGAGCGAGGCGTCCAGAATCCACAGCAAGCCCGCGGCGAACCACAGCGCCGGGCTTTCCGGCATCAGCAGCAGCGCAAGCGCCGCGAGGATTGCGCCGCCTAGGAAATACGGACGCCGCCGCCCCAACCGGCCCAACCAGGTCCGGTCACTGAGATGGCCGATGATCGGCTGGACGAGCAGCCCGGTAAGCGGCGCCGCCACCCACAGCGCGGGCAGGTCGTCGAGCCGGGTGCCGAGCGACTGGAAGATCCGGCTCATGTTCGCATTCTGCAGCGCGAAGCCGATCTGGATGCCGAAAAAGCCGAAACTGATGTTCCAAAGGCCGGCGAACGACTGGCGCGGTTTCTCCACCCTCACGCCCCGCACGACTTGCGGACGATCAGCTTGGTCGGCAACAGCGCCGGGCCCACCGGCTTCTCGCGGATCCGCCCGATCAGCGTTTCCACCAGCGTGCGGCCGGCGAGGCGCGGATCCTGCATCACCGTCGTGAGCGGCGGGCTGGCGGAACTGGCCGCCGGAATATCGTCGAACCCGATCACCGAAACATCCTCTGGAATGCGCTTGCCCGCGGCCTGGAGCGCCCGCATCGCGCCGATCGCGATCAGGTCGCTCGCCGCGAGGATCGCGTCGAACGCGGCGCCGCTGTCGAGCAGCGCCTGGGCTGCGGCCGCCCCGGATTCCTCCGTGGTGATCGCGTCGATCTGGAGCGCGGGATCCTCGGCGATCCCCGCACCGGCAAGCGCCTGGGCGTGGCCGCGGTAGCGCTCGTGAAACTCGGGATAGTGGCTGGACGCCGTACCCAAAAATGCAATTCGCCGCCGGCCGCGCGCCAGCAGGTGGCGCGTCGCCTCGGCGCCGCCACCGCGATTGTCGCAGCCGACGGTCAGCCCGGCGCCTTCCGACAGCACCGATCCCCAGCGCACGAAATGCGTGCCCGCATCCTGCAGCGCCTTCAGCCGCGCCCGGTACAGCTCGAAATCGCCATAGCCGAGCAGGATCAGCCCGTCGGCCTTGCGCGCATCCTCATAATCGGTGTGCCAGTCGCTGGACAGCTGCTGAAAGCTGATCAGAAGATCATGATTATGTTCCGCGCAGGCACGAATGATCGATCCCAGCATCGAGTGAAAGAACGGATTGATCAGTGAGTCGTCGGATGTCGGATCTTCGAAGAACAGCAGCGCCAGCGTCTGCGAGTGGCGCGTGCGCAGATTGGATGCCGCCTTGTCGACTCGGTAGTTCAACTGCTTGGCGATCGACTCGATACGCAACCGAGTCGCCGGGTTGACCCCCGCCTCGCCGCGCAAAGCGCGCGACACCGTAGGCTGCGAGACCCCTGCCAACTGGGCGATATCGAATGACGTAGGCTTGCGCTGCATGCCCATCCCGGTTCCTCCCCGCGTGCGGCCGTCCTCGCCGCATCGCATATTATGCATGGCCGCGTTTTCGCCTCCGCGTCAATCGCGTGGGGGGTACGTAAAAGCCACAGAGGGTCCGAAACGGGCCTGAATACGTATGTGAGCGGCTGGCCTCCATACCCCCTTTTGCAAGATTGAATGCGGCACCGCGCAGATCCAGCGCATCCCGCATGGGGCGGGGCTATCATCCGGCCACCCAAGAGCCGGCAGAACAGACGAGATTGGGGAGAGACATGTTGCTCAGCACGTTCCGCGGCCGTCGTGCCGCCCGCATCGCCCTCGGCGCCAGCGCCGCCGCGATTGCCTTCAGCTTCACCACCACCGCCTTCGCGCAGGACTCCGCGCCCGCCACGACAGCCCCCGCACAGGAAAGCGGCGGCGAGATCGTCGTCACCGGCTTCCGCGCGGCGCTCGCCTCCTCGGCGAACATCAAGCGCAACAACACGATGATCGTGGACTCGGTCTCGTCCGAAGACATCGGCAAGCTGCCCGACGTCTCGATCGCGGACTCGCTGGCGCGCATCCCGGGCGTCACCGCCCAGCGCCTCGAAGGTCGCGACCAGCGCCTGTCGATCCGCGGCCTTGGCCCCGACTTCTCCACCACGCTGCTCAACGGGCGCGAGCAGGTGACCGTCGGCGACAACCGCGGCGTCGAATATGACCAGTATCCCTCGGAATTCTTCAAGAACGTCAACGTCTACAAGTCGGCCGACGCCTCGCTGATCGCCGCTGGCATCGCCGGCACGGTCGACCTGCGCATGCTGCGTCCGCTCGACCAGAAGCGCACTTTTGTCGTTGCTGCGCGCGGCCAGATGAACGAGCAGAAGAAGCTCAACCCCGATGCCACCCGATACGGCTATCGCGCCTCGGCGACCTATGTCGACAAGTTCATGAACGACACGCTGGGCATCGCGATCGGCGTTTCGGCGCAGAACACGCCGACCCAGATCGAGCGCTATGCGGCGTGGGGCTTCCCCAACGAGTCCGCCGCGGGCGGCAACCTCTTCCTTGGCGGCGCCAAGCCCTACGTGCAGTCGAACCTGCTCAAGCGCTATGGCGGCGTCGCGACCGTGGAATGGCAGCCGAGCGAGAATTTCCACTCGACCTTCGACGGCCTCTATTCGCATTTCGAGGAAACCCAGCGCCTGCGCGGCATCGAATTCCCGATCGCGCCGCAATGGGGCTCGAACGCGGTCATCCAGCCGGGCTATCAGGTGCAGAACGGCCTGGTGACCAGCGCAACGCTCAGCAACGTCGTGGCGGTGCAGCGCAACGACTACAACAAGCGCAAGGCCGAGAACATCTCGCTGGGCTGGAACAACGATTTCAAGCTGAGCGACAGCATCCACTTCGTCGTCGACGCCAGCTGGAGCCACGCGACCCGTACCGACTTCCTGCTCGAGACCTATTCGGGCACCGGCTACAATTCGTCGGGCGCGAAGGACACGATCAAGATCAACCAGAACGCGAACGGCACCTACAGCATCGTGCCGACGCTCGACTATACCAACACCAGCGTCATCAAGCTGACCGACCCGCGCGGCTGGGGCTATAACGGCACCCAGTCGGTGGTGCAGGCCGGCTTCCTCAACCGCCCGGACTTCGAGGACGACCTCAAGTCGCTGCGCGCCAGCTTCAACGGCGAATTCAGCGGCAGCATCGTCAAGAGCTGGGAAATCGGCGGAAACTTCAGCCGTCGCGAGAAGAAGAGCCGCTACACCTCCTTCTTCCTCTGCCCGCCGGGCGCCGGCACCGGCTGCACCATCGCCAGCGGCACGCCGACCAGCGTCGCCGTCCCGTCGGACGCGGTGCTGAGCGAGCAGGTCGCGCTCGCCTATCTCGGCGTGCCGAAGATGCTGACCTATGATCCACTCAAGGTCTATGGCCTGCTCCGCCCGGTGTTCGACAACCGCCCGGACTCGCTGGTGCGCGACAACACCGTCACCGAGAAGGTCTATACCGGCTACGCCAAGGTGAACATCGACGGCATCGTCGGCGGCAAGGCGCTGAAGGGCACGCTGGGCCTGCAGGTGGTGCATACCGACCAGGGCTCGTCGGGCGCGATCGCCGCGCTGCAGAACGGCATCGTCACCACCTCGCCGGTGAAGGACAGCACCAAGTACACCAACTTCCTGCCCTCGGCGACGTTCAGCCTCGAGCTGATGGACGCCTTCTACGTCAAGATGGGCGCGGCCCAGACGATGGTGCGCCCGCGCCTCGATCAGGAACGCATCACCCAGGCGGTGAGCATCGACTTCTCGAAGCTCGGGCTCGGCAGCCTGCCGCAGAACAGCCCGTTCAGCTCGAACGGCGGCAATTTCCGCCTGCGTCCCTACCAGTCGACCAACATCGACATCTCGGTGGAAAAGTATCTGCGCGGCGGCGGCTATCTGGCGCTGACCGGCTTCTACAAGCACCTCACCGACTTCGTCGATCCGAACAACAGCACGCTCTATGACTTCTCGGCGCTGCTGTCGGCGCTGCCCGCGTCCGCGGCGGCGATCATCCGCTCGCAGAACGCGCAGTTCGGTCTGGTCCGGAACCCGGCCAACACGGGCCGCGGCGACATCCTGGGCGTGGAAGCAACCGCGTCGGTGCCGTTCAGCACCTTCTCCCAGGCGCTTGACGGGTTCGGCGTGTTCGCCAGCGGCACCTATGTCGACAGCCGCGTGGTCTATGGCAGCAATGCCACCCAGGCGGTAACCATCCCCGGCCAGTCCAAGTGGATCGCCACCGGCACCGCCTATTTCGAGAAGAACGGCTTCCAGGCGCGTGCCACCTATCGCTGGCGCGACAGCTTCCTGGCGGAGCTGGCGGGTCTCTCGGCCAATCCGGAGTTCCGTACCGGCAACTCGGAAGGCGTGCTCGATGCGCAGATCGGCTATGAGTTCCAGGCCGGTCCGCTCAAGGGCCTGTCGATCCTGGCCCAGGCCAAGAACCTGACCGACGCGCCCTTCGTCACCACCGAGGCGAGCGATCCGCGCCTGGTGCGCGAATATCAGCGCTACGGCCGGGATTACTATCTCGGTATCACGTACAAGTTCTGACGTTCGGCGGCCCGGTTCCCGTGGCGGGAACCGGGCCGTACCGCCGGCACCGGAGGGGGTGAGTCATGGCAACCGCAGCACCATATCGTATCGTCGTCGCCGGGGGCGGAACGGCCGGGTGGATGACCGCGGCTGCGCTGATCCGCTTCCTCGGCCCCGGCTTCACCGTCACGCTCGTCGAATCCGATGCGATCGGCACGGTGGGCGTCGGCGAGGCGACCATCCCGCAGATCCGGATGTTTAACGCCAGCCTCGGCATCGACGAGGATGCGTTCGTCGCCGCCACGGGCGCGACCTACAAGCTCGCCATCGAATTCGTCGGCTGGACCCAGTCCGGCCGCTACATGCACGCCTTTGGCGATGTCGGTCGCGACAACGGCCTGCTCGCCTTCCGCCATACCTGGCTGCGCGGGCTCGCCGAGGGCGTGGCCGAGCCGCTGGGCACCTACGCCCTCAACAATGTCGCCGCGCTCGCCAACCGCATGCAGCGCGGGCCTGCCCGCACCGCCCGGGTGCTGCCGGACATGCCCTATGCCTTCCATTTCGACGCCGCCCTCTATGCGCGCTTCCTGCGCGACTTTGCGGAAGCACGCGGCGTGGTGCGGCACGAGGGTCGGATCGTGGCGGTGGCGCGTGCCGGCGAGGATGGCGATGTGCAGGCCCTCCACCTCGACGGCGACCGCCGGATTGAGGGGGACCTGTTCCTCGATTGCACCGGCTTCCATGCCCGCCTGATCGGCGAGGCGATGGGTGTCGGCTATCAGGACTGGTCGCACTGGCTGCCCTGCGATCGCGCGCTGGCGGTGCCCAGCGCCCGCGCCCGCGATTTCACCCCCTATACCCGCGCCACCGCGCACGATGCCGGCTGGCAGTGGCGCATTCCGCTTCAGCATCGCACCGGCAACGGCATCGTCTATTCGAGCCGTCACCTGTCCGACGACGAGGCCGCCGCGCGGCTGCTAGCCGGACTGGACGAGCCCGCGCTCGGCGACCCGCGCCCGATCCGCTTCCGCGCCGGCCGGCGCGAGACCGCCTGGGCCGGCAATGTCATCGCGATCGGGCTGGCGAGCGGCTTTCTCGAACCGCTGGAATCGACCAGCATCCACCTGATCCAGTCCGCCGTCGAACGCGTGCTTAAGCTGCTGCCCGGACGCCGCCCGCCCGCCGCGCTGCGGGACGCCTATAATGCGCAGGCGGTGCACGAGATCGAGCGCATCCGCGACTTCATCATCCTCCATTATGCCGCCAACGACCGCGCCGAGCCGTTCTGGCGCGAACGCCGCGAAACGCCCTTGCCCGACGGCCTTGCCGAAAAGATCACGCTGTGGCGGGAGAGCGGCGACATCGTGCGCGAGGAGGGCGATCTGTTCGGTGAGGTCGCCTGGCTGCAAGTGCTTGTCGGCCAGGGCATCACCGCTCGGGGATATCATCCGGTCGCCGCACAGCCGCCGCGCGCCCAGATCGCCGAATATCTCGACCTGCTCGCCAAGCTGAACGCGCGCGAAGTCGCGCAGATGCCCACCCATGAAGAGTTCGTCCGCGCGCATGGCGCCGCCGACACGGAGATTGCCGCGTGATCCGCAAGACTGCCCTTGCCCTGCTCGCCAGTGCGCTCGCCGCGACGCCCGTCGCCGCCCAGACCTACCGCGATCGCCTGCCCGAGGACGAGGTGCTCTACTTCCTCCTCCCCGATCGCTTCGAGAATGGTGATACCGGCAACGATCGCGGCGGCCTGACCGGCGACCGGCTCGTCACCGGGTTCGACCCGACCTCCAAGGGCTTCTATCATGGCGGCGACCTGAAGGGCGTGATCCAGCGGCTCGACTATATCCAGGCGCTCGGCGCGACCGCGATCTGGGTGGGGCCGATCTTCAAGAACAAGCCCGTGCAGGGGGCGAAGGGCCAGGAATCGGGCGGCTATCACGGCTATTGGATCACCGATTTCACCCAGGTCGATCCGCATTTCGGCACCAATGCCGAGTTCAAGGCGCTGGTGGACGCCGCGCACAAGCGCGGCATCAAGGTGTACATGGACATCGTCGTCAACCACACCGCCGACGTGATCCAGTTTCGCGAGTGCGGGGACTGCAGCTATCGCAGCCGCGCCGACTATCCCTATTCCCGCAGGGGCGGCATCACCGGCGCGCCGATCAATCCGGGCTTTGCCGGGGATGACAATCATAGTGCGGTGAACTTCGCCAAGCTCACCCGGCCCGATTTCGCCTATACCCCCGTCGTGCCGGAGGCCGAGAAGCGGGTGAAGGTGCCGGCCTGGCTCAACGATCCGATCTATTACCACAATCGCGGCAACTCGACCTTCGCGGGCGAAAGCTCGACCATGGGCGACTTTGTCGGCCTGGACGATCTGATGACCGAGCATCCGCGGGTCGTCGCCGGCATGATCGAGATCTTTGGAGGCTGGATCGATCGCTTCGGCATCGACGGCTTTCGCATCGATACCGCGCGCCATGTGGACCCGGAATTCTGGCAGGCCTTCGTCCCCGCGATGCTGGCTCGCGCCAAGGCCAGGGGCATTCCGAACTTTCACATCTTCGGCGAGGTCGCCGATCCGGAGGTGGCGGCACTCGCCCGGCACACCCGTGTTGACAGGTTCCCGGCGGTGCTCGACTTCGCCTTCAACCAGGCGGTCACCGACGTGATGAGCGGCAAGGGCACCGATCGGCTTGCCAAGGCCTTCGCCGCGGACGTGCTGTACGAGGGCGGCGAGGCCACGGCGCGCCGTCTGCCGACTTTCGTCAGCAACCATGATGCCGGCCGCATCGCCACCTTCATCCGGCAGGCGTTGCCCAAGATCGGGCAGGAGGAACTGCTCCAGCGCGTGCGGCTCGCCGAGGCGATGATGCTGCTGCTTCGCGGCGTACCCACCATCTATTCGGGCGACGAACAGGGCTTCGTCAGCGACGGGAACGATCAGGACGCGCGCGAGGACATGTTCGGCAGCCGCGTGCCGAGCTACAATGACAACAAGCTGCTCGGCTCGACCGCGACGACGGCCACGCCCAGCTTCCATCCCGCGCATCCGCTGTTCCGCGAGATTGCCACGCTCGCCAAGCTGCGCACCAGCCATCCGGCGCTCACCCGCGGCCGGCAGGTCACGCGCTTCGCCAGCGAAAAGCCCGGCCTGTTCGCCGTGTCGCGCTTCGATCCCCGAACTGGCGCGGAAACCGTGATCGCCTTCAACACCAGCGCCGAGCCCTGGAGCGGCAATGTCCAGGTCGAGACCGGCTCCACCACCTTCCGCACGCTGGCAGGCACCTGCCCCGCCAGCGCCGCTGCCCCCGGCAGCATCACCCTTTCCCTTCCCGCGTTCGGCTACACCGTCTGCGCGGCCGGAGCGCCCAAGTGAACCTGATGTCGATGCGTGACCTCTCCACCGAAACCCGGCCCTGGTGGCGCGGCGCGGTGATCTACCAGATCTATCCGCGCAGCTTCGCGGACTCGAACGGCGACGGCGTCGGCGACCTGCCCGGCATCACCGCGCGGCTCGATCATGTCGCGGCACTGGGCGTGGATGCGGTATGGATCTCGCCCTTCTTCACGTCACCGATGCGGGACTTTGGCTATGACATCGCCGATTTCTGCGGTGTGGACCCCGTGTTCGGCACGCTCGACGATTTCGACGCGCTGATCGAACGTGCCCATGCGCTCGGCCTCAAGGTCCTGATCGATCAGGTCTATTCGCACAGCTCCGATCAGCATCCCTGGTTCCAGGAGAGCCGCACCAGCCGCACCAATGCGCGCGCCGACTGGTATGTCTGGGCCGATGCCAAGCCCGATGGCAGCCCGCCCAACAATTGGCAGTCCGTCTTCGGCGGCCCGGCCTGGACCTGGGACGCGCGGCGCGGCCAATATTATCTCCACAACTTCCTGCGCGAGCAGCCAGACCTGAACTTCCACAATCCGGAGGTGCAGGCCGCCACGCTGGCGACGGCGAAGTTCTGGCTCGATCGCGGCGTCGACGGCTTCCGGCTGGATGCGATCAACTTCACGATGCACGATCCCGAGCTGCGCGATAACCCGCCCGCACCGGATACCGGCGCGCCGCGGACCCGCCCGTTCGACTTCCAGCAGCACGTGTTCAACCAGAGCCATGCGGACATCCCGCTGCTGCTCGAGAAGCTGCGTGCCCTGGCCGATCGGTATCCCGGCCGCTTCACCGTCGCCGAAGTGGGGGGCCCCTCGCCCGAGGCGGAAATGCACCTGTTCACCGCCGGCGACACCCGGCTGAACAGTGCCTATGGCTTCAACTTCCTCTACGCCGATCGGCTGACGCCGGCGCTGGTCCGCGACGCGGTCGCCGAATGGCCCGATACGCCGGGCACGGGCTGGCCGAGCTGGGCGTTCGAGAACCATGACGCTCCCCGCGCCCTGTCGCGCTGGGTCGCGCCCGAGCATCGCGCCGCCTTCGCCGCGATGAAGATGCTGCTGCTGCTGTCGCTGCGCGGCAATGCCATTCTCTATTATGGCGAGGAGCTCGGCCTCACCCAGGTCGACATCGCATACGAGGATCTCCAGGATCCGGAGGCGATCGCCAACTGGCCCCTCACCCTCAGCCGCGACGGCGCCCGCACGCCCATGCCCTGGGTGGCCGACGCGCCGAATGCCGGCTTCTCCGCCGCGCGCCCCTGGCTGCCGGTCGGCCCGGATCACACCGCGCTTGCGGCGGACGTGCAGGCAGGCGATCCGTCGTCGCTCCTTCGCCTGACCCAGCGGCTCGTGGCGCTGCGTCGCGCGCACCCGGCGCTGGTCGAGGGATCGATGGAGGTGCTGCACGCCGATGCGGCGCTGCTGGTGTTCGCCCGCACGCTGGGCGAGGCGCGGATCGTCTGCGCCTTCAACTTCTCCGATATGCCGGTCGCGCTGCCCGCGGGGCTGATCGACGCGGCGGCGGTGGTCGAGGCGCTCAACGGCGCCACGGCCGACAGCCTGCCCGGTTTCGCCGCGCTGCTCGCGCGCTGAGTCCCCTCCCCACCCGGGAGACCTTTGGGGGCTGGCCCGTGCCAGCCCCCTTTTTTGTCACTTGGGCATGCCGCTCAGGCCGCTGGCCTTCCGCAGGGCATCGCCATCGAGGCGGTAGCCGTCGAGGAACACGGTGTGGACATGGCGCAGGTTGCGAATGTCCTGCTGCACATCGCCTTCGACGAGAATGATGTCCGCCGTCTTGCCCGGCGCGATCGAGCCGACCCGGTCCGCCATGCCCACCATCCGCGCGGGCACGATCGTCGCGGTCTGCAACGCCTCGACATTGGTCAGGCCCGCTTCCTGGTACAGTTCCAGCTCGCGGACCAGTTCCACGCCATAGCCGTCGGTGCCGGCGACGATCGGCACGCCCGCCTTGTGCAGCCGCCCGACCACTTCCACCATCTTGCCGAAGCTCTTGCGGAAATCGGCACGGGTCAGGCCGTCGAACAGCGGATAGCCGCCGATCTTCCAGCCGCGCGCGACGGCCGGCGGGGCGACGTCCGCGTAGGCGGCATATTCGGGCGGCACCGCGCTGCCGTCCGAGGTGAGCAGCGGCTCCCACACGGTCAGCGTCGGGTCGATGATCGTCTTGCGCTTGGCGAGATCGGCATAGAAGGCGCGCAGCTCGGGCGAGTCCAGGTTCAGGTCCTTGCCATATTTGGCGGGCCCTTCCAGCCGCGCGGCGGTGTTGGCCTTGTCAACCACCGCCTGCGGCATCGCCTGCATCAGGATGAAGTTGATGTGGGTGACCTCGTCATAGCCAGCATGCACCGCATCGAGCGGCCGCATGCGCGCGGGCACATGGCCGTGGACATGGAGGCCCAGCTTGTGCGCCTCGGCCGCCGCCGGCGCGATCCAGGCGGGATCCATCGAGGTGTAGAACTTCACCCCCCACATGCCCGCGGCCTTGATCTTGTCGACGGCCGCGACCGCCTCCGCCGCGGACGAGACGGTCAGCGCGCCCTGTGCCGCCAGCGGATCCTTCTTGTCGATGATCACCGAGACCTTGCCGTCGGGTGCGAGCAGATCCCCCGCGGCGCGGCGCTTGAAGATGCTCTGCGCATCTTCGATCGACGAGCCGGGGCTGCGATAATTGGTCATGCCGGTCGCGACGTTCTGCAGCAGGTTCCAGTCGTCGCCGACATGCTGGTGCGAGTCCCACAAGCCCGGCAGCAGCGTGCGGCCGCGCCCGTCGATCACCGTCATCGCCTTGGTGGCGCGGATGCTGCCGGCCGGGCCCACCTTCACCACCTTGCCGTCGGCGATCAGCACCGCCTGGTTCGGCAGATACCGTCCGCCCACCGAATCGAACAGCAGCACATGGTCGACCAGCGTCGGCGTGCGGTTGGCGGGCGCGAGGAACCGGTGCGCGACCGCGCGCACCATGTCTGCCGTTTCCTTGTCCTGCACTTCCTTCAGCTTCGGTGCGGCGGCTTCATAGCCGGCGGGCAGCAGCGCCATGCCGCCGGACACGCCGAAAAAGCGGTTCTGCTCGTCCAGCCACACCGGCGAGGGCGAAAAGCCCGTGCCCTGGACGAAGGCGAGCTTCAGCGTCTTCTTGCCCGCCGGGCCGTCGACCTCGACCGCCTTGCCGATGGTGATGCTGGAATGGCCGGTCGGCAGCAGGTCCAGCCCCGCGGGTCCCGCCGCGACGAGCGCGTTGATGTCCTGCTCGCCCGCCAGCCAGGGTCCGCCATAGCTGTTGTACCGGGCCTTGCCGAACGGCTTTTCGCCGGCATCCACCGCGGTCTTCCAGTGCGCGACGCCGGCGCCGTCCACGCTGAAATTCTCGGTCGCATCGCCGCTGTCGGTGAAGCCGCGTACCGCAAGCGCGGTCGGGCGGCCATCCGGCCCGATCGTCACCACCTCGTCCGTCTCGGTGATCCAGCCGCGCAACGACATCGACATGCGATAGGCGATGCGGCCGTCCGCCAGCGTCCACGACCAGACATCGCCGTGCTTCCCGGCCGCCGAACTGATCGTATAATGCCGTGCATCGGCAGGCGCGGTCATCAGATCGGCTTTCTGCGTCTGCGCGGCGGCGGGCAGGATTGCGGCCGAAGCCAGCAGCAGGCCGAGACGAAAAGCACGCATGGACATTCCCCCAGAAGAGTTCTCGGACGATGTCTGACACGGACGCCGTCGCCGGGCAATCGGCCCCTGCATCACGCCCGCCTCACGCTGGCTTCACAAAGATGCGAAAGCGCATGGCCTGACCATTCGCCAGTTGACGGCCAGACCAAAGCGTGAAAGATAACGCTAACATGTAGCGCTAACATGACGCGGGCAGCACAGACCCGCGCGCAGCGGGGATGAGGAAGCATGGGCCTGATGACGCACATGTCGCCATATCAGAACAGCGCCGGGCCATAGGCTTGCCGGGCGCACGCGACGCCTGCGCCCGCACCGGACCGACATCGCGACCCACGATCAGGGCATGCGCGCCCACGCTGGCGCCACGGCCTGACGCGTGCCGGCGCGATGCCGCCTGCAGCAACGATCAACGATCGGCAAAGCGCCGAAATCACCATGAGGGGACCTGAACGTGAAGACCATGCAACGCCCTTTCCGCCCTGCCCGCAGCGCGCTGCTCTGCGCGACGATCCTGAGTGCCGCCTGCGCCTCCACCGCCGGTGCACAGACCGCGCCTGCCGCGCCGCAGGCCAGCGACGTGCCCGCCGCGGCTACGGGCGCCGAGCAGGAGATCGTGGTGACCGGCTATCGCCAGAGCCTGGCCAAGGCAGTCAACGCCAAGCGCGATTCCACCGGCTTCACGGATTCGATCTTCGCCGAGGACATCGGCAAGTTTCCCGACACCAACATCGCGGAATCGTTCAATCGCATTCCCGGTATCACCATCACCCGTGACGTGACCGGCGAAGGCGTGAACGTCGCGATCCGCGGCCTCGGCTCCAACTTCACCAACGTGACGCTGAACGGCGCGCCGATCGCGGTCGCCTCCTCCGGCGCAACCGATGCGCAGGGCACCGATCGCTCGGTGGACCTCAGCTTCTTCCCCACCGATCTGTTCACCAAGCTGACCGTGAACAAGAGCTACACCGCCAATCTGCTCGAAGGTGGCGCGGCCGGCAACGTCGATCTGCGCTCGGCCCGGCCGTTCGACCGGCCGGACTCTTTCCTCGCCTATAATCTGCAGGGCTCGAACCAGACGCCGGAGAAGCGGATCGGCGCGCGCGGATCGCTGATCGGCGCCTGGCACAACGACACGATCGGCATCCTTGCCGGTGTCTCGGCCCAACGGCTCTACACCCGCACCAAGGGCTTCGAGACGATCGGCTACACCAATCCGTCCCTGACCGCGGCGCAGTGCGGCACGGGCAACACCTGCAACAGCCAATATGGCGGCAACAACTTCACGATCCCGGCAACGGTGCCCGCGGGCGCCGGGGCGGGCCTGGTCGCCGGGACGGTGATCGACAACGCCTTCCTGCTCGCCAAGAATCCCGGCGCGACGATCCAGCAGATCGACAACGGCCTGATCCCGCGCCTGGGCCGCATCGCCGACATCCGGGGGCCGCGCGATCGCATCAACGCCATCGCCAGTGCCGAATTCCGTCCCTCGGACACGCTGCATTTCTATGTCGACGGCCTGTACGGCTACAAGCACAACGAGCTGATCCGCGAGGACATGGCGTGGATCGGCCGCAACGGCGCCGCGATCCCCACCAACCTGAAGTTCGACAAGGCCGATTGCAGCGCTGGCTGCACGGTCACCAGCGGCACCTTCGCGAACACCCAGTTCTTCGACGAATTCCGCCCCTATTACGAAACGACCGAGCTGTTCAGCGTCAATCCCGGCGCGGAATGGACGATCAACGACACGCTGAAGGCAAACCTCCAGGCCAACTATGCCCGCTCGACCTTCCACCGCGAGAGCCCGACCGTGGGCTTCACCACGCCGCTGGGCCAGGGTGCCACCGTTACCTACACCAACAACGGCGGCATTCCGGACATCAAGAGCAGCCTCGACCTCAACAATCCGGCGAATTTCGGCTGGTACACCGGCAGCCGCGTCAACATGCAGGACGAGCGCCGGCGCAACACCAACAAGGGTGTGCGCGGCGACCTGACCTGGGGCACCCGCGCGCTCAACCTGCAGGTCGGCGCCGCCTATGACGACATCGCCCGCCGGATCCGCGGCTATGACAATACCCAGGCTTGGCAGAATGCGGTCTGCGGCAACAATCCCAGCGTGTTCGTCCCCGGCCCCAACTCGCAGCCGCCCTGCGAGGGCCTGAGCGTGAAGGGCGCCGCGCCCGCCGGCTATCCCACCTATCCGGGCTATGGCACCGGCTACACCGCCGGCCAGACGGGGACGGTCACCTATGGCGGCTCGCTGATCCCGAACAGCGCCGCGCCGACCTATCTCAAGCCCGGCCCGGCCGGCTTCGTCACGGTCGACTGGGACGCGTTCCGCAAGGCCAGCAACTATGACAGCTTCCACGACAACACGCCCGAAAGCGGCGGATCGAACACCGGCGCCAATGGCGGCTATATCCGCGAAGTGGTGAAGTCCGCGTTCGCGACGCTCAACGGCGAGCAGACGCTGGGCGACAACACGCTGCGCTTCAACCTGGGGGTGCGCTACGTCAACACCATCCAGAGCATCCAGGGCCGCGTCTCGATCGCCGATCCGCGCAACGCCACCGCCGCGGGCACCCAGATTGCGGATGGCAGCCGCTATCCGAACCTCGTCACCTTCGTCTCGACGCGCAACAGCTACACCCGCTGGCTGCCCGCCGCCACGCTGGCCTATGATGTCGGCCCGCACGCGGTGGTGCGCCTGGCCGCGTCTAAGACGATGACGCGACCCGATCCCTCGGCGCAGCTGCCGGGCGTGAGCTTCGGCGCGCCGTCGGCCGACCAGGCCACGATCGGCAATCCGGCGCTGAAGCCCTATCTGTCGACCAACCTCGATCTCGGCTTCGAATATTATACCGGCCGCGAGGGCGTGATCAGCTTCAACGCGTTCCGCAAGGCGATCGACGGCTTCACGATCAACCAGAACCGTACCGTGCCCTTCGCGGCGCTGTCCCAGTACGGCATCACCTACGACACGCTGAACCCCACCCAGCAAATCGCGATCAACTCGCGCGGCGGCCCGACCGCGGCGACGGTGCTGGTCACCAGCCAGGTCAACGTGCCGAACAAGCTGAAGATCAACGGCATCGAGTTCCAGTGGGTCCAGCCGCTCGATTTCCTGACCGAGAAGCTGGGCGTGCGGGGCTTCGGCTTCAACGCCAACGCGACGATCGTCGACCAGACCAATGACGGCGCGGCGACGGCGACGGGCGTGTCGCCCTTCACCTACAACGTCACCGGTTATTACGAGCGGGGCGGCGTAATGCTGCGCGTGTCGGTCACCTCGCGCGAGGGCTCGGTGAGCAGCGGCACGTCGCAGAACAGCATCCCGACGGCGGCGCTCTATGCCGACGACTACACGACCTGGGATTTCTCCTCGGCCTTCGATCTCGACAAGCTGCTGGGCGTAAAGAAGGCCCCGCAGCTGACCATCAACGTGTCGAACTTCACCAATGCGACGCTGCGCTCCTACTTCCAGTTCCCCAACGCGACCTTCACCCAGTACAAGCCCGGTCGCCAGTTCCTGATCGGTCTGCGCGGCAGCTTCTGATCCCCTTCCCCACGAAGGGCCTGGGGGTGGCTGCCACGGCAGCCGCCCCTTTTTTGTTGACCGTCGCTGCCGACACGGCGTAGCTTTGCATTGCAAAGTGGAGTCGGCATGACGGATCTCGAACGCGCGATGGCCGATCTGGCCTTCATCCAGCAGCGCATGGTTGCCAGCACCCGCTTCGACGGCCTGACCCCGACCACGGTTGCGGCGACCGGCATGCTCGCGCTGGTCGCGGGCGGCGTGCAGTCGGCCTGGCCGGCCGTTGCGGACACGCCGCTGCACTTCGTCGGCTTCTGGGCGCTGGTCGCGCTGATCGCCGTGGCGCTGCTCGGCGGCGAGGCGCTGGCACGGGCGCGGCGCGTGCATGGATCGATGGCCGACCAGCTGATCGCCGGCACGCTGCGCATCCTGCTGCCCTTCCTGGTCGCCGGCGCCGGCCTCGCGCTCTTGCTGCTGCGCGTGGCGCCCGACAGCGTGTGGATGCTGCCGGGCCTGTGGCAATTGCTGATCGCGCTTGCCGGCCTGTCCGCCATTCCGATGCTGCCCCGCACGATCCTGCTCCCCGCCGCCTGGTATTTCGCCTGCGGCTTTGTCGTGCTGGCAGAAGCTGCGGCCGGCGGCATCCCCTCGCCCTGGGCGATGGCGCTGCCCTTCGGCATCGGCCAGTTGCTCGTGGCATTGGCGCTGCACCGCGCCGTCCAGCGAGGCGCGGCATGAGCGGCGCGGCGCCCTTCGCCTATGCCGGGCTGGATCGGGTGTTCCACGAGCGCGCGCGACTGGGCATCGTCACCTCGCTTGCCGGCCATGCCGACGGGCTGGGCTTTTCCGAACTCAAGACGCTGTGCGGGCTGACCGACGGCAACCTCGCCCGCCATCTGCAGGTGCTGGAGGAAGCAGGCTTCGTGACGCAAGCCAAGGACCAGGACGGCCGCCGCGCGATCACCCGCTGCCGGCTGACCGCCATGGGGCGGACCCGGTTCGCCGACTATCTCGCCGCGCTGGAGGCGGTTCTCCAGCAGGCCCGCGCGCACGAGGCGGCCGCAGACAATGCCGCTTCGAAGACGCGGCCGGCATGAGGAGCAATTTTTTGCCCACGAACTTTGCATTGCAAAGTCCGATCGCCCAGGATCACCGGACGGTGAACCTCGGCGATGGACGCGGCCACGCGCTCTGGATCGCGCCGGCCCCGGCGGGTGCCCCGGTCCGCATCCGGCTGGACGGCCTGTTGCCCTATCGCTTCTACCGCATTCTGCCCGGGCGCGGGCTGTTCGCCCGGACCGATCGGCGCGGCAGGCTGCGCACGCAACTGCGGCTCGACGCGGCCACGCTGATCACGATCGAGCCCGTCGTCTGATGCGGGCGCCGCTTCTCGGCTTCGCCGCATGACGCTGGCGCAGCATGCACCACGCGGCGAATGGCATCGCGCGGCTGGTGCGCGAGGAAGTGCATGCCCGCATCCATCTTGTCGCGACGATCCTGCTGGGCAGTGCCGGTGTCGCGTCCGGGCTTCCGCCGGAGCGTTGGCGCTGGCTGGTCGTCGCCTGCGCGCTCGTCTGGATGGCCGAGGCTTTCAACACCGCCATCGAACGCCTCGCCGACCGAGTTTGCCCCACCCAGGATCCCGCCATCGGCGCCGCCAAGGACCTTGCAGCAGGCGCGGTGCTCCTCGCCGCCATCGCCGCGCTTGCGATTGGCCTCAGTCTCCTCCCAGCCCTCACCGGAGTCCGGTCATGAAGGTCAAGATGATCCTGCCCGCGCTCGCAGAGGCGAAGAGCCCCTTCTGGCGGCCGATCAAATACTCGCTGTTCCCGCCGCTGGGCCTCGCGACGCTCGCCGCCTTCCTCTCGCCGGACGACGTGGTGGAACTGGTCGACGATCATGTCGAGACCTGGCGTGACGACGACGCACCCGATCTGGTGGTGATGCAGGTCTATATCACCAACGCCTACCGCGCCTATGCGATTGCCGATCGCTACCGGGCGCGCGGCTGCCATGTCGCGCTGGGCGGGCTGCACGTCACCGCGCTGCCCGACGAGGCGGCGGCGCATGCGGATACCATCTTCCTCGGCCCGGGCGAGCAGACCTTCCCGGCATTCCTGCGCGATCTTCGCGTCGGCACGCCGCGCGCCCGCTATGTCTCGGGCGGTGGGCGCAGTCTCGAGCATCTGCCGCCGGTGCGGCGCGATCTGATCAAGCGCAACCGCTACCTCGTTCCCAATTCGCTGGTAGTGACGCGCGGCTGCCCACAGCATTGCGACTTCTGCTACAAGGACGCCTTCTTCGCCGGCGGCCGCTCCTTCTACACCCAGCGGGTCGATGCGGCATTGGCCGAGATCGACCGGCTGCCGGGGCGCCATCTCTATTTTTTAGACGATCACCTGCTCGGCGATCGCCGCTTCGCCGAGGCGCTGTTCGAAGGGATGCGCGGCATGGGCCGCCTGTTCCAGGGGGCGGCGACGGTGGACGCCGTGCTCCGCGGCGACCTGATCGAGCGCGCCGCCGAAGTCGGGCTGCGCAGCCTGTTCGTCGGCTTCGAGACGTTCAGCCCCGCCAACCTCGCCGCGAGCAACAAGAAGCAGAATCTGGCGCGCGACTATGCCGAGGTCGCGCGGCGGCTGTCGGGCCTGGGCATCATGATCAACGGCTCGTTCGTGTTCGGCATGGACGAGGACGGCGAGGACGTGTTCGACCGCACCGTCGACTGGGCCGTGCGGCACGGCATCACCACCGCGACCTTCCACATCCAGACCCCCTATCCGGGCACGCGGCTGCACCAGAAGCTGACGGCGGAGGGTCGGATCACCTGCGAGGACTGGGACCGGTACGACACGCGCCATGTCGTCTACCGCCCGGCCCGGCTGACGCCCGAGGCGCTCAAGGCAGGCTATGACCGCGCCTATCGCGAATTCTATCGCTGGCAGAATATCGGCCGCGCGGCGTGGACGCATGACGGGGCCAAGCACCGCGCCAAGCATTTCTTCTACGCGGCCGGCTGGAAGAAGTTCGAGCCCCTGTGGAATCTGGTCATCAAGGCACATCGGCTGGGGGTGATGACGCCGGTGCTGGAAGCGGTGCTGTCCCGCGTCACCCGGCGCGAGGCAGCCGCCGGGCCGCAGGCGAAGGAGGCGCTGCCGTGCTGATCGCTGCCTTTTATATCACCTGGTTCTCGGTGCTCGCTGCACCGGCCGCGGGGGTCCTGCTCGTCCTGCGGTGGCAGGCGCGCGAGGGCACAGACCTGCGCCGAGGGCTCGCATGGGCAGCGGCCTATCTGGGAATGGTCGGGCTGTGCCTCGCGACCGGGCTGCAATGGTCGTGGCCGTTCCTGAACTTCCTCTCCTGCCTTGCCGCGCTCTATGCCTATTGGATCGCGGCAGCCGGCGCCCTGGCGATTTCGACGCGCTGGCTGCGTATCCCGGTGAGCGTCCTCGCCGCGCTGCCCCTTCTGCCCTCGCTGTTCCTCGGCACCATCGGCGCGCTCGCGCTCATCTTCGTGCTGGGAGACGTTCTCGACCCGCCGATCGAGACGCGCCGCCTGTCTTCCACGCGATTATGCGAGACGACGACGTGGGGCGCGGCTTTCGGCCCGAGCGGTTACACGGTGAGCATGTACTGGTCCCCGGTCTGGATCCCGATCCTGCGCTACACCCTGGCGTCGGACTCGGTCGACGAGACCAGTCCGGCACCCGGCCATGAAAGCGCCACCTGCGACAGCGTGGCGGCCAGCCTCTAGCCCCGCCCTGCGGCCGCGTCCGCCAGCCATTCCTCCAGATTGGTCCAGCCATCGCCGTTGCGGTCGGTCGCGCCGTCGCGGTGATCATGCGGGTTGAGCCCGTGCGCGCGTTCCCAGGCGTCTGGCATCCCGTCATTGTCGCTGTCCTTGGGCGCGGGGGCGGCCTTCAGTTCGGGCCAGCCGCCAACGTCCCGCTGGCTGTCGATCTGGTGCCCGCTACGGTCGCGCACCCCGGCAACGATCCGGGCATCGACGCCGTCGCGTGCCTTCGAGGCACCCGCGTTCGCCAGCACCCGCGCATAGGCCTGCGGTGCCGGATCGCGCGTCACCGCCGGCATCGGCAGCGGCGCCGCCAGCCGATAGCCCTCGGGCGAAATCCCGTCGACGAGGCTCCACGGGTCGGCGGGGATGGTGCCGTTCATGCTGTTCCCGGCGAACCACGCCTTGGCCAGCGTGTTGCTCTCATGGAAGGCGATCGGCTTTTCCGACTGCGGGCCCATCACATAGGCGTTGTCGACGAAGTTGTAGCGGGCGAGCGAGGCCTTGTCGGCATTGTAGCCGGACCAGCCCTTCCCCCAATTGTAGAACACGTTGGAGCGGAAATCGAAGAAGGCGCCCTCGGGGTCGACCTCCGGACCGCTGTAATTGCCGGGCCGCGGCATCCGCGCCTCGTGATTGGCCCAGAGATTGTGGTGGAAGCTGATCCGCGCGCCGCGTCCGCCGCGGATCAGGCTGCCATAGCCATGCTCGCCCTTGGCGTGCAGCGAATGGGTAAGCGAGTCCGCGATGATCGACCATTGCACGGTCAGGTCCCAGAAGCCCTCGCCTGCCCGGGTGTAATTGGCCGAGGCCGAAAGCGTCTCGTCCACCGACCAGCTCGCCGAGACATGGTCGAGGATGATGCGGTGCCCGCCCAGGATCCAGATCGCGTCGGATTCGGTGCGGCTCTCGTCCCCCAGCCGCGAGCGGATATAGCGGACCACTACATCGTCGGCGGCTACCTCCAGCGGGTGATCGCGCAGCGTGATGCCGTCGCCCGGGGCAGACTGGCCGGCGATCGTCACCTGCCCCTCGCGGATGCGCAGCGGCTTTTCCAGCCGGATCGTGCCCGAGACGCGGAACAGGATCGTGCGCGCGCCGGGTGTCTCCACCGCCTCGCGCAGGCTGCCGGGGCCGCGATCGTTGAGGGTGGTGACGAACAGCACCTTGCCGCCGCGCCCGCCTTTGGCCAGCGCACCCGCCCCTTCCGCGCCGGGAAAGGCGGGCACCGGCCGCTCCTGCGCATGGGCAGGAGCGGCCGAGGCCAGGAGCAGCGTGGTCAGCGCGGCGCTGCGCATCAGAAGCTCAGCCGCACGCCGGCGGTGATGATCCGTCCGGTGCTGCCGTAGATCTGCGAGACCGGGTTGGCCGCATACATGGTGCGATATTGCGGCTGATTGGTGAGGTTGCGCGCTTCCAGGCTGAAGCGGGCGAACTTGGTGATATTGATCGCGAAGGCGGCGTCGAGATTGAATTGGTTCTCGTTATAGCCAAAGTCCGCGAACACCGGCGAGTTGCACGCGGCACCCGCATTGGTGTTGGTGCCGACCGAGCAGGTGCCCGTCGCCAGCGGGAAGCGATTGACGTAGCGCGTGCGGTACGCGCCCGAGAAGCGCAGCGACCAGAGCTCGTTCTCGTAATAGAGCGTCGCGTTGAACGCATCCGGCGAGGTGTTGAGGAAGGGCGCGGTCGCATAGCTGTTCTGCGCCGTGCCCGCACCACCGGCCTGGGTGGTCGCCAGCACGGTGCCGGTCAGATAGCTCAAGCTCGAGTCGATATGGGTGTAGTTGGCCGTCACGCCCATCTTGTTGAACGGTGCCGGCAGGAACCAGAAATCGGTCTGCAGATTGACCTCGATCCCCTTGATCGTACCGCCGGGCGCGTCCTTGAACTGACGCACCGCCCAGGTGCCGCCGGCCTGGGTGTAGGCGCGCAGCGTCGCATCGGTCATCGAAGCGAGGATCTGGTTGTAGATCGCCGGCTCGAACACGCTGGACAGCGGCGCCTCACCCGCAAGCTGCTGCGGGAAGCTGTCGAGATTCTTCTTGAACAGCGCCACGGCGATCAGGCCATTGTTCCGGAAATACTTCTCGATGCTGAGGTCGAGATTCGTCGCCCGGAACGGGCTGAGATAGGGATTGCCGACGGTGAGCGACGGCGCCGATCCGTTGACCGCCAGCGTGCTGGAGAAGGCGGTGGTGCCCGGCGTCAGGCTGGAGAGCTGCGGACGCGACATCACCTTGGCGGCGGCGAAGCGGATCAGCAGGCCCGGCTTGGCTTCCCAGTTGATGTTGGTCGAGGGCAGCCAGTCCCAATATTCGTTGTTGGCCACGACCGGGATCCCGGCGATGCCGTCGGCGCCGCCAACATTGCCGCGGCCCTTCACCTTGGTGTTGGCGACGCGCAGCCCGACATTGCCGCGCAGCGGGCCGCCGAGCAGCGTCAGGTCATAGTCGACCTGGAAGAAGCCCGAGGCGTCGCGCTCCTCGACGCCGCCGCCCTGGCGGCCATCTGCCACCACGCGGAAATCGCCCCATTTGTTGACGCAATTGCAGTCAATGCCGAACGCGTTGACGAACTTGCCCAGATCGGGCGCGAAAAAGCTCGTCGGCGTACCGGCCGGCAGATTAAGCCCCTGGCCGAAACCATAGACCGAGCCGAGCGAGGTAACGTTCAGCTTCGCCTCGGCCAGCGTCGGGTTGAGCGCCTCGATCGACTGGGCGCGACGCTGCTGATCGGCGAAATAGCTGAACTTCTTGTAGGTACCGCCGAAGCGGATCGTCAGCTCCGGCACCGCTTCGAACGCGAAGTTGAGCCGGCCCACGCGGTATTCGTTGGTCACCTGGTTCTTGAACACGCGGATGGTGGAGAGGCCCTTCACCAGCGTCCAGCTGTTCGGATCGGCGACGTTGAAGCCGGGGTTGAAGATCGGCATCTTGCCGCCGCCGCGCTCGTCGAAGACATAGCCGTTCTGGTCGATCGCATTCACCTCGGCCAGGTAGCCCGTCGCATCGAACACCGACTTGGACCAGCCGATCGTGCCGTCCATGGTCAGACGCTCGCCGAAATCCTGCCGCAGATTGAGCGTGGCCTGCTTGAATTCGGTAGAGCCGCTCTGCGTATCGATCGAACTGCGCCAGTCCACCCGATCGAGCTGGAGATAATCGGCCTGGCCCGCGGCATTGACGTTGGCGGCACGCACGACGGTGTTCGGACGACCGATCAGCTGCGTGTAATAGCCGGTCTGGTTCGACGTGGCGACATAGCCGGGCGAATTCGGATTGTTGTAATAGTCGAATGCGCTGAGATTGTTGGGATTATAGCTGTTGAAATAGCCGGGCAGCACGCTGCTGCCGTTGAGCTGCTGGCCACAATCGACGATCGCGCTTTGCGTGCAGACCGGATAGAGCGCGACGCGATCGGCATTGCCATTGGTGGTGCCGACGGCACGAAGGGTGTTCTGGGTCACCCGGGTGTTGGTACCGTTGCGATTCAGGCCGATCGGCGTGATGCCGGCCAGTTCGCTGTCCTGATCATATTTCGAATAGACGCCGTCGAGGATGATCTCGGTGCGCTCGGTCGGCTGCCACTGCGCGGTCGCGGTAAGCCCCAGTCGCTCGTAGTTCAGCTTCTGGCGGTTGATCGATGGCAGGCCGGGAATGATCGTGGTGGGCGTGAGCAGCGCATAGGCCGCTGGATCCGAACCGAACGTCGCGCCGGTGCCGCCGGGGCGGGCGAAGCCGTAGGTCGGCGGGGTGACGCCGTTGATCTGCGAGTTGCGATAGACATAGTCGAACACGCCGATGCCGCGGCGGTAGGAATCGATCTGCTGTTCCTGCTTCTGATAGGCGCCAGAGACGAGCACCCCGAAATTGTCCGCCAGCTTGACCGAGGCAAGGCCGGTAAAGCGCGGGTTCCACGTCTTGCCGTTCTCGCGATACTCGCCCTCGCCGCCCAGGGCGAAGCGATTGCCCTTATAGGCGAGCGGGCGCCCGGTGGTCAGGTCGATGATCGCCCCGAGCGAGCCTTCGTCATTCTCCGCGGCGGTCGACTTGGTGATCTTGACGCCGCCGAACAGCTCCGAGGCGAAGGTGTTGAAATCGAAGCCGCGGCTGCGGTTGGCGCCAGCGTCGGACTGATTGCCGCCCGCGACATTCTGCGCATCCGCGCCGTTGAGGCGCACCGACTGGAAGTCGCCGCCCAGGCCGCGCACGGTGATCGATCGGCCTTCGCCATTGTCGCGGTCGATCGAGACGCCCGGCAGGCGCTGGATGGATTCCGCAAGATTGGCATCCGGGAAGTCGGCGATGTCTTCCGCCGTGATCGCATCGACGATCTGGTTCGAGCGCCGCTTGAGGTTCAGCGCGTTCTGCAGCGAGGCACGGAAACCGGTGACAATGATCTCGGCGCCGGTCTGCGGATCGATCGGCGACGGCTCCTCCTGCACGCTCGCGTCGCGCTGGGCTTCGACGGTGGCGACGGGATTACCCTCCTTGACCTGCGCGAACGCGGGCGTGGCTAGCGCCAGCGCCAGTCCCAGCGCCCCCATCGACGTGCCAAATCGCAGCGTGCCGCCGATGGCCGCGTTCGAATACCCAAGATCTTTCATCCGGACCTCCCCGTGTTCGTCATCCGCATGACGCCGTGCTGCACTGCGAAACGAAGGGAAGTAACGGGCGCAGCCGACTTCGCAGACGCGGCAAGTGCCGGCGTACTTGTGCTAGGTCAGGGCCGCGACTTTCCTCTCCCGCGCCCGCGGCGACTCTATCGGTCGCCTTGGCGCAAGCGCTGCGTCACGCTTGGTTGGCGGTATTTGTTGCAGCGGATGCCATCATGTCAACCGGTGTCATCAACGGAGAAGCAACAATTTCCAATGGCTGCGGCACGACGGCAACAGCCGGGATCAGTCGTCGATGCGGCGCGGCGGGGCGACGGAGGCGCGATGGATAAGGGTCGATGGGAACAGAGACGGCTCCTCAACCCCCTGATCGTCGCCGAAAAAGTCTGCGAGCAGCTTGAGTGCGGCGGAACGGCCCATCGAGATGATCGGCCAGTGTACCGTCGTCATCGGCGGCCAGATGTGCGAGGCGATCGCGGTGTCGTCGAAACCGATGATCGACAGGTCCTCGGGCACGCTCATTCCCCTGCGTCGGGCGGCGTGGAGCGTTGCCGCCGCCATCTCGTCGTTGCAGGCGAAGATCGCGGTCGGCCGCGGCGAGAGATCCAGCAGCCGGTCGGCGGCAGCGAGGCCGCTTTCGAAGGTATAGGTGCCATCGGCGATCAGGCTGCGCGGCAACTTGATGCCCGCCTCGGCGAGCGCCTGTTCGAAACCCTTGCGCCGCTCCCGCGCCGAGCGGAAGCCATGCGGCCCCGCAATCAACCCGATGCGGTGATGGCCGAGCGCGATGAGATGGTTGATCGCCTCCACCACCACGTCGCTGTCGTTGGAGGCGACCATGTGCTCAGGCGCATCGAGCGCGGTCGAGCCCATGCGGACGTAGCGCGTGCCAAGATCGCGACAGAGCTCGGCCAGCATGTCGTTCTCCGACACGGGCGGCAGGATCAGCACGCCGTACAGCCGCTGCCGTTCGAGAAAGGCGCGCACGTCCGACAGCATCGTCGAGGAACCGCGGTCGATCGGGCGCACGATCAGCTCGAACTCGGTGTCGCGGATCGCCTCCAGGATGCCTGCCTGGACGTTCATCACCATCTGCGCGTTGGGATTGTCGTGGATCAGCCCGAGCAGGAAGTTGCGCCGGAGGGCGAGCGCGCGCGCCTGAACGTTGGGGACGTACCCCAGATCGGCGATCACCGCCTCCACCTTGGCGCGCGTATCGTCGTTCAGCAGAGGCGAGCGGTTGATGACGCGGCTTACGGTCTTCTTGGAGACGCCGGCAATGCGCGCGACATCGTTGATGGTGGGCTTTCCCGTCTTCTC
The DNA here is from genome assembly GCF_025960285.1 of Sphingomonas sp. R1. Lineage (GTDB taxonomy): Bacteria > Pseudomonadota > Alphaproteobacteria > Sphingomonadales > Sphingomonadaceae > Sphingomonas. The sequence continues at coordinate 171,769 of NZ_CP110111.1, read as the reverse complement.
CATGGCGCGATGCTATACGGCGCGGCGAACGATTGCGATAGCCAGACACGGAGCAGATAAGATGCTGCGCCGCATCAACTTTCAGCTGCCCGGCTGGATATAGGGCACGCGCGCGAACAGCTCGCGTTCCCAGCGGCGCGGATCGTCGGCCATGCGGCAGGCGGTGTCGAACAGCATGGTTGCGCGGGTCCGCAGCGCATAGGGTTCCCACGCCGGCAGACCGGGTGCGGCGGGCCTGCCGGTACGGGCAAGCGCAGCGAAGGCGCCCATGACCTGCCGGCTCAGTCGCTGCGCCGCCCGCCCGGTGCCCGTATAGGCCCCCGGCGCCGACAGCGTGCCGAAGGCGAGCGCGATGTCCATGGTATGTGGCGCGCCGCGTTCCGGTTGCGTGGGCGATGCGAAATCGACCTGATAGACCCAAGTCGCCTTGGCGCCCGCCGCGGCACGCGCATCCGCCTCGATGACCTGACCGCGCCAGCTTCGGCCGGCGGTGGTGGCACGGTAGAAGATGTCCTGCGGCGTATCCGTCGGGAAGCGCGCCCGATATTCTTCCACCACCCATTCGGGCAGGATGTCGATCTTCAGGTCGGGCGCCATGCGCGCCGCGAGATTGTCCCAGGTCAGTGTACGGATCCGCTCCGAGCGGGGATCGATGAAGGCCCGCGTCTCGTCGTGCGTGTTGCCCAGGATCATCGGGATCGCCAGCGACTGTGGATGGGCATCCGGCCAGAAGGGGTGCCGCGTGAGCCAGCGCATGTCGAGCACCGGTCCGAAATAGACGCCACCGCCCAGGATCGGATCGCGCGCGTCCTGCGCCTCTACCAGCCGCTCCGCCGGTGCGGCGACGGCCGCTTCCACCCCACCGCCCAGACGCTCCAGAAAGGCTTGCGTTCGCGCGGTGGCATTGAGAGGTCCCGATGCGGTGACCTGCTGCCCGCTCATCGTTGAGGCGCTGTGGAACAGCCCCTTGGCGGCGGACATCCCCATCAGCGTGGCGATCTTCGCGCCACCGCCCGACTGGCCGAACAGGAACACGCGCGATGGGTCGCCGCCGAACGCCGCGATGTTGTCGCGGATCCAGCGCAGCGCGAGGATCAGGTCAAGCTGCCCGACATTGCCACTGTCCGGAAAGCGCGGGTCGAGCCGGGCGAGGTACAGGTAGCCGAACGCGTTGAGGCGGTGGTTGACGGTGACGACTACCACATCCTCTGTACGGGCGAGCGTTGCGCCGTCGTTCAGCGGATCGGTGACGCTGCCGTTCGAATAGGCGCCACCATGAAAATAGACCATCACCGGCCGCCGCGCCGCAGGCGCGGTACCCGGAGACCAGATGTTGAGGAACAGGCAATCTTCGGACTGCGGTTCCGCCTTGAGGCCGCGCTGCGGGCAGATCGGCCCGAAGGCCTGCGCCATCGCCGCCACACGCGTCGCCGCAACGGGCGCACGAAAGCGTTCAGCCGTGCCATAGCGGATGCCGAGGAAGCGGGAGAGTTCCCCGTCCCGCGTTCCCGTGAAGCGCCCGGCCGGCGCCTCCACCACCGGATCGCCGGCAGCCCAGGCGCGCGGTGGCAGGGTGAGGGCAAGCCCGCCCGCCAGCACCGCGCGCCGGCTGGTCACCGCCGCACGTCCAGGCCGCCCTCGGCAAAGGCGGCGAGGTCGGCGCGGGTGAACAGGCTCGCATCGCCAGGCAGCGAATGCTTGAGCGCCGTGAGCGCCAACCCCGCTTCCGCCATGGCGCGGGCGTCGCCGCCCTCCAGCAGGCCGTGAAGCACGCCCGCTGCGAAGGCGTCGCCGCCGCCGATCCGGTCGACGATCCCGCTGACTCGCAGTTCCTCGGTCTGGTGATGGCCCTCGCGCGTATCCACCCGCGCGGCGATGCGGTGGCTGTCGACATCGTCGACATGCCGCGCGGTCGAGGCGATCAGCTGGAGCTTGGGGAAGGCCGCGAACGCTGCCTCCGCCGCCTCCCGCCGCCGATCGGGGCCGTCGCCGGAGAAATGCTCGCCGAGCAGCAGCGAGATGTCGCGGTGGTTGCCGAACAGGATCTCGGCATGGCCGATCAGCTGGCTCAGCACGCTGCGGGGGTCGCTGTCCCAGGCTTCCCACAGCTTGGCGCGGTAGTTGCCGTCGAACGACACGGCGATGCCGCGCGCGCTCGCTGCCTCGGCGGCGGCGATGGCGGCGGCCGCCGTGTTCGGGCCCAGCGCAGGGGTGATGCCGGAAAGGTGTAGGCGCGTCACGCCGTCCAGCAGCGCCTCCCAGTCCCACGCCTCGGCCGGTCGATCGGCGAACACCGAGTGCGCGCGGTCGTAGACGATCTCGGACGCGCGCAGCCCTGCACCCGGGGTGAGGAAATAAAGGCCCATGCGCCCGGCCTCGGACACGACGTGGCGGGTATCCACGCCGCGCCGGCGAAGCTCGCCGATTGCCGCCCCGCCCAGCGGATTGGCCGCGACCGCGCTGATCATCGCCACGTCATGCCCCAAGCACGCGAGCCCGGTGGCGACATTGGCCTCCGCCCCCGCGATCGCCACGTCGAGCTTGGGCGTCTGCAATAGCAGCTCGCGGCCCGGCGGCGACAGCCGCAGCATCATTTCCCCAAAGAACGCGAACGTCATCGTGCCAGCCAGCCTCCGTCAACCGCGAGAACATGGCCCTGCACATAGTCCGAAGCGCGGGACGCAAGGAAGACCGCCGCGCCGCCCAGATCCTCGGGATCGCCCCAGCGTGCCGCCGGGATGCGCTCCAGGATCTGGCGGTTGCGGGTCTCGTCGGCCTGCAGCGCCGCGGTGTTGTTGGTGGCGATATAGCCCGGCGCGATCGCGTTGACGTTGACGCCCTTCGATGCCCACTCGTTCGCCAGCAGCTTGGTGAGGCCGCCGATGCCCGACTTGGAGGCGGTATAGCTCGGCACACGGATGCCGCCCTGGAAGGTCAGCATCGAGGCGATGTTGATGATGCGTCCGCGCTCGCCCGTCTCGCCGAAGCGGCGGACCATGAACTTGCCCGCCGCCTGGCAGAGGAAGAACACGGATTTGAGGTTGGTATCGACCACCGCGTCCCAATCTTCCTCGGTGAAATCGAGGCTGTCGGCACGGCGGATGATCCCGGCATTGTTCACCAGGATGTCGATTTTCCCCAGCTTATCCACAGCCTCGTCCACAACCCTTTGCACAGGTTCGATGGTCGAGAGATCGGCGGAGACGATCTCGGCGCGGCGGCCGAGATCGCGTACCTTGGCGACGGTTTCCTCGGCCGGCGTGCGCCCCACGGCCGCGATGTCCGCGCCGGCTGCCGCGAGCGCCAGCGCGATGCCCTGGCCGATGCCGGTATTGGCGCCGGTGATGACGGCCACCTGGCCGGTCAGATCGAACGGATTGGTCATGAATGCCCCTCTCCCCCTCCCACTTGCGGGGAGGAGCCGGGGGGTGGGCCCCCGCAATCCATGAAGCCTATCGCGCGCGAAGGCCGGAGGCCCACCCCCCGGCCCCTCCCGCGCGCAGAAGGGGGAGTATGTCTAGCTGCGCTTACGAGAGACTGCGAAGATAGTCGCTGATCGCCGCGTCCTGCGAATTGGCGTAGAAATACTCGGCGAACTTCTCGCCGGCGATCGCCGCGCGGAGCAGATCCTGGTCCACGGTCTTCAGCACGGTTAGCATGTCGTTGCAGGTCACGCGCTTGAGGTCTGCGAGGATTCCGCGATTCTTGCGCATGATCTCGGCGCGCTCCTTGGGATAGCCAAGTCCGCGCTCACCCTCGAACAGCTTGCGGTAAACGTCTTCCAGGTTGAGCTCCGCTGCCCAGCCAAAGCCCTTGGCATAGGGCATCGAGATCGCGTTGCCGTCGTTGATCTGGCCGAACAGGAAGGCGTCGGTCGGGTCGATCACCAGGCCGCAGAACACGCCCGGCATCGCGTTGCAGGCGAGCATCGAGCCCATGCCGGTGCCGCAGCCGGTAACGACGAAATCGACCGCCTTGGAGTTCAGCAGGATGCCAGTGAGCAGGCCGTTCATCACATAGGTGAGCGAAGCCGAATCCTCGGCCGAATACATGCCGTAATTGAACACCTGGTGGCCCAGCGGCTCGGCAACGTTGGTAAGCGCCTGGTGAATGATGCCGTTTTTGGCGGCCTGGCTGTTCTCGGTGATCAGCGCAATCTTCATCGTCCTCGTCCCTTCTGCTTGCGGCGACACCGGTTACCATAGCCGATCCGGCGGCGCTCGTATTTTGCGGATGCGGCCGGCATGTCGCCCGCCGCATCCCGAATTTCAACCGCTTATGCGGGCGTTCCGAGCTTGTAGGCCTTGCGGACCAGCCCGTTGGTGAGTTCGAACGCCAATTCCGCCGCCTCCCAGTCGAGCAGCCGCCCCTCGGCGACCAGCCGCGCGAGGAAGCCGCAGTCGATCCGCCGCGCAACATCATGCCGCGACGGGATCGAAAGGAAGGCGCGCGTGTCGTCGTTGAAGCCGACGGTGTTATAGAATCCCGCGGTCTCGGTAACCTGCTCGCGGAAGCGGCGCATGCCCTCCGGGCTGTCGTGGAACCACCAGCTGGGACCGAGCTTCAGGCATGGATAATGGCCGGCGAGCGGCGCCAGTTCGCGCGCATAGACCGTTTCGTCGAGCGTGAAGAGGATGATCGAGAGGTCGGTCGAGGTACCGAAGCGATCGAGCAGCGGCTTGAGCGCATGAACATAGTCCGTCGCCATCGGGATGTCCGCGCCCTTGTCGCGGCCATGGCTGGCGAACAGGCCGCCATTGTGGTTGCGGAAGCTGCCCGGATGGATCTGCATCACCATCCCGTCGTCGACGCTCATCGCTGCCATCTCGGTGAGCATCTGGGCACGGAACAGCTCGGCATCGGCCGGAGTCCACGCGTCGCCGAGGATCTTCGAGTACAGCGCGGCGGCTTCGACCTTGCTCAGGTTCGCGGTGCGCGCGGTCGGGTGGCCATGGTCGGTCGCGGTTGCACCGGCAGCACGGAAGTCGGCGCGGCGTTTGCGGTGCGCGGCGAGATAGCCGTCCCAGCTGTACACGTCCTCGCCGGTCTTCTCGGCGAAGACCCGGAGCGCGCCGTGGAACTGCTCATGCTCGACATCGATCACCGCATCCGGGCGATAGGTGGTCACGACGCGGCCGCCCCAGCCCGATGCCTGGATCGCATGGTGCGGCGAAAGATCGTCCTGTGGGCCTTCGGTCGTGGCGAGGAACTCGATGTTGAAGCGATCGAACAGGGCACGTGGACGGAAATCGTCGCGCGCCAGCTTTTCGTTGATCGTGTCGTAGTAGAAGTCCGCTGTCTCGGCATCGAGTGCAACGTCGAAACCGAACACCTCGCCGAACACATGGCCCAGCCACATGGCCGACGGCGTGCCACGGAACAGATGGAGATGCTCGGCAAAGGTGCGCCATGCTGCGCGCGGGTCCGTCGCCGGCATGCCCGCCTTGCTCGGCACGCACAGCGCGTCGAGCGACACGCCCTGCGAGTAGAGCATGCGGTAGATATAATGATCCGGCGAGAGCAGCAGCTCGGTGGCGTTGGACCAGTTGGCGTTGGTCGAGAACCAGGTCGGATCGGTATGGCCGTGCGGGCTGATGATCGGAAGCCCGGCGACCTCCCGGTATAGGTCGCGCGCGATCGCACGGGTGCGATCCTCGGCCGGCAGGAGCCGGTCGGGATCGAGCTTCAGCGGCTTGGCCATCGGGTACTCCGGTAACGTCAGTGTTGAATCAGGCGCCCATGTCGACGCGGGCGAGCCGCGGTGACAGGAAATGGACGCAGGCAAGGGCGATGAAATAAGCGCTGCCGGCAACTGCGAACAACGGCCAGTAGCTGCCGATCCGCGCCAGCACTTCGCCGGCATAGAAAGACATCAGGATGCCGCCCACCGCGCCGACGGTACCGCCGATGCCGATCACCGAGCCCACCGCGCCGCGCGGGAACATGTCCGCGGGGAGCGCATAGAGGTTGGCCGAGAAGGCCTGGTGCGCGGCAGTCGCGATGCCGATCACGGCAACGGCCATCCAAACGCTGGTCAGCGATTCCGCGAACAACACCGGCAGCACCGCGAAGGCGCAGACCAGCATCGTCACCTTGCGCGCGACATTGGCGGTGTAGCCCGCGCGCATCAGCCGCGAGGAAAGCCAGCCGCCGGCGACGCTGCCCATGTCGGAAACGAGGTAGATCGCCGCGAGCGGGATGCCGAAGGACTTGAGATCGAGGTGGTACCGCTCGAACAGATAGCCCGGCAGCCAGAACAGGAAGAACCACCAGATCGGATCGATGAAAAACTTACCTAGGGCGTAGGCCCAGGTCTCGCGCTTCGTGAGCACGGCACCATAGCCAAGCTTCTGCACCTTGTCGGCGGGGTCCTGCTCGATCCAGGCGAGTTCCGCCTCGGTCACCTTGGGATGCTCGCGCGGGCTGCGGTAGAGCATCCACCAGGCGATCAGCCAGACGAAGCTGACCAGGCCGGTGATGACGAAGGCCGACCGCCAGCCCCAGGCCAGCACCATGACCGGAATGACCAGCGGGGTGAGCACCGCGCCGATGTTCGCACCGGCGTTGAACACGCCGATCGCAAAGGCGCGCTCCTTCGCCGGGAACCACTCGGTTACCGCCTTGATGCCGGCGGGAAAATTGCCCGATTCGCCGATCCCCAGCGCAAAACGGGCGATCGCAAACTGGGTGATGTTGTGCGCGGCGCCGTGGAAGATATGGGCGATCTGCCAGACGACGAAGGCGATGGTGTAGCCAACGCGCGCGCCGACCTGGTCGACGATCTTGCCGAACAGGATGTAGCCCACGGCATAGGCGAACTGGAACCAGATGATGACGCCGGCAAAGTCCTTCTCGGTCCAGTGCAGGTCCGCCATCAGCGTGGGCTTCAGCACGCCGATCATCTGCCGGTCGACATAATTGATGATCGTCGCCGCAAACAGCAGCGCGCAGATCATCCAGCGATAGCGCCCCACCCGCGCCACCGCGCCGCCCACCACGGCCTCGCCCTTGCTCGTCATCACCTCTCCAATCCCACTCCGCCGACGCCCGGGATCATGCGATCCCGATCGTGCACCGCACCCGCATGTCCGATCCGAACTGCGCCTCGACCTTCGCTCCGGCCTCTACCGGATGCACGCCGGTGACGGCGCCGGTAGAGATCCACTGCCCTTCGGCCAGTGGCAAGCCCTTGGCCGCACGTTCGAACAAGAAGCGCACCGCTCCGATCGGTCCGTCGAGCATGGCGCTCGCGGTGCCGGTTCCAGCGACCTCCCCGTCGATCGTTAGCGACACGGGCGCGCCAAGGAAATCCTCTTCAGAAGATATACGGTATCCGATCAGGAGACCATTATTGTTGCCGAAGTCGGAAACCGTCACCGCAGGGCCGTGCCCGTTGATGCCGGCGAAGGGCGAGCTGGCGATCTCGATCCCGACGCGCAGTTCCGCGACATAAGGCAGAACCTCCTCATTGGTCCAAGCCCGATCGAAGTCGGCCGGAAGCGGCCCCAGCTTTACCAGATATTCGGCCTCCGCCGCGCCGAACCCGTCGCGGAAAATCCCCATCTCCGGCACCTGTCCGTCCTCTGCCCAGACGATGCTGTCGGCGAAGATCGGCCCGGCCAGGCGGTTGGCGCCGAACTGCGCGACCAGGGCATCGGGCACGCGGCCCACCTTCCACCCGGCGACCGGCTTGCCGAACAGCGCGATCGCGCGCGACTGGATGGCATAGGCCTCCTCCAGCGTCTGCGGCATCGCCCCGGGATAGTCGGCGAACCCCTGCCGCGCGCGGCGTGCCGCCACGAATGCCTGCGCGATGGCCTCCGCGTGTGCCTGCTCCGCCAATGCTTCTTTCCCTTCCATAGTCCGTCCCTGCCGTGCGCGGGGCCGGTCGACACCGGTGTCCGCGTGCATTGTGATTCAAAGGCGCTCCGGTCGGCCGAAACCGGCCGGAGCGCAAGGTGGAGGTGCCGAAAGGATCGGCTCCCGGGTGAAATCGATCGCGCGCCGCTTCTGCCTGCGGTCAGGCGTGAGGACGCAACCCGCCGTTCGGCAGGTAGCCGGCGCAGCAAGGCCGCACCGCGCGACGGACGATGGTGAAGCTCGTATCCTGCATTCCGAAGGAGCCTGGACCTTTTGCAGGCCGCCGCGCCGAGCAGCGCGATGGCCGCGCCGTCGTCGGGTATGGCGCGCCCGGCGTTGCAACACCGTTGCCGCGCGTCGGTCGCGACCGCACCTGCGCCGGCACCGATCTTCGCCCGATCCGCCCTCGGGCGCGCGCCGCGACTGCCTTGGTCAATGGATGCCTCCCTCTCGCGCCCCTTTCCGATGTTCTGCTCCGGCGAGCGGGAAAGGTGGCGACGCATTTGATACCGGTGTCACTTCACTCCGTCAACGCCACTCTGCAGCGCCGCCCGGTCAGCCAAGCTGCGTTACGAGGCGTCCGTTCACGCGAACGCCGTCCAGCGCGAGCCCTTCCGTATGGCGGATGATGCTGGGCTGTGTGACGCCTTCGAAGCTGCAATCCCGCAGGGTAATTCCGCTCACCGGCGCGCCGGGTAGCCCCTGGCTGTCCAGCACCTGCGCGGCATTCCTCGCTCGCAGCCGCTCGATCACGACGTTGCGCAGGCGCGGCACGAACGGCCCCCTGGCGCCTTCCTCATAATTGAAGTCGCAGGTGACCGCCGAACGGCTCACCGTGCCGACATCAAGGTCGCGATAGTAGAAATTCTCGAGCAGCCCGCCGCGCAGCGCGTTGTTCTTGAAGCGAACGGCATACCAGAGGTCGGGGCTGTCCATGACGCATCGCTCGGCGAAGATCCAGCGCACGCCGCCGGAAATCTGCGAGCCTACCACGACGCCGCCATGCCCTTCCTTCATCCGGCAATCGCGGATCAGGATGTTCTGCGCCGGCGTGGCGAGCCGACGCCCGTCCTCGTTACGGCCGGAATTGACGGCGATGCAATCGTCGCCGGTATCGAAGGTGCAGTGCTCGATCAGCGCGCCATCCACCGATTCCGGATCGCATCCGTCATTGTTGGGCCCATGGCCGACAATATCGACGCCGCGCACGATCAGGTTGCGGCACAAGACCGGGTGAATTTGCCAGAAAGGCGATCCGCGCAGCTTTACGCCTTCGATCAGCACATTCTCGCAGTCATAGGGCTGGATGAAGGCGGGGCGCAGAAAGGATCCTTCACCGAATACCCGCTTCTCCACCGGCACACGCCGCTCGGCCATGTCGAACAGGATTGCGCGCGCCTTGCGCTGATCGGGCATGCCCTCGCGCCAGCCATGGTCGACCGTACCGCCCCAGGGCCCCTTCCACGACCACCAATGCTCGGCACTCCCCTGCCCGTCCAGCGTGCCCGCGCCGGTGATCGCGATGTTGCGCTGGCGCCGGGCATAGACGAGCGGCGAATAGTTCATCAGCTCGATCCCCTCCCAGCGGGTGAAGACCAGCGGATAATCCCTGGGGTCGGTGGAGAAGAGCAGCGTTGCGCCGGCCTGGACGTGCAGGTTGACGTTGGAGCGAAGATGCACCGCGCCGGTGCGGAACCGGCCCGCCGGCACCACCACCCGGCCGCCGCCCGCCTCTGCACAGGCCGCGATCGCGGCGGCGATGGCCGCGGTGTTGAGCGTGGTGCCGTCACCGCGCGCGCCGTAGCGCGTCACGTCGAAATCGCGTGCGGGAAACACCGGCGGGAGCGCCGCCCGCGCGATCGCCGCGGCGCGCGCCCAAGGATCGGGCTCGGCAGCCTGCAACCTCCCGGGCAGCAGCGATAGCGCCGCACCGGCACTCGCATGGCCGAGCAGCGCACGACGGGACGGCGTGAACCCCATGTTCCTCTCCTGCAGATCCGGCATTGACACCGGTTGCAGGAAAGGTGTCGCGGAACCCGCCACCGGTCAAGCCCGGCCCTTACGGAATGCGGCCAGCCGTGGGATGCGCGCGCGGTGGGAATCGCCAAGATTCGGCCTATCGACACGGAGTTGGGCCATATTTGGAGGCCCCTGCGGGGGGTGGCGCCGCACCCCCGTTCTATAATGACTCCGTTCTCCCGGCTGGATCAGCGCCGGGCCAAGAGGGATCCGCAATGAAGACCATGCTCGCGCGGGTACGCGTGCCCGCGAAAATTCTGTCGGTAATCGGCGTGATCAGCCTGGTGACCGCCATCGTGACGTGGCTGGGGGCCAGCAGCCTCACCCATACCAATCAGGCCTATTCCGAACTGACGCTGTCGAAGCTGCCCAGCGCCACGCGCCTCGCGCGCCTCAACCGGCTAGTCGTAACGATCGCGTATGATGGCTATCGCGTGATGGCCTACGACGGCACCACCGCGATGGCGCGGACATCCGACGCCGAAGAGGCGACAAGCTACGAACAGGCCAAAGCGCTTATCGCGGAGATCGAGCGCGACGACCCGTCGACGTCGGCGATGATGCGGGACGTGCGGGACAAGCTGGAAACCGTCCATGCCCAGACCCGCGAGGCGATCAACCATGGCCGGCGCAACGACGATGCGACGGCGCTGCGGTCCCTCCAGCTCGCCGACCCGACGATCGAGGCGCTGGCCACGCAGCTCGTCTCCTTCAACAATAGCCGGTTGCAGGAGGCGACGCAGGTCTCGCACGGATTGCAGGCGCAGGGCGGCCGGATGGTGGCGACGCTCGTCACCATCAGCGTCGTTGCGATCCTGCTGGGCATGGCGCTCGGCTATTTCGTCTCGCGCGTCGGCATCACCGATCCGATGCAGGCGCTGCAGCGCGCGATGAAGGCGCTCGCCGGTGGCGATCTGCAGACCCAAGTGCCGGGCAGCGATCGCGGTGACGAACTCGGCGAGATGGCGCGCACGGTCACCGTGTTCCGAGACAACGCCATCGGGCTGGACACGGAGCGCAAGACCAAGGCCGAAGCGGACGCCGAACAGGCCCATGTGCTCGGCGCGCTGGAAACGCAGCTGGACGCACTGTCGCGCGGCGACCTGACCGCCAGCATCGACGCGCCGGTCGCAACGCGGTTCGATTCGGTGAAGGGCAATTTCAATCGCGCGGTCACCAACCTGCGCACGCTGATCGCGCAGGTGCTGGAGAGCGCCACCACCATCCGCACCGGATCGACCGAGATTGCCGCCGCTTCCGAGGATCTCGCCCGGCGCACCGAGGCCAATGCGGCAAGCCTGGAGGAGACTGCGGCGGCCGTGACCCAGATGGACCAGCGCCTGAAGGCCACCGCCCGTGCGGCAGAAACCACCGTGCAGCGCACCAATGGCGCGATGGGCACGGTGGACGAAGGCCGCGCGATCACCGACACCGCGGTGCAGGCGATGACGCGCGTTTCCGAAGGTGCCAAGGGCATCGACAGCGTGATCGAGGGGCTCGACAAGATCGCCTTCCAGACGCGCGTGCTGGCGATGAACGCCGCCGTCGAAGCGGGTCGCGCGGGCGAGGCGGGTCGGGGCTTCGCAGTGGTTGCCGATCTGGTCTCGCAACTCGCGATGCGCTCCGAGGAGGAGGCAAGCCGCGCGCGCGACCAGCTCAGCGCCACCCAGAAGGACATCATGGAGGCGGTGCACACCGTGCAGCAGGTCGATGGTGCGCTCGGCAGCATCTCCGCCGCCACGGCCGATGTCCACCAGTTGGTCAGCGCGATGGCCACCGACAACCAGGCCCAGGCCTCGGCCATCTCGCAGATCGCCAGCGCGGTGCAGACGATGGACCAGAGCACGCAGCAGAATGCGGCGATGGTGGAACAGACCTCCGCCGCCGCGCGCAACCTGAATGCGGAAGTCGCGAGCCTCAGCGACCGCGCCGGCACGTTCCAGGTGGGCGGCGCGCGCGCTGCCGTGCCGAAGCCGGCAAACGCACCGCGTGCCGCCACGCCGCGCGCCGGCTATGTCTCGCCGGTCAAGCCGCTGCCCGTCGCGGCGACGGCGGGGACGGATGCGGGAGACTGGGCAAGCTTCTGACGCGTGTCCCTGCGATCAGGAAAGCGGCCGGGAGCGCGATCTCCCGGCCGCTTTTTTTTGTGTGGGTGGCCGCACTTCGCTCCGCGGAGCCCCGGTCAGCGGTTGAGGCGGTGCAACAGCTGCGCGCGCAGGCGGCGAGCCTGCAAAGCATCGATCGGCGCAAGCGGACCGCGCGCCGCCTCCGGGAGATGCGCCGCCGCGCGATCCGCATCGCCGAAGACATAATAATCGAACAGCGCCCGCCACGCGTCCTTTTCCGGCGCAGGCCGGTCGCGCAGGCTGAGCAGCGCGTGGAGCAGCGTGAGTTGCGGCGTATCCAGCCAGGCCGGGCTGGTATTCCACCAATAGTTCACCAGCACGTTGAACGGCGCCAGCGCCTCGACATGGTGCCACCACATCGCCGGGTAGAACAGCAGGTCGCCGGGCGCGAGTTCGGCGATCTGCGCATGCTCCATCGCCGTGCGGAAGCCGGGATGCCGCTCGAAATCCGGTGCCGCGAAATCGACCATGCTGACCACCTGCCCGCCGGGGGTAGGCTCCAGCGGCCCCGGATAGAGGTTGGCGACCTGCCCCGGCGGAAACAGCGTGAAGCGCCGCCGGCCCACCGCGCACACCGCGAGATTGTGCGACATGTCGTAATGGCAGGTGGCGGTCGTGCGATTGCCGATCCAGATGCTTGCCAGATGCTGCGCGAACATCGGATGCGCGAGCACCAGATCATTCTCGGCGCGGAAGCCGGGCAGATATGCGTCCAGATCGGTCGACCCGACATAGATGCTGGGCGCGTCCGCATCGCCGATCCGCGGGCGGAGCGCGTCGAGCAACGCGGTCAGCGGCTCGCGGCGGCCGGTGAAATTGAGGCCGGTGACGGTCTCGTCATAGAAGAAACGGCCGGCGATTTCCGGCGCGCCGGTAAAGGTCACCACCGGGCGACCGGCATCGAAGCGCTGGAGCAGGTCCATCGCCGCGCCGGCGGAGTCGAGGCCGGCGCGCACCAGCGGCCAGTGGGCAGCCACGCCCTTCAGCACGACCGGCGCCTGGTCCGCCAGCAGCTGGTCGAACGGGATCGCATCGGGCGCGATCCCTTCCACCACCCGCACGGCGGGCGCGACGCCGGCCAGCACGTTCATCGCACGGCGCTCGCATTCTTGCGCTCGATCAGCGCGCTGATGTTGCCGAGCGACGCCGCGACGAGATGCGCCAGCCCGAGCAGATTGGCGCGATGCAGCCGCTCGACACCCGCCATGTCCAGCGACTCCAATCGCTCGCGCGCGAGCATCTGGAAGCCCTCGATCCGATAGCGGCGTTCGTCGTGCAGCGTCACTTCGATCACGTTGGGCTCGAGCAGCCCCAGTTCCTGAAACAGCGCATAGACCGGCGCCGCCGCGCCGATGCCGCCATGGATCCGGCCCAGCACGCGCGAGACATGCTCGAGATAGCGGCTGGCACCGCCCTGAGGCAGGAACAGCGCTTCGCCTTCGACGTGGCCGACACGCGGATCCTCCAGATCGATATGCACCGTCGGCCCCTCGTCCGGCTCGGCATCGGCGGGGATGCCGATCGAGAAGGGCCCGCGCTGCTGCAGCGCCGGCACATACCGGCTGGTCCAGCGGCTGCCGTCGAAGAACAGGTTCTCGTCGCGGTCGAAACCGGTCAGGGCCACCGCCTGTAGTCCGGCGTCCGGCTCCTCGCGGAACAGGATCGGAAATTCGCGCTGCGCGGCCTCGAACTCGGTGGGAAAGATCAGAATCTGGTTGGCGCCATCGCCGAATTCCGCACCATGGCGAAAGGCGACGCGCAGGTCCTGGTGGAGCACATTGTCCAGCGCGACCGGTCTCGTCATTCGAATATCATCCGTATGTCAGCCCGCGGGCGGGCATTGTGATCGCGACCATGGCGGAAAGCCCGTGCCGCCTCAACCGCAAGCGAAAGGGCCGCTGCACCAGGCAGCGGCCCTCCCTCTCCACTCGCGCGGGTGCGCGGTAGCTCAGAACTTGAACCGCGCGCCCAGCAGGAAGCGACGATCGAGTTCCTGCGCGAACCACAGCTCGCTCTCGGCGCGCGCATAGGTCCGGACGCTTTCCTTCGTCAGGTTGATGCCTTCGAGGGTCACCGCGATGCGCGGGGTGATCTCGTAGCTGATGTTCATGTCCAGCTGGCCGAACGGTGCCGTGAACTCGGGGTTGCGCGAGCCCTGGCGGTTGATGCCCGACAGGAACTTGTCGCGCCAGTTATAGGCGAGACGTGCCGAGATACCGTTCTTGTCGTAAATCAGCGTGGTGCTGAACGTATCGCTGAGGCCCAGCAGCGCGAACTGGTCCTGGCCCGGGTCGGCGCCCAGGTTGAAGCCCACGTCGCCGCGCACCAGCGTGTAGGCCGCCGCGATGCCGATGCCGGTGCGGCCGAGGAAATACTGGCCGGCCAGCTCGACGCCGTAGATCTCGGCGTCCTTGTTGTTGATCGGCTGCGTCACCTGGAACTGGTACAGCGGATCCGCCGCGTTGCCGCGCAGGTCGTACTGGTTGTTGATCGCCTTGACATAGTTGTCGTCGAGCGCGCGGGTCGAGGTGTTGTAGTTCGCCCGGAACTCGGTGGTCGCCGCCGCAACCGAGCCGCGGTTGGCGATCAGCGCCGACATCACGAACAGGTTCACGTCGCTCACGTCCGCGCCCAGCGTGTTCAGCGCGCTGAGTGCCTGACCCGACCGGCTGCCCGATGCGCCCGAGCTGGGATCGCGCAGGCCGAACAGCGAGGAGGTGAACTGGCCGTTGCCGACGAAGTTGTGCACCCGCTTGTCGAAGAACGCCACCGAGACATAGCTGTCCGGCTTGAAATACCATTCGATCGACGCGTCGAAATTGTCCGAGATCAGCGGCGACAGGCCGGCGTTGCCGGTCGAGGCGCTGGGGATGCCGCCATTGTTGGTCGGACGCGGCGGACCGCCCACCGTGGTGGCGGTGAACAGGTTGTTGTAGTTCGGCCGCGCGATCGTCTTGCTGTACGACAGGCGGGCGAGCAGATTGCGCTTCACTTCGACCTGGAAGTCGATCTGCGGCAGGATGTTGTCATAGCTGCCGGTCTGGTCGAGCGCGCTCGAATTGTTGCCGACGACGACGGTGAAGTCGTTGTCCGAAACCCAGTCGATCGCGGTCGGGATCGACACCAGCGAGATCGAGCGCGACTTGGTGTGCTCGTAGCGCACGCCCGCGACCAGGCGCGCCGGCGCATTGCCCAGTTCGCCCTTCCAGGTCACCTGGCCATAGGCGGCCCAGATGTCTTCCTTGACGCGGTTGTTGTTGTTGCTGGTGATGCCCACGGCATTGCCGCGGCCGGCATAATAGGACGACAGGATCGGGTAGATCTTGGCCGCGTCGCCGCGGAAGGCGGTCTGCGAGTCCGCATCCGAGCCCGGGTTGAACGAGTCGAACTTGCAGATCAGGCAGAAGGCCTGGAGCGAGCCGGGGGCAAGACGATTGACGTCGCCGGGATTGGCGATGCCCCAGTCGCCCAGCGTCTGCTGGGTGCCGACGAAGGTCTGGCGCATATCGGTCTTGCGATAGTTGGCGCCGAACTCGAACTTGCTCTCGTTGCCCAGATCCCAGCCGAAATCGGCGCGCAGTTCCTTCACGGTCTGCTTCTGCGTCGACTTGTTGGTGCGGCCCACCTGGCTGCCCACCGCGGCAAGGTCGAGCGGGACCGAACCCAGCGTGATGTCCTGCTGCGGGATACCGCCGCTATAGTCCACCGAGTGCGACGCCACGACGTTGGCGCCCATGCCGACCAGCGTGGAGCTGACGCCGTTCGGGTTGTCCGGCAGGCTCTCCGACTTGGAATAGTGGCCGTCGACGCGCAGCGACAGGTTGCTGGCGATCTGCCAGTCGGCGTTGAGGCCGTAATCCTGCAGGCGGCTCTTCTGGGCACGCGACTGCGCCTCGAAGCCCTCGTCCTTGAAGCCGTTGATCGTCTCGTGGAGATAGGTGGCGGTGGCGACGGTGGTGTTGCCGTCGAAGCGCACTTCATCGAACGGGCGGCTGAACCAGTTGGACAGGTCCGAACGGGTCTCGCGCTGGCGGTTCTGCGCATAAAGCGCGTCGGCGGTCAGCGTCAGGGCGTCATTCGGCTTGAACTGCACCACCGCCTGGCCGTTGATGCGCTCGCGCGTGCCCTCGGCATAGTGATAGCGGCTGTCGTTCGGGATGGCGACGAGCTGGCTGGTGTTGCTCGGCGCGTTCTTCACGACGGTGCAGCTCGAGCTGAGCGTCGTCTGGCTGGCCGGGCAGACCGTGTTGTTGCGGGTGAAGCCGCCGGTCACGAAGCTGCTGTACGGCAGGATGTTCCAGTCGTTCGACGTCGCGGCGATCGAGGTGAAGTTGCGCTTCTGGTAGCTGCCGAACAGCTCGACGCCGAACCGCTGCTCCGCGTCGCTCCAGCCCAGCACGCCCGAGAATTCCGGCGTCACCTTCGCGCCGCAGTCGAGACAGCCATTGACGCTGGTGTCGTACACCGCCTTGGCGCCGATGCTGCCGTTGAGGCCGGGCTTGCTGCCCGGATCGAGCGGACGGCGGGTGATGACGTTGATCGTCGCGCCGATGCCGCCCGACGGCACCGCCGCGCGGCCGGTCTTGTAGACCTCCAGGGTGCGGACGCCTTCGGTTGCGAGGTTCGAGAAGTCGAACGAGCGGGTGGTCCCCTGCGCGCCGTCGGCGTTCTGGTCACCGCCGACCACCGAGACCGCCGCCGAGGCCAGCTGGCGCCCGTTCAGCGTGACGAGGTTATATTGCGGACCGAAGCCGCGCACCGTCACCTGCGAGCCTTCGCCGTTGGTACGGTTGATCGACACGCCCGGGATACGCTGCAGCGATTCCGCGAGGTTGGTATCCGGGAACTTGCCGATGTCCTCCGCCGAAATCGCGTCGACGATACCCGGTGCCTCGCGCTTGATCGCGATCGACCGCTCGAGCGATGCGCGGATGCCCGTGACGACGATTTCTTCGCCCTGCCCCGACTCTTGCGGTGCTGCGACCTTGTTGGCAACGTTGTCGGCTTGTGCGTGTGCAATCGTTGGTACGATCATGCATACCGCAACGGCCATCATCGAAGCCGAGCGCGACCATGCATTAGAACGTGAAACGCCCTTCATGTCCCCTCCTCTGCCGACATTCTTCAGTCGGAAAACGTTTTTGTTGCGGACGCCCGATGCACCCGCCCCGGCGATACCGCTACCATCGGCCGCAACATTGTCAACGAGCGAAACATGAAGCTGTCAGACAGGTTTGATTTTATGACGATGTGTGTTTTCGATGTAACATGCCACTATTGACTTGCACGCGACCTATCCGCGCCCGCCAAGCTGTTGCAGCGCAGCAAATCTGTTGGACTGAAAACGATTGCGGAGCGGCGGCCCGTCTGCCGCAGTTCAGCGTGCGCGCGCGAGCAGGCGGCGTGCCTGTTCCAGATGCGGCCGATCGATCATCCGTCCGTCAAGCTTGAGCGCGCCCGCCGCGGGATGGGCGGCAAAGGCATCGACGATCGCCTGGGCTGCAGCGACGTCGGCGGCGCTGGGGGTGAAGCCGGTGTTGATCGACTCGATCTGTGCCGGATGGATCGCCAGCATGCCCGTGAAGCCGTCGCGCCGGCCACGCGCCACATATGCGGCCAGTCCCTCGACATCGGCAATGTCCGGATAAACGGTCTCGATCGCGGATACCCCGGCGGCATGCGCGGCGAACAGCGCAAGCGAGCGCACCATGGCGAAGGGTGCGGTATAGCCGCCATCGGCTTCCCGCGCGCTGGCGGCTCCGATCGCCGCAGGCAGGTCCTCGGCGCCCCAGGTCAGCCCGGCCAGATGCGCGGCAACCTCGCCATAGCTACCCAGCTGGAAAAGCGCGGCCGGCGTTTCGGTGGCGATCGGCAGGATCGGCGGGCAGGCCGCCCCCGCCTGCGCCACCCGTGCGACCAGCGAGCGGATCGCGGCGGCCCCATCCGCCTTGGGTAGCACCAGCCCTGCGGGGCGGCTTTGCGCGATGGCGGCGAGATCCTCGGCGATCGCGGTCGTAGCAAGGGGGTTCATCCGCACGAAGCACGGCGTATCGGGGCCGTCGGCGAGCCACTCGACGATGGCCCCGCGCGCAAAGCCCTTGCGCTCCGCGACCACGGAATCCTCCAGGTCGAGGATCAGCGCGTCGGCACCGCTGGCGGCGGCCTTGGCGAACCGCTCCGGCCGGTCGCCGGGCACGAACAGAAGCGACCGCAGCCGCATGACATCTCCCTCCCCTGTTTGCCCCCCCTTGGCAGCATCGCCGCTGCTTGCCAATCGTCTCGCTTGCGCGGCCGCAGCGATCGACTTAGCCTTGCCACCGGTGTCAAAAGTCGATCGGGAGAGGAAGCATGCGGATCAGTCGGCGCGGAGCGTTCGGTGCTGCACTGGCTGGCTGGGCGGCAAGCCGCGCAACGCGCGCCGAGGCAACGCGCATCGCCCCGGCCGCCGCGCCCGAATGGCGGCGCGGGCTCGACAATCAGCGCATCGCCGATCTGGGCAACGGCCGTTTCCTCAATCCGCTGCTCGCCGGCGACCGCCCAGATCCGGCGATCCTGAAGGACGGCGCGGACTATTACATGACCTTTTCCAGCTTCGATTCCTATCCGGGACTGACCATCTGGCACTCGCGAGACCTGGTGAACTGGCAGCCGCGCACCGCCGCGCTCACGCGCAACATCGGCTCGGTCTGGGCGGTGAGCCTCGAGAAGCATGGCGGGCGCTATTTCCTCTACGTGCCGGTCAAGGCGAAGCCGAACGACATCTATGTCCTTGCCGCCGACCATATCGACGGCCCGTGGAGCGATCCGGTGCCGCTGGGGCTGCACGCCCATATCGACCCCTGCCACGCGGTGGGCGAGGATGGATCGCGCTGGCTGTTCCTGTCCGGCGGCGACCGGGTCCGGCTGGCGGCGGACGGCCTCTCGCTGGCCGGCCCGGTCGAGCATGTCTATGATCCCTGGCGCTATCCCGAGGACTGGGTGGTCGAGGGCTTCTCGCCCGAAGGCCCCAAGATCCACCGCCATGGCGGATGGTTCTACATGATCACCGCGGTCGGCGGCACGGCCGGCCCGCCTACCGGTCATATGGTGATCGCCGCGCGGTCGCGCTCGATCCACGGACCCTGGGAGAATTGCCCGGCCAACCCGCTGGTCCGCACGACAACAAGTACGGAGAAATGGTGGTCGCGCGGCCATGCCTCGCTGGTCGAGGCACCCGATGGCAGCTGGTGGTCCGTCTATCACGGCTTCGAAAATGGCTATTGGACGCTCGGCCGACAGGCGCTGCTCGATCCGATCGAATGGACCGCCGATGGCTGGTTCCGGATGAAGGGCGGCGACCTCTCCCGCCCGCTGGCCAAGCCGCGCGGCGGAGAGGCCCTCCCCCATGGCCAGCGCCTGTCGGACAGCTTCGAGCGCCTGGAGCTGGGCAACAAGTGGAACTTCTTCCGCCCGTCGCCGGACGAGGCTAGCCGCGCGCGCGTCGCCGATGGTGCGCTGATCCTGACGGCACGCGGCACGGCGCCCGGCGATTCCTCGCCTCTCATGCTGATCGCGGGCGACCAGGCCTATCAGTTCGAATGCGATGTCGAGCTCGGCGCCGGGACCACCGCCGGCTTGCTGCTTTTCTACGACGACCAGCTCTATTGCGGGCTGGGTTTCGACGAGAAGCGTTTCGTCACCCACCAATATGGCATGGAGCGCGGCCGCCCCGCCAATCCGCACGGCCGGCGGATGCACATTCGGGTGACCAACGATCGGCACATCGTCTCCTTTCACACCAGCGGCGATGGCGGGGCGACGTGGAAACGCTTCGATCGCGGAATGGAGGTGTCGGGCTACCACCACAATGTCCGCGGCGGCTTCCTGATGTTGCGACCGGCGCTGTATGCAGCGGGTGGCGGCGAAGCGCGGTTCCAGGATTTCCGCTTCCGCGCCCTCTAAGCGCCTGTACTCCCCTCCCGAACTGCGGGAGGGGAGCGCAGACCGTCAGCGCTCGCCGCTGCCGGGTTCCGCGATCTTGCGATGCTGCTCAGCCGTCACCGACTGCGGCAGTACGCCCGCGCCGGCGACCTGCAGCTTGTTCGAGATGCCCGAGACGATATTGTCCGTGCCCTTCATCAGCGCCGTCCAGCCATCCTTGGCGACGTCCACCGGATCGGACTTGCTCTCGCTCTGGCCGACCTTGGTGTCCATCATGCCGGCGCGTTCGAAGAACTCGGTCTCGACCGGACCCGGCAGCAGGGTGGTGATGGTGATGCCCTTCACCTCCTTGAGCTCGTTGCGGATCGCCGCGGCGAAATTGTCCACGAACGCCTTCGTGCCGTTATAGACCGCCTGGAAGCTACCGGGGATCCAGCCCGCGATCGAGCCGGTGATCAGCACCTTGCCCTCGCCGGCATCCCGCATCTGGCGCAGCACTTTCTGGAGCAGATAGGCGGTGCCGGTGATATTGGTGTCGATCACGTGTCGCCATTCGGAGACGTCCTGGTCGAGGAAGCCGCCGCCCAGTCCGTGACCGGCATTGGCGCAAAGCAGGTCGACCCGCCGACCACCGGCGGCCGCCAGCAGCCGATCGACGCCTTCGATGGTGGACAGGTCGGTCTCGACCGACTGCACCTCCACACCCTCGCCCCTGAGCGCGGCCGCCGCGTCGACCAGCGGCGTGTCGGCGACGACCAGCAGATCATAGCCGTCGCGCGCCGCGAGCCGCGCCAGTTCCAGACCGATGCCGCTCGAGGCGCCGGTCACGATCGCAAATTTATTCGCCATGTCCGTTCCCTCCTTATTCGGCCGCCAGCGCCATGCCAGGCTTCAGCACGACCTTGGTCACTTCGTTCTGATTGTCGTGGAACATCTTGTAGCCCTGCGGTGCCTGCTCGAGCGGCAGGATGTGGCTGATCAGGAAGGTGGTATCGATCTTCTCTTCCAGGATCGCGTTGAGCAGGGCGGGCATGTAATGCTGAACATGCGTCTGCCCGGTCTTGAGCGTCAGGCCCTTCTCCATCAGCGCGCCGAGCGGGAACTTGTCGACGAAGCCTCCATAGACGGCCGGCATCGAGACGCGGCCACCCTTTCGGCAGGCAAGGATCGCCTGGCGGATCGAGTGGATGCGGTCGGTGCCGAGGAAGGTCGACTTCTTGATCTGGTCGAGCACATTGTCCGCGAAGAAGCCGTGCGCCTCCAGGCCGACGCTGTCGATTACCGCATCGGGCCCGATGCCGCCGGTCATCTCGAACAGCGCCGCCGCCGTATCGGTTTCCTCGAAGTTGATCGTTTCCGCGCCGAAGCGGCGGGCGAGTTCGAGGCGGCGCGGGAAATGGTCGATCGCGATCACCCGCTCGGCGCCCATCAGGAAAGCCGACTGCACGGCGAACAGGCCCACAGGCCCGCAGCCCCACACGGCGACCGTGTCGCCGGGTTCGATCTCGGCATTTTCCGCCGCCATCCAGCCGGTGGGCAGGATGTCGGAGAGGAAAAGCACCTTGTCGTCCTCGATCCCGTCCGGGACCACGATCGGGCCCACATCACTGAACGGCACGCGGACATATTCCGCCTGGCCGCCGGCATAGCCGCCGGTCATGTGGCTGTAGCCGAACAGCCCGGCCATGGGCTGGCCGTACATTTCCTGTGCAATATCCTGGTTGTCGGCGGGCAGCCCGTTCTCGCAGGCCGAATATTGGTGCTTGCCGCAATGATAGCAGGAGCCGCACGAGATGGTGAACGGCACCACCACGCGCTGCCCCTTCTTCAGCGTCGAGCCGGCGCCGACCTCCACGACCTCGCCCATGAATTCGTGGCCGAGAATGTCGCCGGCCATCATCGTCGGGATGAAGCCGTCATACAGATGGAGATCCGAACCGCAGATCGCGGTGGAGGTGATCTTGATGATCGCATCGCGCGGGTTGAGGATCTCGGGATCGTCGACCGTGTCGACGCGGACGTCGTGCTTGCCGTGCCAGGTGAGTGCGCGCATCAGCTCCGCTCCTCTTCGAGTTGCTTGTGGGTGCGCGACGACGTCGCGACTTCACCGGTTTCCATCAGCTGCTTGAAGCGCCGCAGGTCGCGCTGCGCTTGCATCTTCGGTTCGCGCTGGAAAATGCGCGAGATCACGCGACCCAGCGTGCCGAAGGGCTGATCATAGTTGATCGTGGCTACCACCACGGTGCCGCGGCTGCCGGCATCGCGAAACTCGATTCGGCCGCTATTGGGGATGTCGGCGCCCTCCTCGGATGCCCAGGCGATCAGTTCGCCGTCGCGGTCCTCGGTGATGCGCGAATCCCATTCGACAATGCCGCCACCGGGCGATTTGACCACCCAGTGACTGCGCTCGCGATCGAGCACCTCGATCCGTACGACATTGTCGAGGATCGGCGGCAGGTTGCTGAAATCGCGCCAGAAGGCGTAGAGTTCGGCGCGCGGGCGGTTGATCGTCACGGCGCGCGCGACAAGCTTGTCGCCGCGCTGGACGATCAGGCCGTCGGTCGCCTCGTCGATCGCCTTGCGTTGGTCGTTGGCAGTGCTCAGCGGCGCGTCGTCCTGCGACGCGCGGTTCATCGTATCAGCCATAAAGCCTCCGTGCGGCTCAGCCCTGGGGCGAACCGGGCTGTTTCGGGGGAAGATCGTCGCTGCCTTCGGCGGGTGCCGGGGTAGACGTTGCGGCGGGGTTGGTCTCCGGCGAGCCGGGGTCGCGCTGTTCGTCACGCATCTCGGGATCGTTCGGCGGGCTGGCCATGATCCAGTCTCCTGCACATTAGGGGGAGGTGCAGAAGGTAACCACCGGCGCACAGCGGAGTTGCAATTATTGTTGAAAGTAACGTGTGTTAGGCGCGATACTGCAAATGGTGCCCGCATCGGCGCTGCAAACCGGACCTACCGCCCGTAGATCCGATCCAGCACCTCCGCCGAGCGCGCGAAATGCGCCGCCTCCGGGTCGAACTGCGGCGATCGGGCCAGTTGTTCTGCCCATGCGGCCGCCGCCCGCCCGCCCCAGGCATCCGGTGGGCACGCCAGCACCGTCTTGGACGTGCCGGTAAACCGCTCCGCGACAAAATCGTAGAAGCTGCCGCCGACATTGCGGAGCGCCGCGCCGCCCTGTGTGCCGTAGAACACCGCCGCGATCTCCGCATCCGTGCCGGCATGTACCCGCCAGGAGCAGGCCAGCCGCACATCGGCAGTGCCCGCGCGGAAGGCTGCCGTTGCATAGTCCTCGACCTGTTCGGCGCCAAGCGGCCGCCCCTGCGCGCGCAGCGACGCGGTAACGCCCGCCACGGCCGGGAATCCGAGCGTCCACAGCGCAAGGTCCACCAGATGCACGCCGAGATCGATCACGCAGCCGCCGCCGGACTGCACGGGATCGTAGAACCACGGTTTGTCCGGCCCATAGGCATTATGGAACAGCAGATCGACCGCGAAGACGTCGCCGAGCGCGCCGCTCCGCGCCAGGTCGGCGATCGCCTGCATGCCCGCGGTGTGGCGATAGGACAGATCGACACCGAGCAGCCGATCGGCCCGGCGCGCCGCCGCGAGGACGGCATCAACCTCGGCCGCGGTACGACCGAGCGGCTTCTGGCAGAACACCGCGACGCCGGCGTCCAGCGCGCGGATGCTCTGCTCGGCATGCATCGCGCTGGGCGTGGCGATGGCGATGCCGTCCAGCCCCAGCGCCAGCAGCGCATCCAGGCCATCGACCTGCACGGCACCCGGAGCACATGCCCGCGCCTGCGCGGCACATTCGGGCGACGGATCGGCGAAGGCGGCAGGCTCGATCGCGCCGGTGGCGACCATGGCATCCATCCGGTGGCGCCCGATCCAGCCGGTGCCCAGAAACCCGATGCGCGGCCTCATCGCAGCATGACCAGGGCCTTGACGAAATGCCCGGGCTTGTCGCGCGTGGCAGCGAGCGCCTCGCCGAGCTGTTCGAGCGCATAGCGATGCGTGTAGAGCGGCGTGGGATCGAGCCTGCCGCCGGCCACCGCATCCACCGCCTCGCGCAGACCCCGCATCTGCACCTCGGGATCCCGTTCGTGCGCGTTGATCACGTCGATCCCCTTCCAGTTCCACCCCTGCATGTTGACCTGGCGCGGCCCGTCCTGGTGATAGCCGGCGACGATCAACTTGCCGCCGAACCCGACCAATTCGCCCGCCAGATCGAGCGGCCATTGCTTGCCGACCGCCTCGATCACCCGGTCGCACATCGCCTCGCCGGTCAGCGTCTTCACCGCATCGAGGATGGCGTAGTGATCGTGCATCGGGATCGTCTCGGCCGCGCCGAAGCGGCGGGCGAGATCGAGCGATTCCTCTCGCCGCGAGATGGCGATCACCCGCGCGCCGACATCGCTGGCGAGCTTGGTCAGCACCGCGCCGAGAAAGCCGATGCCGATGATTGCCACCGTCTGGCCTTCACGAATGTCGCTGCGGCGGAAGATGTTGAACGCGCAGCCGAGCGGCTCGCCCGGAAAGGGCTTGCCCGAGAGACTGTCCGGCAGCTTCACCACCCTGTCCGCCCGGGCGACGTCATAGTCCGCGAAGCTGCGGAAGGCGAGCGAGGCTACCCGGTCGCCAGGCGAAACGCCCTCGACGCTCTCCCCCACCGCATCGATCTCGCCCCAGCCCTCATGGCCGAGACCGCCGGGGTCACCGGGGAACTGGCTCCACGGCTGCCCCTGCCAAGGCCCGACATTGGAGGCGCAGACCCCGCAGCCTTCCAGCCGGATGCGCACCTCGCCGGGGCCGGGCGTGGGGAGCGTCGCCCCATCGATCCGGATCCGCTCCGGCGCTTCCAGAACCGCCGCGCGCATCATGCGCACTCCTCCTGCAACCAATTGAGTTTGCTTGAAGTTGTTTGAGAATGATCGAACCACGCCAAGGCATGGGCGCCACGCTCCGCCAGAACATCGAAGATCTCACGAGGCGGCAGCGCGAGGATGCTGAGCGCGCACCGCTCAGTGACAAGGTGGCGGACCGGATCACCCGTTTCACGGGATCGATGACGTTCGTAGTGCTGCATCTCGTCCTCTTCGGGTTGTGGATTTCGGTCAATGTGGGCGTGCTGCCGGTCGTGCCGCGCTTCGATCCCACCTTCGTCGCCCTGGCGATGGTGGCGTCGGTGGAGGCGATCTTCCTTTCCACCTTCGTGCTGATCAGCCAGAACCGCATGGCCGCGGTGGCCGATCGCCGCGCGGACCTCGACCTGCATGTCAGCCTGCTGACCGAGCACGAACTGACCAAGCTGGCCCGACTGATCGAGCGCATCGCGGAACGGCTCGAGGTGCGGCAGGACGACCCCGGCTTCGCGGAAATCCATGCCGATGTGGAGCCCGTCCGGGTGCTCGACGCGCTCGACGAAAGCCGGAGGGAACAGGGGATCGACTGAAGATCCCATTTCAGTTTCCCGCGATGAACGCTTCCACCGCCGCATAGGCCGCGTCGTCCGGCATCTGCTCGGGCGGGTGCTTGCAGAACCAGGCGGCCGCAGGATGGATCGCCCCGCGCAGCCCGCGATCCTGTGCGAGCTTGGCGCAGCGGATCATGTCGATCGCCACGCCCGCGCTGTTCGGGCTGTCCTCCACCGACAGGCGCAGCTCCAGATTCATCGGCACGCCACCGAACATCTGGCCCTCCATCCGCAGGAAGCAGATCTTGTTGTCGTTCTGCCAGGCGACATAGTCGCTGGGGCCGACATGGATATTCGCATCTTCCAGCCGCGTTTCTGCGACCGACTGCACGGCTTCCGTCTTGGACTCCTTCTTCGAGGCCAGCCGGGTGCGGTTGAGCATGTTGAGGAAGTCGGTGTTGCCGCCGGTATTGAGCTGGTAGGTTCGCTCCAGCTTGACGCCACGCTTGCGGAACAGGTCCGTCAGCACGCGGTGGACGATGGTTGCGCCTAGCTGCGCCTTGATGTCGTCGCCGATGATAGGCACGCCGGCCGCTTCGAACCGCGCCGCCCATGCCGGATCGCTGGCGATGAAGACGGGGATGTTGTTGACGAACGCCACGCCGGCTTCGAGCGCGCACTCGGCGTAGAACTCGGTGGCCGCCTGCGCGCCGACCGGCAGATAGTTCATCAGAACATGCGCATGGGTTTCGCGCAGCGCCTGAACCACGGCATCCTTGTCCGGCTCGGCGCTATCATCGAGCAGGAAGGTACGCTCCTGCGGGTAGTCGGCCATGTGGTCGGCGACACCGTCCAGCACCCGCCCCATCCGCACCCTGGCGCCGGTGTGCCGGACCTCCTTGCAGAACACGGTGGTACAGTTCGGCTTGGCGAAGATTGCCTCGGCGACGTCCTGCCCCACCTTGCGGCGGTCCACATCCCAGGCCGCAACCACGCGGATGTCGCTCGGGGCATAGCCACCCAGCTCCCGGTGCATCAGCCCGACCATGTCGTTGGCGCCGGCGCGGTAGTGCTCGATCCCCTGCACAAGCGAGCTGGCACAGTTGCCGACGCCAACCAGCGCGACATTGATGGCATGGCGGTCTGGGGAGAGCATCAGGCGGACTTTCTCTCGGCGGCGAGACGCTCGTCGCGGTTGAACAGCAAAGGGTTGAGCTCGGGCTGGCGGGCCGCCAGCGTCACCGGGGCCGCGGAAGGCGCGATCGTCGCGGTGCCGGCATAGCGATCGATCATCCAGGCGCAGAAATCGGCAAAGGCCTGCGGATCGCGCGCGGGACTGGTGTGGTGCGGCGCGATGCCCAGATGCGCAGGGGTGAAGCAGAAGGTGACGGTGACGTCGAAGTCCGCCAGCGCCTCCATCTGCCGGTCGAACCAGTCGAGCGCGCCCTCGCGAAAGCTGTCCGCCCAGCTGAGCCCGGTGCGGATGCGCCGCGTACCCAGCCGCTTCATCCACGCCATCGCCTCGTCGAGTCTGGGATCGTGGAAATGGAACCACTGCATCAGCCCGATCTCGGCGGCGTGCTCGGCATAGACGTCGAGCGCAGGCTTCGGCGTGCCGTCCTCGCGGATCAGGCCCAGGTAGAAATGGCGGAAATAGGAAGAGCCCTCCGCCTCGCGATGCCGCGTCTCGGCGCCCCAGCTCGTCGGCAGGTCGAACAGCGAATACCAGAAGACGCGCTCCGCCTTGCCGCGCAGCAGTTCGGCCGTGCGGCGCAGGCCGAACGCCTGGACCTCTTCCGCGCCAAACGAACTGACCCCGACTTCGGTTACCCAGACGGGCTTGTCGGTCACCGCCTGGATCTCGGCGATCTTGTCCGGCCAGGCGGCGAGCGGCCAGAGATTCCAGTCGAGCGGGAAGCCGTGAACCGCCACCACGTCCACCGCCTCCAGCGCGCCATGCGCCTCCATCCGTCGTAACCAGTGCGGATCGATCGGCGACATGCCGCCGAGCACGCGCGGCAGGTTCGGGTTCACTGCGCGGATGGCATTGCCCGCGGCGATCACATGCTGCGCGAACAGCGACCAGTCGGGATCGATCGCCGGGTCCCAGTGCGACTTGTTGTTGGGCTCGTTCCAGAGCATCGCCGCTTCGATCATGCGCCCGCTCCCCGCGACGTATAGACGGCTGCCAGCCCGTCGGCGACGAACGGCACGTCGGCGACGCGGCACCAATAGACTTCGGATTCCGGGTTCGCCTCGATGGTGAAGCCCGCCGCGCGCAGCATCGCCTGGGAGGCCGCGGCGTTGGGCGCCCACCAGTTGGTCCAGTCGCTCGCGAAGTGGCGCTCGATAAAATGCAGCTTGGGATACCCAGGATCGTCGAAATAGCCCGGCGGATCGAAGGTACCGGGCATGTGGAAGGGGTGATCCTCCGGCACGTCCGCCACGGCGTCGGACCCCTGCTGCATCGTCTGGAACAGCATGTATTCGCCCGCGACATGTTCGCGGATCAGGTCCAGCGCCAACAGCGGGTGGCGCAGATGGTAGAGTACGCCCATGAAGATCACGACGTCGAAGCGCCGCCCGAGCGCCGCCACGTCATAGACCGAGCATTGCTCGAACCGAACGTCGTCGAAGCCCAACGCGTCGGCCGCAAAGCGCGCCTGGGCGAGGTAGCGGGGGTCACTGTCGATGCCGAGCACTTCCCGCGCCCCGCGCCGCTTCATCTCGAACGCGTAGAATCCGGCATTGCAACCGATGTCGAGCACCGACCGCCCTTCCAGATCGGCGGGTAGCGCATCGGCGAAGCGCGCGAACTTGAAGGCGGGGTAGTCGCCCAGGAAATGGTCGGGCGCGGTCTCGACACCCTGGATGCGCAGGTTCTGGAACCAGGGGCCCAGCGCATCGATGCGCGCGCGCAGGTCCTCGGTCGGCGTGGACCGTGCGGCTGCGAGGCTGTTCATTCCTGTCCCCTGTTGAGCGTGAGCAGACGCGCGCCCCAATTCCCGATCAGCAGCGTGCTGACAGACCCCGGATCCACGTCGAAGGCGAGCAGGCGATCGAGACCCAGCCCGAGATAATGGGCGACCACGCCCCGGATGATGTCGCAGTGGCTGACGCAGAGCAGGGTCCCGCTGGCACCCCGCCGGACCAGCCCGTCGAGATGGCCGATCGCCCGCGCCGTGGCTTCGGCCATGGTCTCGCCGTTGGGCGGGCGGACCATTGAGCGCTGCCGGTTCCAGGCCTGCCATTCGGGGTCGCGCGCCAGCGCGGCGAAGCTGCTACCCGTCCAGGCGCCGAACTCCACTTCGTCCAGCGCCTCGACGACCTCTGCGCGCACGCCGATGCGGCCTCCGATGATCTCGGCCGTGGCACGTGCCCGCTCGCGCGGGCTGCAATGGATCGCTGCGATCGGGCTTTCCCGTGCGAACCGGGCCGCCAGCCACTGCGCCTGTGCAAGGCCCGCCGGCGACAGCGGCGAGCGCGCGCTGCGACCGCTCAGCACCTGACCGATATCATCATGTGCGCCGTGGCGGATCAAGTGCACCTTTGCAGTCATCAGAATATACGCAGCTCACAGCATCAACTTAGATGCTATGAAACAAGCATACGACTGTGATAGTTCCCGATAACATACATCATCTTCACATATTCAGTACAACACATACCGATTGAGCCAGATCAATCTTGGGAACAAGATGAAGAAGAAGCTGTTCGCATTCTTGTCAGACGGACCGACTAGCGATTAGCCGTCATGTCACAACTTACGCATGTTAATCTTCAAGACGGGAAAGCATGAACATGGCGGAAAAGGTGCTCGTAACGGGCGGCGCAGGATTTATCGGTTGCCAGGTCTCCGCCGAGCTTCTGCGCAGGGGGCATCAGGTCCGCGTGCTCGATTCGATGCTGGAACAGGTCCACGGCACGCGGGATCGTCCGGAAGCGCTGGAGGCCGAGGTCGAGCTTGTCCGCGCCGATGTCCGCGATGGCGAAGCGGTGGCCCGCGCGCTGCAGGGCGTCGACAGCGTCATCCACCTCGCCGCCGAAGTCGGCGTCGGGCAGTCGATGTATGAGGTCGAGCGCTATACCTCCGCCAATGACGTCGGCACGGCGGTGCTGTTCGAACGACTGATCGACCATCCTGTCCGCCGCGTCGTCACCGCCTCGTCGATGAGCATCTATGGCGAGGGCCTGTACCGCGACGCCGATGGAGCGCTGGTGGAAAATGCCGAACGCGGCATCGTTCGCGATGGGCAGCAACAGTGGAATCCGCTCGATGCGCACGGCCGCCCGCTGGAGCCCGTGGCCACGCCCGAGTGGAAGCGGCCGAGCCTGGCTTCCATCTACGCGCTCAACAAATATGTGCAGGAGCGCACCACCCACATCATGGGCGCGCCCTATGGCATCGAGACGACGTGCCTGCGGCTGTTCAACGTCTACGGTCCAGGCCAGGCTCTCTCCAATCCGTATACCGGCGTGCTGGCGATCTTCGCCTCGCGACTGCTCAACGGCGAACGCCCGATGATCTTCGAGGATGGCGCGCAGCGTCGGGATTTCGTCCATGTGAGCGACGTCGCCCGCGCCTTCGCCGAAGCGCTCACGCTGCCGCAGGCGGCCGGCGAGACGTTCAACATCGGGTCGGGCGACGATCGTTCGGTGACGCAGGTGGCCGAGGCGCTCGCCCGCGCGATGGGCCGGAACGATGCCACGCCGGAGATCGTCGGCAAGGCCCGTGTCGGCGACATCCGTCACTGTTTCTGCGACACCAGTCTCGCCCGCGAGCGGCTCGGTTTCGAGGCACGACAGGATTTCGAGACCGGCCTCGCCGAACTCGCCGAGTGGGTGCAGCAGCAGACCGCCGAGGACCGCGTTGCCCAGGCGCGCGCCGAACTGGAGAAGCGGGGCCTCGTCGCATGACGGACGCGATGGCACGCCCCGTCCTGATCACCGGCGGCGCCGGCTTTATCGGGGCGAACTTGGCCGATCGGCTGGCACAGCAAGGCGAGACCGTGGTGATCTACGACGCGCTGCGTCGCCCGGGCGTGGAGCGCAATCTTGCCTGGCTGCAGGTGCGCCATGGCGACCGTATCCGCCCCGTGATCGCCGACATCCGCGATGCCGAGCCGCTGCGCGCGGCGGTCCACGGCGCGCGTGCGGTCTTCCATTTTGCCGCGCAGGTAGCGGTGACGACGAGCCTTGCCGACCCGGCCGAGGATTTCGCGGTCAACATCGCGGCGACCTTTACGCTGCTGGAGGCCGCCCGTACCGCGCCGGTCCCGCCGCCGGTGATCTTCGCCTCCACCAACAAGGTCTATGGTGATCTTGCCGATCTCGCCTTCGAACGCGGCGACGGCGGCTATCGGCCCGTGGATGCCGCGGTGGACGCCCGCGGCATCGGCGAGACCCGGCCGCTCGACTTCCACACGCCCTATGGCTGTTCGAAGGGTGCCGCCGATCAATATGTCCTGGATTACGCCCGCAGCTACGGCCTGGCGACAGCGGTGCTGCGGATGAGCTGCATCTATGGCCAGCGCCAGATGGGCACCGAGGACCAGGGCTGGGTCGCCCATTTCCTCATCCGCGCGCTCGAGGGGCGCCCGATCACGCTCTATGGCGACGGGCATCAGGTGCGGGATATCCTCGACGTGCGGGATGCCGTCGACGCCTATCTCGCGGCGTGGCGCAGGATTGATCGCATCGCCGGCCAGGCGCTCAATCTTGGCGGCGGACCTGCCAATGCCGTCAGCCTGCGGACGCTGCTCGCCCATGTCGAGTCCGTCACCGGCCGCCCGCTGGACCTGCACTTCGACGACTGGCGCGCGGGCGACCAGCGCTATTTCGTCGCCGATACCCGCAAGGCGCAGGCGGCGCTCGGGCTGGATGCACCGATCGGCTGGCGCAACGGTGTGACTGCTCTCGCCCGCTGGCTCGCCGACGAGCGCGGCATTCCACTGGACGCCTGGGCGGACGGCCCGCGTGTGGCGGCACCCGCGCAGTGACCCGGCTGCGAATACTGATGACCACCGATGCGGTGGGCGGCGTCTGGCAATACAGCGTCGATCTCGCCCGCGCGCTTGCGGCGCTGGAGGTGGAAACCGTCCTGCTGCAGATGGGCCCTGCGCCTCGCCAGGACCAGCGCGACGAGGCGGGCGCGCTCCCGAAGACCCTCTTCGTCGAGACCGGGCTGCCGCTCGACTGGCTGAGCGATGTCCCCGATCGGGTACGCGCGGCAGGCGCGGCGATTGGCCGGCTCGCCCGGCAGCATGAGGTCGATCTGGTGCACCTCAACATGCCCACCCTCGCCGCCTCGGCCGCCCCGGGCGTGCCAATGCTGGCGGTCACCCATGGCTGTGTCTCCACCTGGTGGCAGCACGCGCATGCCAACCGACCGCTCGACCAGAGCTTCCAATGGCACCGCGCCCTGACCGAGCAGGGCCTTCGCGCGGCCGATGCGGTGGTCGCCCCCTCGGCCGCCTATGCCGAGGTCGTGCGGCGCCAGTATCAACTGTCGCAGGCACCGATCGTGGTGCACAACGGACGTACACCGCTGGTCACGCCGCGACACGAACCGGCGCAGGACTGCGTGCTCACCGTCGGTCGGCTGTGGGACTCGGTAAAGGGTGCTACGCTGCTCGACACCGTCGCGAGCGAACTCGCCATCCCGTTCCATGCCGCCGGCGCAGCCACCGGGCCGCACGGCGAAACGGTTCGGCTCGACCATCTCCACCTGTTGGGCGAGCTGGACGGTCCAGCCCTGGCGGCACGGCTCGCGGCACGGCCGGTCTTCGTCTCGGCAGCCTGCTTCGAACCGTTCGGCCTGGCCGTGCTGGAAGCGGCCGCCGCCGGCTGCGCGCTGGTGCTCGCCGACATCCCGGTATTCCGGGAGCTGTGGGGCGAGGTGGCCATATTCGTGACCCCGCGCGATGCCGCTAGCTACCGAACGGCGATCGAAGAGGTGATCGGCGACCTCGCCCGTCGCCGCCACTTGGGCGACGCCGCCGCCGAGCGCGCGCGCCGTTACGCCCCCGCTCGCATGGCCGAAGCCATGCACCGTCTGTACCGCCAGCTCCTCGCAGAGCGCGCGCCCGCCGGAAAGGTCGCGGCATGAAGATCGTCTACTTCACCCATTCGCTGGCATCGTGCTGGAATCATGGCAACGCGCATTTCCTGCGCGGCGTGCTGAGCGACCTGTGTGCTCGCGGGCACGACGTGCAGGTGTGGGAGCCGGAAGGCGCCTGGAGCCTGGCCAATCTGCTCGCCGATCACGGACAGGACGGCCTGGCGCCGTATCGCCAGGCCTATCCGGAGCTGCGGTCGTCCACCTACACCCCGTTGTGCACGCCTGCCGAGATGATCGGGGACGCCGATCTGGTGATCGTCCATGAATGGAATGATCCCAAACTGGTTTCCCGCATCGGCCATGCGCGGGCGATGGGCGGCACCTTCACGCTGCTGTTCCACGACACGCATCACCGCGCGGTCAGCGATCCGCATGCGATCCAGGCCTATGACCTGAACGACTATGACGGCGTGCTCGCCTTTGGCGAGGCGCTGGCGGCGGTCTATCGCCGCTGGGGCTGGGGCGATCGCGTCTGGGTATGGCACGAGGGAGCGGACCTTCGTCGTTTTCAGCCGCCGGCGCAGGAAGGCGATCGGCAAGGCCTCGTCTGGATCGGCAATTGGGGCGACGGCGAGCGCACCGAGGAGCTGGAGCATTTCCTGTTCCGCCCGGCCGCAGACGCCGGGCTACCGCTCGATATCTATGGCGTGCGTTACCCCGCAGAAGCGACCGCGATGCTCGCCCGGCGCGGCGCGCGCTATCATGGCTGGGCGCCGAACGCGCATGCGCCCGCGATCTTCGCGCAACATCTCGCCACCGTGCATGTGCCCCGCCGCTATTATGCGACCATTCTGCCCGGCATTCCCACGATCCGCGTGTTCGAGGCGCTTGCCTGCGGCATACCGCTGGTCTCCGCGCCCTGGGACGATGCCGAACAGCTGTTCCGCCCCGGCACCGACTATCTTGTCGCGCGGGACGGCGCGGAGATGACCCGGCACCTTGCCGCCATGCGCGACGATGCCGCGCTTCGGGCCGAACTCGTCGCGCACGGGCTGGAGACGATCCGCGCCCGCCACAGCTGCGCCCACCGGGTCGATGAACTGCTCGCTATCGTCTCCCGGCTTTCTCCCGCACATCACCTTGTCGAGGACGCTGCATGAAGATCGCATTTTACGGATCCAGCCTCCTCTCCTCCTACTGGAACGGTGCCGCTACTTATTATCGTGGCATCCTGAAGGCTCTCGCCGCACGCGGTCACGCCATCACCTTCTACGAGCCGGATGCATTCGATCGCCAGTTGCACCGCGACATCGATCCGCCCCCCTGGGCGAAGGTGGTGGTGTATCCCGCGACCGAGGACGGGCTCCGCCAGGTTCTCGCAGAGGCGCAGGACGCCGACGTGGTGGTGAAGGCCAGCGGCGTCGGTGTGTTCGATCGCGAACTGATCGAGGCGCTGCGCACCGCGCCCCGCCCCGATGCACTGCGCATCTTCTGGGATGTGGACGCCGCCGCTACTCTCGACGAAATGCGCGGGGATGCGGCCCATCCGGTGCGCACGATGCTGCCGGAAATCGACCTGGTGCTGACCTATGGCGGCGGTCCCCCCGTGATCGACGCCTATCGGGCGATGGGCGCGCGGGATTGTATCCCGGTGTACAATGCGCTCGATCCTGCGACGCATCATCCGGCGTCGCCGGACGCCCGCTTCACCGCCGATCTTGCGCTGCTGGCCAACCGGCTGCCCGATCGCGAGGCGCGGATCGACCAATTCTTCCTGCAGGCCGCCCGCCTTGCGCCGGCACGCGCTTTCCTGCTCGGCGGCAATGGCTGGCACGACAAGGCGTTGCCGGCCAACGTGCGCGCGATCGGCCATGTCGGCACCGCCGATCACAACGCCTTCAACTGCACGCCCCAGGCGGTGCTGAACGTTGCGCGCGATTCGATGGCGTCGATCGGCTTCTCCCCTGCCACGCGCGTATTCGAGGCGGCCGGGGCGGCAGCCTGCCTGATCACCGATGCATGGGAGGGCATCGAGCTCTTCCTCACGCCCGATCGCGAGGTGCTGGTCGCACGCGACGGACAGGACGTGGCCGATCACCTCGCCGCGCTGACCCCGCAGCGCGCCCAAGCCATCGGCGAAGCGGCACGCGCCCGCGTACTGGCCGAGCACAGCTACGATCTCCGCGGTGCGCAGGTCGATCGCATTCTCCGCGCCTACCAGCCCCGCGAAAGGAACGCTGCATGAAGCTGATCGTTCTTGGCCTCAGCCTCGGCTCCTCATGGGGCAATGGCCACGCCACTACCTACCGCGCCCTGCTCCGTGCGTTCTCCGCCCGGGGACATGACGTATTGTTCCTCGAGCGCGACGTGCCCTGGTATGCCGGCGCCCACCGCGATTTGAGCGATCCCGATTTCTGCCGCCTGGAATATTACCGCACCCTCGCCGATCTCGACGCGTGGCGGGAGACGATCGCCGCAGCCGATGCGGTGATCGTCGGGTCGTACGTGCCGGACGGCGTGGAGGTCGGCCAGTTCGTGCAGGGCTCCGCGCGCGGCGTGACCGCCTTCTATGATATCGACACCCCGATCACGCTGGCCGCGCTCGAGCGCGGCATCTGCGACTATCTGACGCCTGCGCTGATCGCGGGCTATGATCTGTATCTGAGCTTCACCGGCGGGCCGACGCTCGAGCGGATCGAGCACCGCCTAGGTAGTCCGGCCGCACGGGCGCTCTACTGCTCGGTCGATACCGAGGCCTATCGCCCGCTTGATGTCCCCAAGCGGTGGGATCTCTCCTATCTCGGCACCTACAGCCCGGATCGGCAAGCGACATTGGAGACGCTCCTGCTGGAGCCCGCGCGTCGCTGCCCGGAAAAGCGCTTCGCAGTGGCCGGCCCACGCTATCCCGACGATATCGTCTGGCCCGCCAATGTCGAGCGGATCGAACACCTGCCCCCACCCGACCATCCGGCCTTTTATTCCGCCTCGCGCATGACGCTGAACGTGACCCGCGCCGACATGATCGCGGCGGGCTGGTCGCCCTCGGTGCGGCTGTTCGAGGCGGCGGCGTGCGGAACGCCCATCCTTTCCGATCCATGGAGCGGGATCGAAAGCCTGTTCGTACCTGGCGAGGAAATCCTGCTCGCCACGAGCACCGACGAGGCGATCGCCGCACTGCACCGCGATGCGCAGGCAATCGGCACGGCTGCACGGCGACGGCTGCTCGACGTACACGACGCTGCGCACCGCGCCGCGGAACTCGAGGCGCATCTCGAAGAAGCGGGCGCGCGGAGACGCGGCGCGCCGCGACATGGGCTTGGGCGCGATCCGCAGGACGGCGCGCTCATCTTGGTCGCGGGTGGGGCCGGATTCATCGGCTCGCATCTTTGTGCCGCGCTGCTCGATCGCGGCGAGCAGGTGGTCTGCATCGACAATCTCCAGACGTCCAATCGCACCAATCTGAACGCGCTGCAGGAGCGGCCCGGATTCGAATTCGTCCAGGCCGACATCGTGGATCCGCTGCCCGCCTCCATCCTCGCGCGCAGCCATCGGTTCAAGCAGATCTACAACTGCGCCTGCGCCGCGTCTCCGCCGCAGTATCAGGTCGATCCCGAGCACACGATGCTAACCAATGTGGTTGGAACCGATCGCCTTTTGCGATTAGCGGCAGAGGCTGGCGCGCGCTTCCTGCTGACGTCGACGTCGGAGGTCTATGGCGATCCGGAGGTCCATCCGCAGCGCGAGGAGTATCGCGGCTGGGTCAATTGTACTGGCCCACGTGCGTGCTACGACGAAGGCAAGCGCGCAGCCGAAGCGCTTACCTTCGATTTCTGCCGTACCGGACGCGCGGAGGTGCGCGTCGCCAGGATCTTCAATACCTATGGCCCGCATATGCAGCTGGACGATGGACGGGTGGTCTCCAACCTCATCGTGCAGGCGCTTTCCGGCAAGTCGCTGACGCTCTACGGGGACGGCACCCAGACCCGAAGCTTCTGCTATGTCTCCGATCTCGTGCGGGGTCTTATCCTGCTAATGAATAGCGATATCGATGGGATGCAGCCAGTAAACCTCGGGAATCCCTGTGAACTTACGGTCGGAGCTCTGGCCGAAGAGATCGCCGCACTCTCCCATCGCCCCCTTGCTATTGAATATCATCCGCTTCCGATCGACGATCCCCGTCGCCGCAAGCCTGACATCCAGCGTGCTCGCGATCTGCTCGGCTGGGAGCCGCGCGTCGCCCTGTCGGACGGATTGCGCGCGACGTTTTTCTGGTTCGCCAGCGCCATGGCGCCCGGCATGGACGTTCCGTCCCTTTTGGAGGATGCCGCCGAATAATTTCAGCATGCCGAGCACCCAACTGCATCCACCCTGAACCTATTGCCGTAGTTTCCTCTGCCGGGAAACGATTTATCCCTATGCTCGCCGCGTCCCACCCTGCCGCATGCCCCCCCGGGACGCGGCACCCGGGCCCGTCTTGAGCGACCGGCGGTAAGGAGTGGCACGGGTGACGGTTTCCCTGCACGATCAGCGCCCGCATCTGCAGGCCATCCAACCCATATGGCACGTGGATGGCCCGGCGGAGCCGCGAACCCCACAAGACATATTGGCTTTTCTGGGAGCCTTGATCGACACCCATGCTGCGGCCGACAAGGCGCCTGCCGTCCCCGACGATGTCGCGCTCGCGCATCGCGACGAACGGCACCAAACGGTGCGCAATGCGGCCAGACTGACCGACCACAGTGCGGAGACGGACCTGGAACTGCTGGTTCGCGACGCCCTGGGAGCCTTCCGGTTCGGCGATGCCCCCGGCATCACGATCAACGGGCCCACCGTTTTCCTGCGCCCGGCCATGGTCGGGCTCGTCGCGCTGGCGCTGCACGAGCTTAGCATCAACTCGATCAAGTTCGGCATGCTGGGTGACGCAGGTCGGAACTCGACCCTCGCCATTCGGTGGCATTGCTGCGACGACGGGCTTTTCTTCACGTGGCGGGAGCGCGGTGTTCCGATCCTCCGCCTCGCCACTGCGGACACGTCCGGTTTCGGCAGCGCCTTTCTCACCACCGTCCTGCCAGAACGATTCGGTATAGAAACATCCCTAGCGATACTTCCGGGCGGAATCCGCTATCTGGCGCATTTGCGTGATTACACTTTGCGATACTGATCCTTGTTAACAACATCATTCTGAACTCTGCGCCCGATGGATCGTTGCTTCGGGATCATGTTCAACCATACTCCCACTGCGGAGGCGGCCGTTCTCAGCCGGCTCAGCGCGCTTTCCTCGCTAAGCGAGGACGAGCGCCGTGCCCTCAGGCTGGCGACAGAGTTGCCCCACCGGGTGGCTGCCTGTCGCGATCTAGTCCAGGCGGGGCAGCGAACCAGCGGCTCGCTGATGGTCGTGGATGGATGGCTGGGGCGGGTGAAGCTGTTCAGCGATGGTCGACGCCAGATCCTGAGTTTCCTCGTGCCCGGCGACATCATCCAGGAAGCGCGAAACGCGCAACCGATCGCCGTAAGCACGATCACGGCACTCACCGATGCGATGCTCTGTCCCGCGCCCGCTACGGATACGGAGGGACTGTGCGAAGCCTATGCCGCCAGCGCCGCGCTCGACGAAGCGCATCTACTGCGCCAGATTGCCCGGCTCGGTCGGATGAGCGCCTATGAGCGGATCCACGATTGGATGCTGGAAATGCGCGAGCGGCTGTTGCTGGCGGGCCGCGCAGGGGCGGATGATTTCGTGATGCCGCTCACCCAGGAGACGCTGGCCGACGCACTTGGGCTGACGAGCGTGCATGTCAACCGCACCTTGCAGGCAATGCGCCGCGATGGCGTGCTGGAATGGCGCGGCGGTGTGGTGCGGCTCAAGCAGCACGGCAAGCCCGTTGCGGATCCGGTCGCTCGCACCGCTGCCGAACGTCCCCGCGGCGCGCAGGCGGTAGCGCTCACGCGCTGAGGCAGCCTGCCGTACCGGCTCGTTGCTGCCTGTGAGAGACCTCCGCTATTCACGCACCCTTCTGTCGTCATCAACCCGTCACGCTACTACTGCACGGACTTGCATATAGCGACGATACGGGGGCAACGGCGAAGATGACGGGCGGCACGACCAGGCGGCGATTTCTGGCATCCGGTGCACAGGCGGCGGCGCTTTCCGCGCTGCCCGCATCGATCGCCCGCGCGGCAGCCATTCCAGCGGACGTCCGCACCGGCACGATCGCCGACGTCGCGCATGTCGTGATCCTGATGCAGGAAAATCGCAGTTTCGATCATTATTTCGGCACCTTGAGGGGCGTGCGCGGTTTTGGCGATCCGCTGACGGTGCCGTTGCCCGGCGGGCGCTCCATCTGGGCGCAGGAAGCGGCCGACGGGCGCCTGGTCGCCCCCTTCCATCTCTCGACCAAGGCGCATTTCGAGCTGATGCGCGTTGCCGGCACGCCGCACAGCTGGCCCGATGCGCAGGCTGCCTGGGACCAGGGGCGGATGCATCGCTGGGCTGCGGCGAAGACCGAGCGGGCGATGGGGCATTATACGCGCGAGGACCTCGCCTTTCAGTTCGCGCTGGCCGAGCACTTCACGCTGTGCGACGCCTATCACTGCGCGGTGCACACCGGCACCAACACCAATCGTCTGTTCCTGTGGACCGGCACCAACGATCCCAGCGGCACGCGAGGTGGCCCGTCGATCGGCAACTCGCATGACGAGCTCCCGGAAAAGGGCGGACATCCGGATTCCTACCGCTGGACGACCTATCCGGAACGCCTGCAGGCCGCTGGCATCGACTGGCGCATCTACCAGGACATGGCGGACAACTTCACCGACAACCCGCTGGTTGGGTTCGCGGCCTATCGCGAGGCGCAGCCCGGCTCGCCGCTATATGAGCGGGCACGCACCACCCACGGGCTGGATCAGCTGCGCGCGGATGCGCTCGCCGGCCGGCTGCCGCAGGTGTCCTGGGTGATCGCCGATGCCAAGGGAAGCGAGCACCCCGCCCCGTCCAGCCCGGCACAGGGCGCCGCCTATACCGCCGCAGTGATCGACGCGCTGACCGCCAATCCCGAGGTCTGGGCGCGCACCGTACTGATCGTCAATTTCGACGAGAATGACGGCTTTTTCGATCATGTGCCGCCCCCCGCGCCGCCGTCAGAGGACCCGGGCGCGCCGGGCGGATACGCCGGCAGCTCGCAAATCGAGACGACCGGCGAATATCACCGTGTGCCGAGCATCGCCGACGACAAGGCGGAGCGCCCCGAGCTGATCGGCCGCCCCTATGGCCTTGGTCCGCGCGTGCCCTGCTATGTGGTCTCGCCATGGAGCCGCGGTGGCTGGGTCAACTCACAGATATTCGATCACACATCGGTACTTCGCTTCCTCGAAATCCGCTTCGGCGTGGCGGAGCCCAACATTTCGGCGTGGCGCCGCGCGGTATGCGGCGACCTGACCAGCGCGTTCGACTTCCGCAGTCCCAACCGGCCGGCAGCGCTTCGCTTGCCCGATCCGCGCCCGCTGGCCGCACGCGCCGCGGCGCTGCCGACCCAGCCCGAGCCCAGCGCACCGCCGGCTGCGGACACGGCACCCCCGCAGGAGCCCGGTGTGCGCCGGAGCCGCGCGCTGCCCTACGCGCTGGAGGTGCAGGAAGCCGCGCTCGACTCGCGTGGGATACGGCTGCGATTCGACTGTGCCGGCGCCCCGGCCGTGGTGCACGTCTACGATCGGTTGCGCCCCGACGCGCTGCCGCGCCGCTTCACGCTGGCGACCGGCGGCTCGGTCGAGGCCGAATGGCTGCATGCGGCCGATGGGCGTTACGATCTCTGGCTGCTCGGCCCGATCGGCTTCCACCGCCATTTCGCGGGAAAAGGCGACGCGCTGGCCGGCAGCCTGCGCTGGGAACAGCTGCGCGCAGATACGCCCGGCTTGCGCCTGCAACCGCGCCAACCCCTTGTCGCAACTTGGCCGCGCCACCCGACGCTCGCCCCCAGCGGGCGTCTGCCTGCGCGGGACGTACGCGTCGCGCTGGGCGCAACGGGCGGCTGGTATGATCTCATCCTACGGGATCCAGATGCCACCGGTTACCGACGCAGGCTTGCCGGGCGCATCGAAAATGGCAAGGATGGCTGGTCGGAACCGCCACTGATGCAAGTTGAGGTTTTACAAATCGATTAGACGCGATACTGTCAGCGCTGACAGAATTAGTCCGGCGGGGGGCGACGCAATTGAAGTCTGTGGGCCTTGTCGAGCTGGCAAAGATTGCGGGTGTATCGGTTTCCACCGCCTCGCGAGCCTTGTCCAACCATCCCCGTGTCGCCCGGGGCACGCGCGAGCGGATCGTCGCGCTGGCCCGAGAGCATGGCTTCCGCCTCAACCAGACCGCCAGCGCGTTGCGCAAGCAGCGTACCGGGGCGATCGGCGTGGTGGTGCCGCTGGGGCACGAGGTCGATCAGGCGCTGTCCGACCCCTTCTTCATGGGCCTGCTCGGCGGCCTGGCCGATGCACTGACCCGCCGCGGCTATGACCTCTTCCTGTCGCGCGTGGTACCGCAGGGACCGGACTGGCTGGACGACATCATCGCTTCGGGCCGCGTCGACGGCATCGTTCTGATCGGACAGTCCGATCAGATCGACGTGATCGAACGCGTCGCTGGCGAGTATAGCCGCATGGTGGTGTGGGGTGCCGCACGCCTGGGATCGAACCAGATCACCGTGGGGACCGACAATGTAACCGGCGGCGAGCTCGCCGCGCGCCACCTGATCGCGCGCGGCTGCAAGCGGCTGGCCTTCCTTGGCACCCCCGACGTCCCCGAATTCGCCGATCGCTACAAGGGCTTCCACGCCGCCATCATGGAGGTGCCGGACGTCGTCGACACGGTGGTACCGATTCACCTGACGGTCGAGAACGCCTATCAGGAGATGCGCGCCTATCTGGATGCCAATCCGGCGCCGGACGGGGTGCTCGCCGCATCGGACGTCATCGCGATGAGCGCGATCCGCGCGCTCGCTGATCGTGGTCTGCGCGTACCGTCCGATGTGGCGGTAGTCGGCTATGACGACATCCTGCTCGCCGGCTACACCTCGCCTGCGCTGACCACGATTCGGCAGGACGTGGCGTATGGCGCCGACCTGATGGTGGAGCTGCTGCTCGCGCGGATCGCTGGCAAGAGCGTGGGATCGGTGGCGATGCTGCCCGAACTGATCGTCCGCGATTCCGCCTGAGCGGCGGCGCCTTCAGACCGGGATCGGCACCAGCGCGCGGTGCAGGGCGGCCAGCAGGGTTTGCGCGTCGAACGGCTTCTCGATCACCGTCACCGCATCGAGCCCGAGCGGCAGGTGATCCCGGCCATAGCCGCTGACAACCAGGAACGGCATCTGCCGCGCGAGCAGGGCAGCGGCGACGTCATCGACCAGCGCCCCCTGCAGATTGCCGTCGAGCAGCACTGCATCCGCATCCGTTGCGGCGATGGCCGCCATCGCTTCCTCTGCGGTCGCCGCCATGCCGCTGACCTTCAATCCGGCATCGAGGAGGATCGTCGACAACTCCAGTGCAACCAGCGGCTCGTCCTCGACGATGAGGACCTGCTTGCCGGCGAGCGCCGCAGCGCCATTCGCCGGCAGCACCGGCCCCGCCTTGCGCTGGGCGCGCTGGTCGCTGCGCAGTCGCACCGCGCTGGCATAGGGAATGGACAGCGTCCAGGCCAGACCGCCGGCGTCATAGCTGGCGACCGCGCTGCCGCCCTCCGCCTTCAGGCTGCGCTCGATCAGCGCGGTGCCGAACCCCCGGCGGGTGGGGGGCGCCACGACCGGGCCGCCGCTTTCGCGCCAGTCGAGATCCAGCATGTCGCCCCGCATCGACCAGTGCAGCGCCACGCGTCCGTCGGGCACCGACAAGGCCCCGTATTTATGCGCGTTGGTCGCCAGTTCGTGAAGCACGAGGGCCAGATGGAGGGCGGGCTCTGGCGCCAGATCCACCGCGGGGCCGCCGGTATCGAACCGCGCCGGATCGATCGTTCCGGTCTGGAGCTGGCCTTGCACCAGCTCCTCCAGGCTCGCGCCCTGCCAGGTCGTGCTGCTCAGCAGCGAATGCGCCCGGGCCAGCGCGTGGATGCGACCGATGAAGGTCGGCGCGAAGTCCGATGGTCCGGAGGAGTGGCGCAGCGTCTGCGTCGCGATCGCCTGGACCGACGCCAGCGTATTCTTCACCCGGTGATTGAGCTCGCCGATCAGCAGCCGCTGGGTCTGCTCGGCACGTACCCGATCGGTGACGTCGAGAATCTGCGTGTTGACCGAGAGCAACGCCCCGTCCGCGCCGAGCAGCGCGGACCCGTAGATTTCGCAGTCCAGCGTGACCCCCACGGCGGTGCGCATGCGCAGCGGCCGCATGTCGCGCACCCGCTCGCCCACGATCATGCCGCGAATCATCGTGTCGAACAGCGCCGCGTGCTCGGCGTCGAGCCACTCCAGCTCGGACGGGCGCAAACCCGATACTTCCGCCGAGCGCCAGCCGAACATCCGCTCGGCACCCGCCGACCAGGCGATGATGCGCTGCTCGGCATCGAACTCCACGATCGCCAACGGCGAGTTGTCGCGATGCGCCTTGAGACGCGCAAGTGCCGCAGCATGCCGGTCGCGCTGGCGGGCAACCTCCTGTCGCTGCCGGGCGAGTTCGACGAAGATCTCAACCTTGTTGCGGACGATCTGCGGATCGACCGGCTTGAGCAGATAATCGACCGCGCCGGTCTCATAGCCGCGGAACCGGCGCCGCTCGTCCGTCGCGACGGCGGTAAGGAAGATGATCGGCACGCGGCGGGTACGTTCGGTGCCGCGCATCAGCTCGGCCAGCTCGAAGCCGTCCATGCCCGGCATCTGCACGTCGAGCAGTGCCAGCGCCACGTCGTGCACCAGCAGCAACTCCAGCGCCTCCATGCCCGAAGGGGCGGTGAGCAGTTCCAGCCCGTCCTGCGCGAGCAGCGCTTCCAGCGCGACCAAGTTCTCAGGCACGTCGTCGACGGCAAGGACCTTCACAGGCTCACGCATCGGCCGTCGCCTTCATCTCGGCAGTGTTGCGCCGATAGATCTTTTCAGCGGGATTGAAGTCGGCAAACGCCTCCGCATGGCGCGAGAAGCGCAACGTCTCCCGCGCGCCCAGTCCCAGAAACCCGCCGCGCACCAGCGACTCTCCGAAAAGGCCCAGGGCCCGATCCTGCAGTCCGCGATCGAAATAGATCAGCACGTTCCGACTCGACACAAGTTGCGCCTCGGCAAACACCTGATCGGTGGCGAGGCTGTGCTCCGCGAACACGGCGCGGGCGCGAAGACTCTTGTCGAACACCGCGCTACCATAGGCCGCCGTATAGTAATCGGAAAGCGAACTATGCCCGCCGGACAGGCGGTGATTTTCGGTGAACTGCGGGATGCGCTCCAGATCGAAGATGCCTGCATCTGCCTTCGCAAGCGCCGCGGGGCTGATATCCGTGCAGTAGAAGATCGTTCGCTCCTCCAGGCCTTCCTCGCGGAACAGGATGGCAAGCGAGTAGAATTCCTCGCCATTGGCGCAACCGGCGATCCACACCTTGAGCGACGGCCAGGTTCGCAGGTGCGGCACCACCGTCTCGCGCAGCGCACGGAAGTAACCGGGATCGCGGAACATCTCGCTCACCTGGATGGTGAGAAAGCCCATCAGCTCGGTGAAAATCGCGGGCTCGCGCAGCAACCGGTGCTGCAGCTGCGACAACCCCGCGCAGCCGAAGCGCTGGCAGGCGCGCTCCATCCGCCGGTGCAGCGAACCCCGCGAATAGCCTCTGAAGTCATACTGATAGTGCCGCCAGATCGCCTCGAGCAGCAGGTCCAGCTCGATCTCCTCGTGCGGCAGGACGACGTCGTCGATCACCGCGGCATCCACACTCGCACCAGGCTCAGCAGCTTGTCGATATCGAGCGGCTTGGCGAGATAGTCGTTGGCGCCGGCGTCCAGGCATTCCTGATGGTCTCGCGCCATCGCCTTCGCGGTGAGCATGAGGATCGGCAGAGTCTTACCCCAGGGATGCTTGCGAATTTCGCGTGTGGCGGTGAGCCCATCCATCTCCGGCATCATCACGTCCATCAGAACGAGATCGACCGGGTCGGTGCGCTTGTGCGCGGCTTCTTCCAGCGCGTGCAGCGCCTCGCGACCGTTGCGCGCGATGCGAACCTTAACTCCATGGGGCTCGAAAATGCTCGTCAGTGCATAAACGTTCCGGATGTCGTCCTCGACGACCAGGATCGAGCGACCCTCCAGCGCGGAATCCCGACCCAGCGACTTGGCGATCAGCGCCTGCTGCGGCTCGGGCAGTTCAGACACTACCTGGTGCAGGAACAGCGTTACCTCGTCGAGCAGCCGCTCGGGCGACTTGGCGCCTTTGACAATGATCGACTTGGAATATTTGCGCAGCCGCAGTTCCTCGTCTTGGCTGAGGTCGCGGCCGGTATAGACGATCACCGGCGGGAACCCGATGCTATCGTCTTCGCTCAGCCGGTCGAGCAGGTCGAGACCCGAGGCATCGGGGAGGTTGAGATCGAGCACCATGCAGTCGAACGTGTCCTGCCC
This sequence comes from Sphingomonas sp. R1, assembly GCF_025960285.1. Taxonomy (GTDB): domain Bacteria; phylum Pseudomonadota; class Alphaproteobacteria; order Sphingomonadales; family Sphingomonadaceae; genus Sphingomonas. Next base: position 126,802 of record NZ_CP110111.1, on the reverse strand, counting down.
GAGCAGTTCCACGGTCTGCGCGGCGGAATGCGCCTCCACCGTCTCCACGTCGCGCGAGGCAAGCAGTGCCTTGACGCTTTCCGCCTGCTGGGCGTCGTCCTCCACCACCAGCACGCGCCGCATCCGCTGCGCCATGCGGGCCTCCAGCCCCTCCAGCATGTCGACGAGTTGCTCGCGCTTCACCGGCTTGAACAAATAGCCGACCGCCCCGCTCGAAAGCGCCGCCTGGCTGTCATCGTCAACCGAGACGACATGCACCGGGATGTGGCGGGTGCGCACGTCGCGCTTGATCCGGTCGAGTACCGACAGGCCGGTATGATCCGGCAGGTTCATGTCGAGGATCACGGCGTTCGGCACATATTGACGGGCGAGCAGCGCGCCTTCGTCGGCGGTGCCAGCGATCAGGCACTGGAACCCCTGGTCGTGCGCGATATCGCACAGGATGCGCGCGAAGATCGGATCGTCCTCGACGATCAGGATGACGCGGGAATCGCCGGACAATGTCTCGCGATCATCCTCGGTCGGCTCCGCGGCGCGGCGGCGGCCGGGCTTGGGATTGGACGGCTGCGGCTTGACCGGCGCGGGGCTCGGCAGCGGCGCGGGCGCCTGTACCAGCGCGGGGTCATAGCTTTCGGGCAGGACCAGCGAGAAGGCGCTGCCCTCGCCCGGCATGCTCTCCACCACCACTTCGCCGCCGAGCAGCCGCGCCAGTTCGCGCGAGATCGACAGGCCGAGGCCGGTGCCGCCATATTTGCGGCTGACGGTGCCGTCCGCCTGGCGGAACGCCTCGAAGATCACCTGCTGCTGTTCGGCCGAAATGCCGACGCCGGTATCGCGCACGGTGAACGCCACCCGCCCGTCGGGCCGGCGGGCCACGCCGAACGACACCTCGCCCTTTGCGGTGAACTTGATCGCGTTGGAGAGGAAGTTCTTGAGGACCTGTTCCAGCCGCTGCGGATCGGTCTCGATCTCGCCCGGCGCACCGCTTGCCTGCTCGGTCCGGAAGGCCAGCCCCTTGGCGGCGGCAGAGGCGGCAAAGACCGCCTTCATCTTGTCCAGCACCGGCGCCACGCGAATGCGGCGTGGCTGGAGCTCCAGCTTTCCCGCCTCGATCTTCGAGATGTCGAGAATATCGTTGATCAGTGTCAGCAGGTCGTTGCCCGAGGTCTCGATCGTCTCGGCATGGCGGACCTGATCGGGGCTGAGATTGCCCGCGCGGTTCTCCGCGAGCAGCCGCGCCATGATCAGCAGCGAGTTGAGCGGCGTGCGCAGCTCATGGCTCATGTTCGCGAGGAACTCGGACTTGTAGCGGCTGGCCTGTTCCAGATCCGCCGCCTGATGCTCCAGCGATGTCTGCGCACGAGCGAGTTCGTCGCGCTGCAGTTCGAGCGCGCGTGTCTGCGCCTCCAGCTCCGCATTGCTTTGCTCGAGCGCGGTCTGCTGCGCTTCGAGCCTGGCGGCCGTGTCCTGGAGCTGGCGGCTCTGCGCTTCCAGCTCGTCATTGTTGACGCGCAGTTCCTCGCTCTGGACCTGTAACTCCTCGGCCTGCTTCTGCGTCTCCTCCAGCAGGTCGCGGAGGCGCGCGCGGTACTTGCCCGAGCGGATAGACACGCCGAGCTGCCCGCTGATCCGAACCAGCAGTGCCTGTGCCAGCGGGTCGACCGCGGTCGGGAAGCCGAGCTCAAGCACGCCGTTCACCTCCCCGTCCGCCTCGGTCGTGCCGATCAGCAATGTCCGCGGCTGCCCCTGGCCCAGTCCGGAGCCGAAATAGAGATACCCCTCCGGCACCGCGTCCAGCACGAACTGGCGCCGATCGGCGATCGCCTGGCCGAGCAGACCCTCGCCCGGCCTGACCCATTCCGGCAGCGGGGCGTCACCGGGTACGGCATAGGTGCCGCGCCGGCGAAAGCCCGCACCGCTGGGATCCCGAACGAAGATCGCGCCGGCCTGCGCGCCGGTATAATCGGCGAGGAAGCGCAGCGCGGCGGTGGCGAGCTCATCGAGCGGCAGTTCGCCCGCGACCGCCTTGGCCAGGCCCACCTGCCCGGACTGCAGCCACTCGTCGCGCCGGATCGCCAGCCGATTGCGGACAAAGGCGAAACCGATCCCGGCGAGGATCCAGATGATGATCGTGCCGAGGATGCGGTTGACCAGGACGATCGAGGGATCGATCCCCGGCGGCGCGAGCGTGAAGCCGGCGAAATTGAGCAGCGTCGCGATCGCCGCCACCACCAGCGGCACCACCGGGCGCCCGGCGACATAGGCGATCACCGTGGGCAGCAGATAGCCCGCCCAGGTCGCGGTGCCGAGCGGCAGCACCGTGTCCGCGCCGAACGGCAGCACGAGCAGGGCGGCGAGGCCGGCGTAGAGGGGCAGAGACGGCTTCCGACTGCGTTGGCTGGGCGACATAAGGAAACTCAAAGGGATAAAGGCGGCTGGTGGTACGCAACTTTACCCGCTGGCTGCAACCCTCTGCACAGGAAGGCCCCGATATGCCCCCTTCGGGACGGTCTGCGCCACGTCCGCCTGAACCATCGCCCCTGCCGTCCGTTGGCCCGATGACTTCAGGAGACGGCAGATGGCGAAGCAGACGAGCGACTTTTTCGTGGAGCGGCTCAAGGCCTGGGGCGTGACGCGAATCTATGGCTATTCGGGTGACGGCATCAACGGCGTGCTCGGCGCCCTCCAGCGGGCGGAGGCTGCGGGCGAGGGCATCGAATTCATCCAGGTCCGCCACGAAGAGATGGCCGCGTTCATGGCATCCGCCCATGCCAAATTCACCGGCGAGATGGGCGTGTGTCTGTCCACCGGCGGTCCGGGCGCGACGCATCTCCTCACCGGCATGTACGATGCGAAGCTCGACCACGTTCCCCTGCTCGCCATTGCCGGCCAGGCCGAGACGACGGTGCGCGGGGCCAGCTATCAGCAGGAACTCAACCTCGATCGCCTGTTCGCCGACGTCTGCGGCTACGTCCAGGAAGTCTCGGCCCCCGCGCAGCTCCCGCATGTCACCGATCGGGCGATCCGCATCGCCATCGCCAACCGCGACGTGACGGCCGTCGTGCTGCCCAAGGACGTGCAGGACGAACCCTTTCAGGCACCGCCGCTCCAGCACGGCTTCACCCGTTCCGGCCCCGGCTATGTGCGGCCGCAGATCGTGCCGCCGGCGAGCGCGCTCGCGCAGGCGGCCGAGATCCTGGATACCGGCAAGAAGGTCGCCATCCTGATCGGCGCAGGCGCGCGCGATGCCGCGGCGCAGGTGATCGAGATTGCCGAGCGGCTTGGCGCCGGCGTCGCCAAGGCCCTACTCGGCAAGGACGTGCTGCCGGACGACCTGCCCTTCGTCACCGGCGCGATCGGGCTGCTCGGCACCAAGCCCTCGTCGGATATGATGGCCGGGTGCGACACGTTGCTGATGATCGGCACCGGCTTTCCCTGGGCCGAGTTCCTGCCGAAGGAAGGGCAGGCCCGCGCGGTGCAGATCGACGTCGATCCGGCGATGCTGGGCCTGCGCTACCCCGTGGAATGCAACCTGCATGGCGGCGCCGCCGAAACGCTGCAGGCATTGCTCCCGCTGCTCCAGCACAAGGCCGACCGGAGCTGGCAGGAAGGCATCGTCCACGAAGTCACCAAATGGTGGGACACGATCGAGGCACGCGCCATGGCCGAAGCCAAGCCGGTCAATCCCCAGCGCGTGGTGTGGGAGATGTCACCGCGATTGCCCGCCAACGCGATCGTCACGTCGGATTCCGGTTCCTGCTCCAACTGGTTTGCGCGCGATTACCGGGTGAAGGCGGGGCAGCGCGCATCGCTGTCCGGGGGGCTAGCCTCGATGGGCGCGGCGGTGCCCTATGCGATCGGCGCCAAGTTCGCGCACCCCGATCGACCGGTGGTGGCCCTGGTGGGCGACGGCGCGATGCAGATGAACAACATGGCCGAGCTGATCACCGTTGCCAAATATTGGAAGCGCTGGGCGGATCCTCGCTTCATCGTCTGCGTCTTCAACAATCAGGACCTGAACGAAGTAACCTGGGAGCAACGCATCATGGAAGGCAATCCGCGCTTCCCGACCACGCAGGACATACCCGACTTCCCCTATGCCCGCTTTGCCGAGCTGATCGACCTGCAGGGCATCCATGTGGATACGCCGGACGCGCTCGGCGATGCGTGGGACGCGGCGCTGCGGGCCGATCGGCCGGTGGTGCTGGAAGTGAAGACCGACCCCGATGTGGCCCCCTTCCCACCGCACCTCACGATCGCCCAGGCGAAGGGCTTCCTCTCCTCGATGACCAAGGGCGACGCCAAGCGCGGCGGCGTGATTCAGGAAACGGTGCGGCAGATCACCAAGGAAATCATCGGCTAGCCGACGGCGTGGCCACGGCGCCCTTCCGCGCTGCGGCCTTGCTGCAATGGCAAGGCTGCGCGACCGGGGTGCGGGCGCGCAGTAACCCGACGCATTTGCGGCGCTGGAGGAACAGGGCGCATCGCGCTGCGGTCCTTTGTGGCCCGTCTTCTTGCGTCAGAGCCCCAGCACCGCGCGATCCGCCGTCGCCGCCGCCAGATCCGCGCGCGCCACCAGTGCCTGGTAGCGTGCGTCCAGCGCCCGCAGGCGGGCGTCGGTCGCGCTTTCCTCGCGCTGGTTGATCAGGAAGAAGTCGCTGGCACCCATGTCGAAGCGGCGCTGTTCGGCAGTCGCCATCTTGCCGGCGAGCTCGGCCTCCTGCGCCGCAAGATCCGCGACCTTGTCCGCCCCCTCGATGCCGATCGCGATGCCCTTTACCTCGATCGCGATCTGCTCCTCGAGCATGCGGTGGCGGGTGCGCAGCCCGTCGATCTCCGCCTTGGCCTCGGCAATGCGGCCCCGGGCGGAGCGCCGCTCCAGCGGCACCGAGAACTTGATGCCCACCATCGCCTCGGCCGGCGTGCGCGACGGGCCCCCCAGCCCCACCGCACCGACATCCTTGCCGAGCTCAGCGCGCGCATCGAGCCGCGGCTTGAGGTCGTTCTCGGCCAGATTCAGACGCGCCAGCGACTGGTCGATCCGCACCAGCACGGTCTTCAGGTCCGGGCGGAGGATCGGCCCGGCCTTGCGCGGCGCGATCGCGAGTTCGGGCAGCGCCTCGGGCAGTTGCTCCACCGCCGGCACCAGCGGCACGCCATTGGGATCACGCCAGAAGAAGGACAGCGCATTGGCGCTCTCGGCGAGCTTCTGCTCGGCCTGCGCCACCAGCGACCGGCGCCGCGCGAGATTCTGGTCGTTCTCGGTGATCAGGATCTGCGGGCGCGCGCCCAGTTGCACCTGCCGCGCGAGCTGCGAGCGCCGCTTCTCGGACAGCGCCAGCAGATCACGATAGGCCTTGAGCCGCAAGCCCGCGATCGCCCAGGCCTGATAGGCGCTCATCGCACGGCGCTGGACGCCGATCGCGACCATCTCGCGGTCCAGCCGGGCGACATCGACATCCTGGTCGGCGAGACGCAGCTTGGTGCGGCGCTCGTCGGTCACCCGATCACGCAGCAGCGAAAAGATCGCCCCGACTTTGAACTCGCCAAGCTGGTTGGTGTAGGCCTTGTCCTCATAGACCGGGAACTTGCCGCGGGAGAGGCGGTAGCCTGCATAGAGCCCGCCGCCATTGTTATCGAGCGCCCGGCTGGCCTTCGCCTCGACGACCGAGCCGTCATAATAGCCGAAGGGCCGGGTCTGCGCGTCGACATCGAACACCACGTCGAACGCGCCCTCGGCGCTCAGCGCCTTGCCCTCGGCCTGGCGCTGCTTGGCCAGCGCCTCGATGATCTGGGGGGCGTTCTGCGCCGAAGAGCGCAGCACCTGATCGAGGGTCAGCGGGCCCTGCGCCGCAGCCGGAGCCGCGAACGCCAGGGCGCAAAGGGCGAGCAGGTGCCGGATCATTTCTTTTTCTTCTTGTAGATATCCATGCCCTTCTCCTCGCCCTTGTCCGACGCGGCACCGAATTCGAGCGGGAAGTCGTTGAGCTGGCGCCAAAGTTCGTAACCGACCGGCACCGTTTCGCCCTGCACCCAGCCGCGCGCCTTGGCGCCGAGCCGGACGAAGCGATCGTTCGGCCAGGCCTGGGTGCCCGGCATCGGCTCAATCAGCACGCGGAACAGCCCGTCGGGCATGGCGGACGGGTCGACCGAGCGGACACGCCCGTCGAACAGGCCCCAGGCCATCGAGGGCCAGCCGCTCAGCTGGATCGCGGGCCATCCTTCGAATTCCAGCCGCACGCGGCGGCCCGGACCGACCAGTGCAATGTCGCGACCGTCGACCATCAACTCGACGACGCGCTCGGTGCCGCCCTCGGGGGCGAGCGTCGCCAGTTCGGTGCCTGCGCTGACCAGCGTCGCGCCGGCGGCGGCGTTGAGCGTCTGGATGCGGCCGTCGCGCGGCGCGCGAACGATCTGCACCGACTGGCGGTTGAGCGAAACCTCGATGCGATTGAGCTTGGCGCGCGAGTCCGCAAGCTTGGCGCCCTGATCGGCGACGCGGATCTGTGCCTGCTCATAGTCGCGACGGGCGGCAAGTCCCTCGTTGAACAGCGTGCGGGCGCGGTTCACGTCGATCGAGGCCGTCGCCCGGGCGCTCTCCACCGCCGCGATCTCCGCCAGCACCTGGTCCCGTTCCGCGGCGAGGCGGGCGAGCAGTTCGGGGTCGTTGTCCGAAACCTTGGCGATCGGATCGCCCTTCTTCACCGCCTGCCCGTCGGTGACGAACCAGCGCTCGACACGGCCGGGCACCAGCGCGGTGACCGACTGCACCCGGTCGTGCGGATCGAGCGCGACAACCTGCCCCCGGCCCGGCGCCGTCTGCACCCAGGGGACATAGACCATGGTGATAGCGGCGAGCACCACCACGATCACGATCATCCAGGCGATCACCCGGGCGATACGCGGCGGGCGCATGCCGGCGAGCGTCGGGAAATGCCCGATATGGTCCGGCTTAAAGGGCATTGCGGGCCTCCAGATCGGCAAGGGCGGCATTGAGCTGGTCGAGCGTATCGAAGCGCGCCTGCGTCGCGCGGCCCAGCCACAGATAGCCGTCGCGGCGGATCGCCTCCGGGCGGCCCGTGAACAGCAGCACCGTGGTGCCTGCCTCGCGCAGGGCATCCAGCGCGGCGGTCAACCGCTCGGGCGGCATCAGATCGTAGAGGGCGCTGAGCAGCAGCACACGCGGCCGGGCCAGCAGCGCGTTGGCCAGCTTGAGCGCCATCAGCTCACCGATCGACAGCGGATAGCCCGAGGCGGCGAGCGGGGTATCCAGTCCGTCCGGCAGCTGGCCGATCCGCGCATCGAGCCCGACCAGCGCCAGCGCGTCGAGCACCCTGCCCGCGGGAATGCCGGCACCGGCCAGCCCAAGATAGTCGCGGATGCTGATCTCGACGATGGTGGGGCGATCGAGCACGATCACGTCCGAGCGCAAACGATAGACGTCCAGCGCCTCCAGATCGACGCCGCCGACCATGACGAGTCCCCGGTCGGGCTGGGTATTGCGCTTCAGCAGCATCGCCAGCCGCGTGTCCATCGTCGCGGCGCCGACCGCGACCAGCTGGGCGCCGGCCGGAATGGTCAGGTCGAACCGCGCGTCGCCCGCTTCCACCTCGCGCAGCCGAACCTCGCCATTGCCGGGGGCTTCGCTGCTGCGCCTATGGGTCTCGTGCGGGATCGCGTAGAGCAGCGAGACTTCCTCGGCCGCCGCGACCATGTCGTAAAAGGCGTCGAGATAGGTGCCCAGCTGCCCCAGGCCGTAGAACACGCCAGACAGGATCAGCTCGGCGGCGACCAGCTGGCCGATGGAGAGCTGCCCCTGCAAGATCAGCCAGCCCCCCATCGCAAGGAGTGCGGCGCTGGCGGTGGCATAAAGCAGCAGATAGGCGCAGGTCTGGGTGAAACTGTAGCGGAAGTGGCGGCGATGCGCCTCGACATAGGCGGCAGTCATCGATTCCGATCCGTCCATCGCGAAATCGAGATGGCGGCTGGACTTGTAGAAGCCGTTCGAGGTGCCCAGCCCTTCCAGCCAGCGCGCGGCATCATGCTTGGCATGGCTGAGCGCCACCGCCGAGCGGATCGCACCCGGCGACCAGAGCTGCCAGATCAACCACACCAGCGCGATCAGGATCACGTTGAAGGCGAGGAAGAACGGGTGGTAGAAACTGGTCACCACCAGTCCGACCACCGACTGGAGCAGAATGGTGAAGCCACCGATGACCAGGCTCGGCACACTCTTCTGCACCGTCATCAGATCGAAATAGCGGTTGAACAGGTCGACGCGGCGGGCATCGGCGAAGAAGGGGTTGCGCGCATGCACCGCGCGGATCGTGATCTCCGCCACGGTGCGGGCGAACAGACGCCGCTCGAACAGCGCCATGATGTGGACCCGGAGCGCGCTCAGGATGACGACGATCAGCAGCAGCGCGAACAGCAGCGCGGACAGCGTGATCAGCGGCGCCGGCAGCGCGATCTTGGCCACGCTGTTGATCAGCAACTGCACCGAGATCGGCGTCGCCAGTGACAGCAGGCTGATCGCGATGCCATAGACCATCGCCAGCCGCAGATAGCCGCCATCGGGCCCCACCACCTCGCCCAGCCAGCCGCGCACCTGCGCCCAGCCGATCCTCTGTTTCGCCATCGCTACGTCATCTCCCTTCGCGATCGATGAAGTGCGTGCAGCGCGCCATAAGCACAATGGCGCGCCGACTATATCACCGATAGGAAATTCCTATGTCTTCCACACAGGCGACCAGTTCCTGCGCCAATCTTTTATAGGCGGCGGCGCGCGCGACCCCACTGCGCCACAGCAGGCCGAGCTCGCGGTAATGGCGCCCGGCCCGGAAGGGCCGCGACACCACGTCGTCGCCCGGCCGGATTTCCTGTCGAACATAGAGTTCGGGTAACACCGCCAGCCCCATCCCCATCCCCGCCATCTGGCGGATCGCATCGAGGCTGGTGCCTTCATAATCGTCGCGGACCCGGGCACCCGCTTCCTCGGCAATGGCGATGGTCTGCTCGGCCAACCGATAGCCGCGCTGGAGGGTGAGCAGGTCCTGCCCTGCAAGATCCTCGCGCGCGATCGCGTCGCGGGCGGCAAGCGGATGGTCGGCGGCCATGGCGAGATGCAGCGGTTCGCGGAACAGCCGCTCGAGATGCGCCCCCGGCGCAGCGAGCGGCAGTTGCGCGAGGATCACGTCGAACGTGCCCGCGGCCAGCCCCTCGACCAGCTGTGCCGGCGAATTCTCGCGGACATGAACGCGCAATTCGTGGAATTGCTGGTGGAGGCGGGCGACCAGGCGCGGCAGCAGATAGGCGCCGATGGTGGGCGTGACGCCCAGCCGGATCGTGCCGAGCAGTGCGGTGTCTCCAGCGCTGGCCAGTTCACCCAGATCGCGCACCTCCAGCAGGATGCGCCGTGCCCGCTCCGCCACCTCGCGGCCGAGCGGGGTGAGGAAGGCGCGCGCGCCGCGTTCGACCAGCGGTGCGCCGAGCGCGTCCTCGAGCTGCCGGATCGCCTGCGACAGCGAGGGCTGGCTGACGCCGCACGCTGCCGCCGCGCGCGTGAAGCTCGCCTCCCCGCCCAGCGCCACCAGATAGCGGAGCTGGCGCAGGCTGATCTGCTGCTCGAAACCGGACGATGCCTTCAGATCCATACAGCTCTAACATGAAGCACAACTGTTGCGGCTTCGCCTACCTGCTTTGCCCGCAGCGCGCCATGGCCGCGGCGAGCATGGCGTGCGCGGTGCTGCGCGGCACCAGCAGATGCCGCAGCATCTCGACGTCGTTGGCGATACCGATCGGATCCTGCGCCATCGCCGTCTGCAACGCGGCGTGCAGCCATGGGCTGGTGCCGGGATGGGCAAGCACCCACGCGATACGGCGCTCGATCGCCGCGATCTCCACCTCGGGCTCCGGCGCGGCGCGGGGCGGGCTGCCGATGTCGGTCCTCATGCCGCGTCCTCCCCCTCGAACCGCTGCCATCGCAGCCCGCTGGCATAGCGCCAGGCGATCCGGCCCTGCCCGTCCATCGCCAGCAGGTGCAGCCAGTGATTGTCGAACAGGGTGCGCACGCCGTCCTGCCGGGCGAGGATCGTGTCGATCGCGTCCGTCGGCGCCTCGACCACCACGCTGAGGCGGAGCGGTTCATGCACCAGTCCCGCGCCGTCATGCACCGATTGCCACGGCAGCCCGCCGCGCAGCAGGCCGCCATTGCCTTCCAGCACGCCGATTCCGCCCACGGCATTGTGGAGCAGCTTGTTGCCGGCGCCGAACATCGACGGCGCCACGCTGGAGCCGTAATATTGCAGGCTGATCCAGCTCGCGACCACCACCGGCGCGGTGAGGATCAGTTCCAGCACCGCGAGATCGGTATCGGCCCGCCAGTCATAGTCGTGGAGGAACGCCCTGCCCCCCAGCGATCGCCCCGCGCTGCGCGCCCGCGGCGCGGCGATGAAGGTGCTGCACCCGGCAAGCCCCCATTCCGGCCGAACCTCGGCCCAGTCCCGCCCGCGCGCCGCGATCTGCCGCAGACCCTCGGCACGGGGCAGCCGGGCGGCCCGGTCGATCGCGGCCTCCACCGAGGCGCGGGCGAGTGCCTGCTCCACCGCCGCGAGCGCTCCGGCCGGGGCCGCGACATCGTCGGCAAACAATTGGATGCGGTCGCTGGTAGTGTCGTGCAGGGCACCGATCACGACCGTCCCGGCAGGGAGGTGGATGCCCCGCGCCTCCAGGCCCTTGCGGACGACGGGATCGTTGAGCAGCCCGGCGAGCAGCCGCGCATTGACGTCGCCGGCATGCCCGCCGCACGCCCCGCACTGCAGCGCGCTCGCATGAAGATTGTTGGTCACGTCCGCGCCGTGCCCCACCAGGACCAGCAGCGGCGCGAAGTCTCCGGTGAGCGACATGGCGCGCAGGATCCGCTCCGCCGCGTCCACCGCGTCCTTGTGCGGCAGCGGCGGATGGAAACGCGGCTTGCGCGGCGCGGCCTTCGGCGCCGCCAGGCCGAGCGTGCCCTTGAGCAGCTTGGCGGCGTAGACGAACCCGGCAGCCTCCACGAACGCGAACGATGAAACCGCCGCCTGCTTGAACCGCCCCCAGGCGCGATCACCGCGGGCATTGGCATGGTCCAGCGCCTCGAGATGCGGATCTGCGCCGTCGTCGCTGGTCAGGCCGGGCCGCAGCAGCACGGGGAGGCGCGCCTCCCCGTCACATGCGGCATGCGGACGGTGCGCAGTGCCCAGGCCGAAAAATCCGGCAAAGCCAAGCGTCCGGATGCCGGGTTCGGCACGCTCGATCGCGGCGCGGATCGGCTCCGAGCGGACATCGATGCAAAAGGCCATCTGCGCGATCGGCGCTGCAGCGACAGCGGGCGCAACCGATGCGTGGAGCCGATGGGCCAGCCGACGCTGCTCGGCGATCTCGGCGGCATGCTGGAGGATTGCGTCGACGCAGACATCCGCAGCAGGACGCGAAGCCCCGGCATAGCCCTCAGCCACCTCCGCCCAGCATTGCCGCAGCGCCGCGCCGCCGAGTTCCCAGAGCGCCGCTTCCCACAGCAGCCGCACCGCCAGCAGATCGATCAGCGTGTCGTCCACGCCGCTCGCCAGTTCGGCCTGAAAGCGCCGATAGCGGGCGAACTGCGCCCAGCCGCCCAGGCTCATCAGCAGCCGCTCGAAGTAGCGCGCCGCCGCGTCCGGCCGCAGCCCGAGCCGCGCGGCGCTGACCGCAATCGCATCCGTCGCGGTTTCCGGCGCGGCCGTGACGAAGGCGCGGAACCCGGCGAGCCCGAAGATTTCGGGCGTACGATCAAGCATCGCCTGCTGGCGCCAGCTGGCAAAGGCTTGCGGCTGCTGCGGTGCTGCCCAGAGCGCCTGGCCCGCATCGAAATAGCTGCCCGCCCAGCCGCCGATCTGGTCGGCGACCAGCGAAGGCCAGTCGGTGCCGCCGCCCCTCCCTGCCAAGTCTGTGATCGTCGGCAGGGCCGCGGGGGTAACGACATCCTGGCGAATCGTCATCAGGAAGGTCTCGAACAGTGCCGGGCGCTCGGTGGCGGGCGTGGCCGACCAGGCGGCATGCAGATCGGTTTCGTAGATCGCGCTCTCGGCGATCCGCGCGCGATACCAGCTGCGCGGCATCGTCGCCCTGGCACCACTGGTGCGCACCAGCCAGGCCGATGCCTGGGCAAGACTGCGCCCGGCATGGCCGAGGAACGGGTTCACCGCGACGCTGGTCGCCAGTGGCCACAGCGGCGGGATGCCGCGGGCGGCCTGATCGGCGGCCTCGAGCAGCAACCCGATATAGCTGGGCTGCGCGGCATGCGATTGCGGGTCGGCACTGCGATACATGGGGTCAAGCCTTTCCGAGAAGCCGGCCGCCGATCACCCGATCGAGCAGCGCGTTGAGGTAAAGTCCTTGGCTGAGATGCGTGCGCAGCCGCTGTGCGGCGGGATGGTCGCACCAGAGCGGCAGCATCGCCTGCGCGACCGCGATCCCGCCAAAAGCCAGCAGCGCGATGGCGAGCAGCGCCCATTGGAACGGGCCGGGCATCGGCACGGCGGGCAGCGTGCCGGCGGTCAGACGCTCGGCCAGGTTGTGCAGCAGGAAATAGGCGGCCGTGGCGAGGATCGCGAAGCCGAGCGTGCGCTGGAGCAGCGGGCGCGGTGCCGCCGGGCTCATCCCCTGGACGATCAGATAGGCCACACCGAATATCAGGATCGCGCCCAGCGCCACCGCCTGGGGCGGCTTGGTCCACGCCCCGAAGCCGATCGCGAGTGCCCCGTAGAGGATCCCGGCGCCCAGCATCGCCAATGCCACGGCCGTGCCGTCCGGCCTGGCGACCGGCCCCAGCCGGCGGGCCGCGGCGATCCGCTGCACCGCCCCGCCCGAGGACAGGAAGGCGTGCGCCTTGTAGAGCGAATGGGCCAGGATATGCAGCAGGGCGAGGTAGAACAGCCCCAGCCCGCACTGCAGCAGCATGAAACCCATCTGCGCAACGGTGGACCAGGCGAGCTGGGTCTTGATCGCCGGCTGGGTGGGCAGCACCAGGCTGGCGAACAGCGCGGTGAAGCCGCCGAGCACGGCCAGCAGCGCCAATGCCCCAGGCGAGGCCAGCATCACGTCGGCCAGCCGGATCAGGAGGAACCCGCCGGCGTTGATCACCCCGGCATGGAGCAGCGCGGACACCGGCGTCGGCGCTTCCATCACTTCGGTGAGCCAGCCATGCAGCGGAAACTGGGCGGACTTGAGTATCGCAGCCAACGCGATTCCCCAGGCGGCGAGCGCCATCGCCGCCGGTGCGGTGCCGGCACGGGCAGCGGCGAGCAGCGTCGCGATGTCGGTCGTGCCGACCGCACGCCACAGCAGCACCGCTGATCCGATCAGCAGCAGGTCGGCCAGGCCGGTGCTCAGCGCCTTCTTGCGCGCCGCGCGGCGGGCAGCGGCACGCTCGGGATAGAAGAGCAGCAGCCGGCGCAGGGCCTGCCCGGTCGCGATCCAGGCGAAGACGAGCTGCGGCAGCGTGCCCGCAGTTACCAGCAGCATGACGCCCGCCAGCGTCACCGCCAGCCACGCCATGAAGCTGCCCTGGCGTGCCTCGCCGTCGAGATAGGTAGCGGCGAACCGAACTACCACCCAGCCGATGAAGCTCACGAGCAGCAGCATGGGCACGCTCACCACGTCCAGCCGCGTCGCCACGAGCGACTCCGCGCCGGGGATCGCCAGCGTGGCGGGGCCGCGCCACGCCACCCAGCCTGCCAGCGCGCCCGCTGCCAGCAGCGACCCGAACGCCGCCAGCGACACCACCGACATGGTCCATCCCGGCCGGAACTGCCGTCCGCTTCCCGCCGCGACCGCTGCCGCAGCGAGCAGCGCGGGACCTGCATTCGCCAACCACCACATGCTCACACCCGAACTCCCTATCTTGTCGGGAGCGAGCGTTAGGCTTGCGGAATGATCATATAAAATTCATTGTATGGTGCATATCGTTCTCTTTCAGAGAAGCATCATGCGCGAACTGAACTATAATCATCTTCGCTATTTCTGGGCCGTCGCGCATGACGGTAACCTCACCCGCACCGCCGAGCGCATGGCGGTGTCGCAGTCCGCGCTGTCCACCCAGATCCGCAAGCTGGAAGAGCGCCTGGGGCATGCGCTGTTCGAGCGCGAGGGGCGCCGGCTGGTGCTGACCGAGGCGGGCCGCATCGCGCTGGACCATGCCGATTCGATCTTCGCCACGGGCGACGAGCTGCTCGACGTGCTGCGCGAGACCGGCCGCGCGCGGCAGGCGGTGCGGATCGGCGCGCTGGCAACCCTGTCCCGCAACTTCCAGATCGGCTTCGTCCAGCCCCTGCTTCACCGCGCCGACGTGGAACTGGTGCTGCGCTCGGGCAGCGCGGCGGAGCTGATGCAGGCACTGGCGAGCCTCCAGCTCGATATGGTGCTGGCCAACCGGCCGCCGGCCCGCGACGCGATCACCCCCTACCTCGCCCACAAGATCGCCGAGCAGCGGGTAAGTCTGATCGGCCGCCCCGACATCTTGGGCGACACCAGCCTGGCGGCGCTGCTGGCCACCCAGCCGCTGGTGCTGCCCACGCTGGAAAGCAGCGTCCGCGCCGCGTTCGATGCGCTTGCCGCGACCCTCGGCGTCCGCCCCCAGATTGCCGCGGAGGTGGACGACATGGCGATGATGCGACTGCTTGCCCGCGACGGGGTTGGCCTCGCAGTGCTGCCGCCGATCGTGGTGCGCGACGAGCTGGCAGCGGGCAGCCTGGTCGAACTGGCGCAACTGCCGCAGGTGCGTGAGAGCTTCTACGCAGTGACGCTCGATCGCCGCTTTCCCAATCCGCTGGTCCGCGTACTGCTGGAACATGCCAAGGGAACGGCGTAGGACCCATTGAAACGTGGCGCCCAGGCGCGGAAACGCGCAGTATCGGCGCGATGCTTTGTCGATTATTAGGGAAAGCGCGCTATCGGCGGTTGGATGGAGATGCGGAAGATTTGCACCGGCTGCCGCGACGGCACCGATTTCGACATTCCGTTCGACATGGCCTTCCAGCCGATCGTCGACACGGCGACCGGCGAGCCCTTCGCGTTCGAGGCGCTCGTCCGAGGCTCCGACGGCTCCGGCGCCTATGGCGTGCTGTCGCAGGTGAATGACCAGAACCGCTACGCCTTCGATCAGGCCTGCCGCGTCAAGGCGATCGAAAGCGCGATGGCGGCCGGGCTGATGGAGACGGACGCGCATCTCTCGATCAACTTCCTGCCCAACGCGGTCTATTCGCCGATCGCCTGCATCCAGCTGACGCTCCAGACCGCGCGCAAGGTAGGGATGCCGCTCGACCGGCTGATCTTCGAATTTACCGAGAACGAGCAGATGGCCTCGCCCGACCATGTCGCGACGATCATCGATTCCTACAAGCAGATCGGCTTCAAGGTGGCGATCGACGATTTCGGAGCGGGCCATTCGGGGCTCGATCGCTTCGCGCGTTTCGCGCCGGACGAGGTGAAGCTCGACATGGAACTGATCCGCGGCATCGAAACGGATCGCCGGCGCCAGGCGATCGTCCGCGCCGTAGCGGGGCTCTGCGCCGAACTGGATACGCTGCTGATCGCCGAGGGAATCGAGACCGCCGCCGAAGCGGCCACGCTCCGCGGGCTCGGTGTGCGCTACCATCAGGGCTATTGGTATGCCCGCCCCGCGCTTGGCACCCTGCCGGCGATCGCGGAAGAGGCGCTTCGTTTCTGACCCGACTAGTCCTGTCGCCTGTCGGGCGATACAGGATCTCTTGAGCCCGCCCTGGGCGACACAGCATCGCAGGCACTATTCATGACCGTCCTCATCCAGGAAGCCGATCTGATCGAGAGCGTCGCCGACGCGCTCCAGTACATCTCCTACTACCACCCGATGGACTATATCCGCGCGCTGGGCGACGCCTATGAGGCCGAGCAGGGCCCCGCCGCCAAGGACGCCATCGCCCAGATCCTGACCAACAGCCGCATGTGCGCGGAAGGGCATCGCCCGATCTGCCAGGATACCGGCATCGTCACGGTCTTCATCAAATGGGGCCAGAAGTGCGTGCTGAACAGCGAGCGCTCGCTGCAGGAAGTGGTCGATGAAGGCGTGCGCCGCGCCTATCTCCACCCGGAGAACCGCCTGCGCGCCTCGATCCTGCGCGACCCGGCGTTCAGCCGCGTCAACACCAAGGACAACACCCCTTGCGTGCTCAACGTCGAGATGGTCCCGGGCGACCATGTCCATGTCGAGCTGGCGGCCAAGGGCGGCGGCTCCGAGAACAAGTCCAAGTTCGCGATGCTCAACCCGAGCGATTCGATCGTCGACTGGGTGCTCGAGATGGTCCCGAAGATGGGCGCCGGCTGGTGCCCGCCGGGCATGCTCGGGATCGGCATCGGCGGCACCGCCGAGAAGGCCGTGACCCTCGCCAAGCAGTCGCTGATGGGCGACATCGACATGGCCCAGCTCAAGCTGCGCGGCCCCCAGAACGATATCGAGCGGCTCCGCATCGAGATCTTCGACAAGGTCAACGCGCTCGGCATCGGCGCGCAGGGCCTGGGCGGGCTGGCGACGATCCTCGACGTGAAGATCCTCGACTATCCAACGCACGCCGCGTCCAAGCCGATCGCGATGATCCCCAACTGCGCCGCGACCCGCCACGCCCATTTCAGCCTCGACGGCAGCGGCCCGGTCTATCTCGACCCGCCGAGCCTCGACGAATGGCCGAAGGTGGAATGGACGCCGTCGAAGGAGTCGATCCGGGTCGATCTCGACACGCTGACCCCCGAAGTGGTGGCGAGCTGGAAGCCGGGCGACCGCCTGCTGCTCAACGGCAAGATGCTCACCGGCCGTGACGCCGCGCACAAGCGCATCCAGGACATGCTGGCCAAGGGCGAGGAGCTGCCGGTCGATTTCAAGGGCCGGGTGATCTATTATGTCGGCCCGGTCGATCCGGTACGCGACGAGGTGGTCGGCCCCGCCGGCCCCACCACCGCGACGCGGATGGACAAGTTCACCGAGATGATGCTGGCGCAGACCGGCCTGATCGCGATGGTCGGCAAGGCCGAGCGCGGTCCGGTGGCGATCGAGGCGATCCGCCAGCACAAGGCCGCCTATCTGATGGCGGTCGGCGGTGCGGCCTATCTCGTCGCCCGCGCGATCAAGGGCGCGCGCGTCGTCGGGTTCGCCGATCTCGGCATGGAAGCAATCTACGAGTTCGACGTGAAGGACATGCCGGTCACCGTCGCGGTGGATGCCACCGGCGAGAGCGTCCACCACACCGGCCCGCTGGTGTGGCGCGAGAAGATCGCCCGCGAGAAGCTGCTGCAGTCGGCCTGAAGCCATGGGCACGCCCGCCGAGACGCCGTGGCGCCGCCGCGCGCGCATCGTGCTGGCGTGCCTCTATCTGCTGGCGGGCGTGCTGCACCTGATGGTGCCACGCCCGTTCCTCCACATCACGCCTGCCTGGGTGCCTTACCCTGCGCTGGTGATCGCCGGTACCGGGCTGTGCGAGATCGCAGGCGCGTTCGCGCTGCTGAGTGTGCGGCTGCGCAGGCTCGCCGGCGTGATGCTTGCCCTGTACGCGCTCTGCGTGTTCCCCGCGAACCTCCAGCATGCGGTGCGGGACCTCTCCACCGGTACCGGCCTCGGCTGGGCCTATCATGCGCCGCGCCTGTTCGTGCAGCCGTTGCTGTGCTGGTGGGCGCTCTGGGCGGGGGGCTGGCGGCGCTAGTCCGCCTTGCCCAGCGCGTCGGCGAGATGACAGGACTTGCCCGGCGTCAGCTTCTCGATCCGCGCGACCTGCAGGATCAGCTGGTCGCCCTGCTCGACGACGTGCCCGATCACCTCGCCATACGCAGGCAGCCTCGCCATCCGGATCCCCGCCAGAGCATGCGCGCCTTTCGCGTCCACCAGCGTGTAGCGGTTCTCGGCAAGGTCGCAGCGCCGGAGGACGAGCGCCCCGCGATCGCGCTCCACCGTGCCGATGAAGAGGTCGTTGTTTGGCGCGTCCTGCGGCACAGCGGCGAGCAGCGCGATCAGAGCCAGAATCATAGCGGGTTCCCGTCCTTGTCGAGCATCTCGATCCTGTACGAGCAGCCGTACAGCGTTTTGCCGGGGTGCGTGGCGACGGTGGAGATGCTCCGCGCGACGATCGTGCGCGCGCGGTACCGGTCGCCGCTTGCCGGATCGGTTACATCGCGGAGTATCCGCTCGCCGAGAAACTTGCGGAAGGTCACCTCGACATCGGATAGTCCCTCGGCCGCCATCGCGTTTTGAACCTGGGCCGCGCGGGCAATGTCCGTCGGGTCTGCCAGATCGAGCACCGCCAGCACCCCGCTTGCGGTGAAGGCGATGCGGCGGGTGCTATAGTGTCCGGCGACGAGGATGGGCGCGGGAAGCTCATATTCGGCGAGCAGGAAATTCGCCGTCCGCACCGGCTTCCATCCCCGCCTGGCGGCGAGCTTCTCCTCGCCGTTCAGCGCCAGGGCGAAGGCGGTGTAGACCGGCGCATCGAGGCGGCACTCGATCGCGTCCCGCACGTCGATGGCGGCGGGATCGATCCCGCCCTGCACCGGCCAAGCCGGTGCGGATCCGGGCAGCAGGGCGGCGAGCAGGGTGAGGACGGCACGGAAATGCTTCATGCCGTCGCATCTATTGCCGGGCCAGCCCTCATGCAAATGCTTCGCGCCCAGACGTTTACCAAGCCTGGTTCACAGGATCAGCGCCCGAAGCGATGGACCAGTCGCACACCCAGACTATCCATCCCCGGATTTGTGTCCGAGAACAGCTGGCGGTGGCTGTAATGCTCCCACGCCAGCTCGACGGCCCATTTCGGGGTCAGGCGTACCCCGATCGACGCATTCGGATTGAACAGCACCGTCGAACCGAAGGAGGTGCGCCGCCGGTAGATCGTGTAGCGCCGCTGCGCCTCGTCCTGCGAGAGCCCCGGCTGGAACGGATCGGGCGTGAAGCGATAGCCATCGATCACCGTCAGCCCGATGCCACCCTGCACATAGATCCGGTCACGGAAGAAGTGCTGGCGCCATTCGGCCCCGATGCTGCCGAAGCTGGTCCGACCATCCGTGTTGATCTGCAGCTTGCCGGTCAGTCGCGGCTTGAGCAGGATCCGGAGCGGCCGGCTGCGATACGCGATCTCGACGTCGGTCGTGCCGTCTTCCTCCTGCCCTTCGTAGACATAGCCGGGCGGTAGCTCGGGCAGGTTGAAGGTGAGCTGGCTGCCCAGGGGGTGGAAGTTCGAACCGTGCTGGAACACGCCGATGGCAATCTCCGTATGCCGCGCCGCGGGCCCGCCCTCCCCGACCTGCTGCGCCACCGCCGTGACGGGTGCGAGCGCCAACGCTGCGCCGACCGCGCCTTCTTTCCACCCGATCATCTCGGCTCTCTCCCAGGAAGCGACGGCTATCCCCCAGCCGCCAACATCGTGTATGATGGCAATATCTTTTCGTCAAACAGAAAGATCATGATGCAGGACGACAATTGGCTTCCGCCACGCAAGGCCAGGTTGAGCCGCGCGATCGGTGCGATCTTCGTGCTCGCGGCGGTGGTGATGGGGATTGTCATCGCGGTTGCCGGCCTCTCCCCCGGCGCGTCACCGGTCTGTGATTTCGAGACCGGCTGCATGTGGCGCAACCGGCCCGCGATCCTGCTCGATCAGGATCTTCGCGGCAGCGTCCTCGCCAGCCCCGCGCGGCTGCGGACCTTCGAAGCCTATGTCGCCCGGCCCGATGTGCGGCTGGGGCTCGCCGCGGTGGAGACGATCAATCTGGGGCCCTTCGCGTTCGTCATCCTGGGCGTGGGGCTGGCCCTGCGGCGCCTCGGCGGCAGCGGGTCCGCGGCGCTCGCCAAGGCGCTGCGCTGGCTACGCCTCTCCTCGATCGGGGCGATCCTGTGGGCGCTGGCGAGCCCGTTGTACGATTGCCTGCTGGCGACGCTGCTCTCCCCCGGCACGCCGAACGGCGCGACGGTGGAATGGTATATCTATCTCGACAAGATTGGCGCCGGTCTGCTGCTGGCGCTTGCTGCCTATACCGCGATCTGGGCGGTGGAAGCGGGCCTGGAGGCGCGGCGTGATCTGGACAGCTTCGTCTGATGCCGATCATCGTCAATCTCGATGTCATGCTCGCCCGCCGCAAGGTCCGCTCCAAGGAACTGGCCGAGGCGATCGGCATCACCGAAAGCAACCTGTCGCTGCTGAAATCGGGCAAGGTGAAGGGCGTGCGCTTCTCTACCCTTGCCGCGATCTGCCGCCATCTCGAGTGCACACCCGGCGATCTGCTCGCCTATGAATATTCCGACGCCGATAGAGATGGCGAGGACGGATGACGGGAGCGGCGCGCCTCAGGCGAGGCGCGCCACCGCCCGTGACGCCGTCCATTCGGGCAGGCGGTGCGGACGGACCGCCGCTGCCGGCAGCCGCTCGGCAATGACTGCAAAGCGCGCGCCCTCCACCCAGACCTCCGGCACTAGGGGCCGGGCATTGTAGGTCGAGGCCATCGCCGCGCCATAGGCCCCGACCGTGTGGAACACCGCGAGATCACCCTCCCGCACACGGTCGACGACGCGCGCGCGGGCGAAGATGTCGCTGCTTTCGCAGACCGGCCCCACGATGTTCGCCACGAACCGATCCGGCGTCGCCTGAACGGCGGAGAATTCGTGCCAGGCATCGTACAGTGCAGGCCGCGCGAGATCGTTCATCGCCGCATCGACGATCACGAACGGGTGCGGCAGCGCCGGCTTCACCCACAGCACGCGGGTGAGCAGCACGCCCGCCCGCGCCGCGATGAACCGGCCCGGCTCGAACAGCACGGTGACGCCCCAATCCTGCGTCTCCTGCACGACCATCGCGCCATAGGCCGCCATGTCCATAGCGGGTTCCCCGTCGCGATAGGAAACGCCGAGCCCCCCGCCCAGATCGACATGGGTGATGCGGTGCCCCTCCGCGCGAAGCCGCGCGATCAGCTGGCCGATCCGGCGATAGGTGGCGCGCAGCGGAGCGAGATCGGTGATCTGGCTGCCGATATGCACCGCCACGCCGTGCAGATCGAGCCCGGGAAGCGCGGCGAGCCGGCCGTACATCGCCGCTGCCTCGCCATAGGCGATGCCGAACTTGCTGTCCGCCATCGCGGTACTGATCTTGGCATGGGTGTGCGCATCGATATGCGGGTTGACGCGCAGCAGCGCCGGCGCGCGGACGCAACGCGCAAGGGCCAGCGCCGAAAGCACTTCACCCTCGCGTTCCAGCTCCAGATTGAAGCGGCCGATCCCCGCGGCCAGCGCCGTCGCCAGCTCGCCGGGGGTCTTGCCCACGCCCGAATAGACGATGTCTTTGGGCGCGATGCCTGCTTGCAGCGCCAGCGCAAGTTCACCCCCGGAGACGATGTCGGCGCCGAAGCCGAGGCGTGCGAGCGTGCGCAGGATCGTCGGGTTGGGATTGGCCTTCACAGCGAACATCCGCCGCGCGCGCGGTACGCCGGCCAGCGCTGTGGTGAACGCATCGGCGGCGCTGCGAAGCGCAGCTTCCGAATAGACATAGGCGGGTGTGCCCACGGCCCGAGCGATTGCCGCGAGCGACACTCCCTCGGCGTGGAGTTCGTCGCCCTGCATTTCGAACGACATGGAGGTTCCTTCGACTGGGGAGGAAGAATAGGTCGCGTCAGCGGCGGCGACGGGTATCGCCGCGGCGCGCGTGAAGTCGCTCGGGCAGCATCCGGTGGCGGCTGCACTCGACGCGAATGGCCAAGGGCGCGCGGCGCCCCTGCACCACCAGCACAAGGCCGAGCATGGCGAGCGGGAATCCGAGCAGTAGCAGCACGCTCGCGCCATCCATTGTGCCGGCGTCGCTCACCGCACCGGCAAGACCGCCCGCCACGAGCAGCACGACACCAGCGCCGCGCCACCACCGATCGGCGGGGCGGGTCAAGCGCCGGCTCCTGATCGCGGGCCTGCCAGCGCGAGCCGACCCGCACGCCGCGCCAGCGCCATCTGCACGCCTATCTGCTCGGGCGCCGCGGTGTAGAGCAGGATATCCGCCGGAAAGGCGATCTCGTCCCGCATCGCTGCTTCGGCGGTGCCGATATGAAAGGTCAGATCGATCGCCGGATCCTGGATCGTCGCGGCAACCCGGCGCGCCTCGGCAAGCAGCGCGCCGTCGCACTCCACCCCACGTGCCTCGATCGCAACGAAGCCGAGCATGCGCGCGGTGCGGATGGTGTGTAGCAACAGGCTGGCGGTGCCGCAGGCAGCGTCGACGATGCGGATGCTGCGCCGCCCCTCGTCGCGCATGGCCTCCAGCCGGGCGAAGACGGTCGGCCAGCGCAGGTCCTGCATCGCGGCACGGCCGGCTGCGTCGTACAGCGCATCGCGAACGCGTGCGGCAAGCGGCGCCGTCGCGGGCGCTGCCGTAAGGACGAAGCGGTGAGAGAGTTCCATGCCGCCGGCTCCCTCAGGCAGCCTGACGCCGGGCATGCTCGTCGGGCCCGGCGGGATCGAAGGAGATGCTCGCGACCAGCGGCTGCAGCGCTTCGGCCAGGGCGGCACCGGGAAAGGCATGGCGCTCGGCGCAGGCGAATTGCCACGCCGCGGCGCGGGAAACGAACCGCCCTTCCATCAGGCCATGACTTTCCTGCACCAGCCAGTGCCCGTCCCGATCCTGCCCCACCCAAAGGATGGAGGTGGCTGGATCGGGCTCCGGTACGATTGCGGACACCATGAAAACGCTCCTTGCAATGGCCGGCCAGACCGAGGCCGGCGACCGCAAGCTAGGTAGTCCGCCCATTATGCTTCGAGAGCGAAATCAGCGGCTTCGCGTTAGATTTCCATATAGTCCGCCGCTATTCGGGCAGGATCCGCACGCGCCGCTTGCCCCAGTAGCTGAGGTCGATCGAGAAATGCACCGGCGCGCCCCGGCGAACCAGCACCATCTGGTCCCCGCGGCCGCCCTCGCCGGTATAGGTGAAAGTCCAGCCGCGCTGCTTGAGCCGATCGCCCACCTTGAGCACCGCCGACTGATCGCGGTCGTGCCATAGCGTCACCTGCGAGAAGCCGCCGCGGCCATCGCCGCCGATCAGGTCGATCGCCGCCTCGTAGGGCCCCTCGCCCAGCAGCATCACTCCCGAGCGGCGGCAGCGCAACTGGCCGCCTCCCATTTCCAGGCAATGGTCGAAGCCCGCCCGCTTGGCATCGGCGAGGCTGCCGCGCACCGGGAGTCCGGCATAGAGCAATGGCGCAGGCGGCGGTGCTACCGGACTCTCCCCGCAGCCCGCAAGCACCAGGGCCGGCACCGCCAGCAGCACGGCATTCAACATCAGGCTTGCCCGCATGGTCCTCCCCTTCAGGAAGACCTAGGCGCGCGCGGGTTCGGGCGCAAATCCGCGCAGGAAGAAATCGACGATATAGTCGGTCTCCTCGTCGATCTCGGCATCGGTGAAAACATGGCCCAGCATCGCGCGCTGCTGCGACCCCATGCACAGGCTGGTGAGCGCGAACGCGGCCTTCAGCGGATCGGAGGTGCGCAGCTGGCCCTTGTGCATCGCATCTTCGAGATACGCCGCCAGGAGTTCGCGCGTGCGCTGGGGGCCGCGGCGGAAGAAGATCGCGCCCATTTCGGGCGAGCGCTCGACCTCGGCATGGATCACGCGATGCAGCTGGATGGCTTCCCGGGAGGTGACCTTGCGCAGCAGGCTGCGGATGAAGGCGCAGAGCGTCGCCTGCAGATTGTCCGACGGGACCAGCAACTGCATCACCTGTTCGCGATAGTCGCGCGTCGCCTCGTCCACGCACGCATCGAACAATTCTTCCTTCGACGCGAAATAGCTCCACAGCGTCCCCTTGGATCCGCCGAGTTCCGACGCGATTGCGGACATGGATACGGCCGCATAGCCCTGCTCCATGAAGTGCCGCTTGGCGATAGCGAGGATCGCGGCGCGACGATCCAGCTTCCGCGCCTCGCGCTTTCCGAGACATTTGGGGGTCAGGGTTTCCATAACCGTACTATAGGGTACGATTTTCTATTGACAAGAGTGGAACCCCTCTCCATCTGGAACTCGTACCCTCTAGTACGGTTTTACCGCCCCATGATGAGTCGTTTCCCGACCAGGCCCTTGTTGCTGACTGCGGCTGCCGCCTCGGCGCTCGGCGCCTGCGCGCCCGTCCCCAACCTTGGCGCTCGCCCTGAAGTTCGCGCGGCGAACAGCTATGCAGCGAGCCAGTCGCTCGCCGGCACGGCCCAGGCCGCCTGGCCCGTCACCAACTGGTGGACCGCCTATAACGATCCGCAGCTGAACGCCCTGATGGACGAAGCCTTTCGCGGCGCACCCGATCTCGCCGCAGCGGCGGCCCGGCTGCGCTCGGCACAGGCCTATGCGGTGCAGGCAGGCGCGGCAAACCTGCCGCGCGTCGATGCCAGCGGCTCGGCGGCTGCCAACCAGATCAACACGGGCGACGGACTGCCGATCAACATCCCGTCGAACGTGCAGACGATCGGCTATGGGACGCTGAACCTGTCCTTCGACCTCGACCTTTGGGGCAAGAACCGCGCCCAGCTCGCCGCCGCCACCTCGCAGGCCGAAGCCGCGCGGCTGGAACTCGAACAGGCGCGCCTCGCGCTCTCGACCAACATCGCCGCCGCCTATGCCGACCTGGCCCGGCTCGCCGCCGATCGCGCGGTGCAGGAACGCGCGCTGCAGGTGCGCCTGCAGACGCAGAAGCTGGTCACCGATCGGGTGACCAACGGTCTCGAGACCCGCGCCGAGGAAAAGCAGGCCGCTTCCGCCGTTCCCGCCGCACGCGCGCAGCTCGCCGGGATCGATGAGCAGATCGGCCTGACCCGCAACCGCATCGCGGCGCTGCTCGGCCAGGGGCCGGACCGCGGGCTGGCAATTGCGCTGCCCACCGCACCCACCGAGGCGCGCGGCGTCCCCGCCGATGTAACGACAGACCTGATCGGCCGCCGCCCCGACATCGCCGCCGCGCGTGCCCGGGTCGAGGCTGCCGCCAGCAAGATCAAGGTGGCGCGCGCAGCCTTCTATCCGTCGATCCGCCTGAGCGCACTCGCCGGCTATGGCGCGCTCGGACTTGACAACCTTGTCAAAGGTAACGGCGCTGCGGTCTTCCAGGCCGGCCCGGCGATCAGCCTGCCGATCTTCCACGGTGGCGAGCTGCGCGGCCAATATGCCGGCGCACGCGCTGCCTATGACGAAGCTGTCGCCAATTACGACAACAGCGTCACCTCCGCCTATCATGATGTAGCGGATGCGGTGACGAGCCAGAAGGCGCTGGCCACGCGGCTCAGCGAGAGCCGCCAGGCGCTCGCCGATTCCGAACAGGCCTACGGGATTGCGCGGCAACGCTATGAAGGCGGGCTGTCGCGGTTCCTCGATGTTCTAACCGCCGAGGAGAGGGTGTTGCAGAACCGTCAGATCGTTGCCGAACTGGAAGCCCGTGCTTTCGCACTGGACGTCCAGCTCGTCCGCGCACTCGGCGGAGGCTTTTCCACCAACAACGCGGCGGTTGCCGCTTCCGAGGTCCCGACCCATGGCTGACGCAGAACCCGCCATCCACTCCGCGCGTGGCAACAACGCCGACCGCGCCGAGCCCACCCCTGCCCCCTCGCCGGTTGATGAAGACGCAGGCAAGCGGAAGGCGCTGCGCAAGCGGCTGATGCTCGGCGTCGGCGGCCTCGTGCTGATCGCCGGTCTCGGTTATGGCGGCTATTACATGGCCGTCGGCAGCCATTATGTGAGCACCGACAATGCCTATGTCGGCGCCGACAGCGCGAGCATCACCCCGATGACCGGCGGCCAGGTGCTGCGCGTCGCGGTGGCCGACACCCAGACGGTGAAGAAGGGCGATGTTCTCGTTCAGATCGACGACAGCGATGCCCGCATCATGCTGGCCCAGGCCGAAGCCGATCTTGCCCGGGCCACCCGCCAGTTCGGGCAGACCGCCGCAACCAGCGAGGCGCTGGCCGCGCAGGTGCAGGCGCGCGATGCCGACATCGCCCGCGCCCGTGCGCAGGTCACCGCCGCACAGGCCGATTTCGAGAAGGCCCGCATCGACCTCGCGCGTCGCCAGAAGCTGGCCCCCAACGGCGCCGTTTCCGGCGAAGAGCTGACCTCGGCGACCAACGCCTTCCAGGCCGCACGCGCCAACCTCGATCTCGCCAGGGCCGGGCTCGCCCAGGCGAGCTCGACCAAGTCCGCGGCCAGTGGCCAGCTTGCGGCGAACGACGCGCTGGTGCGTGGCACCAACGCCAACACCGCCCCCGAAGTCCTCGCCGCCCGCGCCAAGGTGGAGCAGGCCAAGCTCGACCTTTCCCGCACGGTGATCCGCGCGCCGTTCGACGGCGTCGTCACCCGCCGTGCGGTCCAGGTCGGCCAACGTGTCGCCCCGGGTGCGCAGCTGATGCTGATCGTGCCGCTCAACCAGCTGTACGTGGACGCCAACTTCAAGGAAGGGCAGCTGACCAAGGTAAAGGTCGGCCAGCCCGTGGAGTTGAAGTCCGATCTGTATGGCAGCGACGTGAAGTATCACGGCCGCGTCGTCGGCTTCTCGGGCGGAACCGGATCGTCCTTCGCGCTGATCCCCGCGCAGAACGCGACCGGCAACTGGATCAAGGTGGTCCAGCGCCTGCCCGTGCGCGTCGCGCTGGATCCGAAGGAGCTGCAGGCGCACCCGCTGCGCGTCGGCCTGTCGATGGATGCCGAGATCGATACCTCGGCCAAGTAAGGATTGCCTGCCATGAGCGGCCAGATGCAGCGCGGGGGCTTCCTGGAGGGGCCCTCGCTGATCCTCGCCGGCGTGGTGCTGGCGCTGACCAATTTCATGGTGGTGCTCGACACCACCATCGCCAACGTCTCGGTGCCGCACATCGCCGGCAGCCTGGGCATTTCCTCCAGCCAGGGCACCTGGATCATCACCTCCTACGCAGTCGCCGAGGCGATCTGCGTGCCGCTCACCGGCTGGCTCGCGGGCCGGTTCGGCGTGGTGCGGGTGTTCATCCTGGGCGTCATCGGCTTCGGCATCTTCTCCGTGCTGTGCGGCCTGTCGACCTCGCTCGGCATGCTGGTCGCCTGCCGCATCGGCCAGGGCCTGTGCGGCGGTCCGCTGATGCCGCTGACGCAGACGCTGCTGCTGCGCATCTTCAAGCCGAGCCAGCACGCCCAGGCGATGGGCTTGTGGGCGATGACCACCGTCGTCGCGCCGATCCTCGGCCCGATCGCGGGCGGCACGATCAGCGACAACTGGTCCTGGCACTGGATCTTCTTCATCAACATTCCCGTCGCCGCGTTGTGCGCGTTCGGGGCGATGCGCCTGCTCCGCCGCGCCGAGACCCCGACCGAGAAGCTCTCGGTCGACAAGGGCGGGCTGGGCCTGCTGGTGCTGTGGATCGCCGCGCTGCAGATCATGCTCGACCTTGGCCGCGAGCATGACTGGTTCAACGATCCCACGATCGTGTGGCTGGGGGTGGTCGCGGCGATCGGCTTCCTGGTGTTCCTCGCCTGGGAATTGACCGAGAAGAACCCGGTGGTCGACCTGCGGGTGTTCCGGCACCGGGGGTTCACCGTGGCGGTGATCTCGCTGTCCTTTGCCTTTGCCACCTTCTTCGCCTCGGCGGTGATCATTCCGCAATGGCTCCAGTCGAGCCAGGGCTACACGGCCACCTATGCCGGCTATGCGACCGCTTTCTCCGGCGTGGCGGCAGTGTTCATGTCGCCGGTGGTCGCCAAGCTCTCCAACAAGGTCGATCCGCGTCTGCTGGTGTCGTTCGGTATCCTGTGGCTGGGCCTGTCGGCGCTGCTGCGCGTCTACTGGAACAGCCAGGCGGGCTTCTGGACCTTCGCCTTCCCGCAGTTCCTGCAAGGCTTTGGCATGCCCTTCTTCTTCATCCCGCTGACCACGCTCGCGCTGGGATCGGTGCTGCCGGAGGAGACCGCCTCGGCGGCAGGCGTGATGAGCTTCCTGCGCACCATGGCAGGCGCGATCGGCACGTCGATCTCGACCAGCATCTGGGACGACAGCTCGCGCGTCGCGCGCAGCGAAATCGTGTCGCGCATGAACACCGATCCGACGCTCAATGCGATGACCGCGCAGGGGTTCTCGGTGGATCAGGTCCGCAGCGTGGTGGCGCGCCTGGTAGACCAGGAGAGCCTGACCCTGGCGACGACACACGTGTTCCTGCTGTCGGCGATCATCTTCGTGTTCGCCGCGGGCATCATCTGGTTCACGCCGCGCCCGCGCGGGAAGGTGGATACCAGCGCGGCGCACTGACGCGCGCTGCAGACCAGGACAGGCTCGCACCGCCGCGCAGGTGATGCGAGCCTGTCCTCAGCCCCGCCTGGCGATGGGCAGGCTTGCCGCAAAGCGCGCCCCGACTTGGCCCTCGGCCAGCACCAGATCACCACCATGCGCGAGCAGGATCTGCCGCGCCAGCGCCAGCCCCACCCCGGTGCCCTGCACCTTGGTCGTGAAGAACGGGCGGAAGATGGCCGCACGGTCGGTCTGGGCGACCCCGGGACCATTGTCCCACACCTGCCACCCGGCAGTATCGGCGGCGTGGTGCAACGCCAGCCCCACCTGCCCCGCTGCCGTACCCGCCACCGCTTCCGCCGCATTCTGCAGCAGGGCCCAGAGCGCAGCGCTCAGCTGATCCGCATCGCCGTGCAGT
The DNA here is from genome assembly GCF_025960285.1 of Sphingomonas sp. R1. Lineage (GTDB taxonomy): Bacteria > Pseudomonadota > Alphaproteobacteria > Sphingomonadales > Sphingomonadaceae > Sphingomonas. The sequence continues at coordinate 98,108 of NZ_CP110111.1, read as the reverse complement.
GGTATCGGGGCCCCAGCCTCGAAGACGAGCGGCACGTCCGGCCACTGCGTCTCGAAAAGCCGGGCAAGATCGCCCGCCATCGCATGCAGATCCATCGGCGCGACCACAGGCGCGGGCAGCCGGGCGAGCGAGCGATAGGCCTCGCCGAAACGCTGCAGTCCTGCCGCGCGGCGCGCCACCGTCCCGACTGCATCGCGCACTGCCGGCAGCGCGGGCGCCGCGTCTTCCAGCATGTCCGCGGCGGTACGGCTGAGCGAAGCGATTGGGGTCAGCGCGTTGACGATCTCATGGCTCAGCACCTGGACTAGGTCGCGCAGCGTTGCCGCCTCCGCGGCCTTCAGCTCGGCATCGATATCGATCAGCGCCGCCAGTCGCGTCTGTCCTCCGGGCAGGGTGAGGTCGCTGGTGGTGAGGGCATAGCTGCGCGCCTCGATCGCCACGGTCGCCGCGCGCATGGCGCCGTCGCCGCCGATCGCGGCGAGCAACTCGGGAGGAGGATCCGCGATCAGATCGGCAGCGCCGAACAGCCGGCGCGCGGCCCGGTTGATCGCGTGCAGCCGCCCTTCCCCGTCAAGCGTGACGATCGGCGCGGGCGACAGGTCCAGCAGCGCAGTCAGCCGACGCTCGCGGTGGGCGGGGTCCGGCGCGGGGACGGGGGCAGCGACCGGCACCAGGTGTGGCCGCCGCGCCTCGACGATGCCGATGATCACCCCCCAAGCCCCCGCCATCGCGGAGACGAGCGCGCTGGCGTAAAGACCCGCCCCCCAGGCGAGCACGAAGGCGCCGCCGGCCAGCAGCAGCAGCAGCCCCCGCGCCAGCGCCTCCCAGCCCCTAGAGCCCATATTTCGCCATCCGCCGGTAGAGCGCGGCGCGGGTCAGCCCCAGCTCGGCGGCTGCGCGACTGACATTAAACGCGTGCCGTTTCAGCGCCGCTGCGACCAGCGCCGCCTCGCTGCGCCCGAGGTTCAGGTCTGCGCGTATGGCGCGCGGTTCGACCGCGTCCTCCGGCAAGACCAGTCCCAACGCGGTGACGTCGATCGCGTCACCGCCGCCGAGCAGCACCGCCCGCTCGATCGCCTGGCGAAGGCCGTGCACGCCATCCGGCCAAGGATCAGCCGCGATAGCCCGGGCACCCTCGTCGCTCAGCGGTCGCAGCGGCTGCGCATGGCGGCTCGCGAACAAGGCGCAGAAATGCCGGGCGAGGAGCAACGCATCCCCTCCCCGGCCAGTGAGCGGCGGCAGGTCGATCTCCACCGTGTTGAGGCGGAAGCGGAGATCGTCGGTCAGCGCCGCGCGGGTGCCCGCGCGATCGCGCCGGCTGGTGGCGAGCACGCGGATGCCGGCCAAGCGTCGTGCCAGCTCGGGCTGCAGCGCGGGGGCGAGCGCGTCTACCGCCTCGATCAGCAAGGTCGCGCCCTCGGCCGCAGCCGCCCGCGCCTCGATGGTGGCCAGATCGGCCACCGCGGCATCGAGCACCACCAGCGGCCGTTCGGCGCGGGGCGAGGCACGGTGGAGCATCTGCGCCGCCAGCGTCTTGCCGCTCCCCGCCGGCCCCGTCAGCAGCACCGCCGCCTCCGTCGGCCCGACGCGCGCGATCAGCCCCCGCGCAGCCTCGATCGCAGGCGCCTCGCCCAGCAGCAGCAGCGCCTCCTCGCCCGACGGCGCGGGCGCCGCGCTCAGCTTGGCCCGGCGCAGCGCCACGGCGCGTTCCACCGTGGCGAGCAGCCGCTCATTGCTCCACGGCTTGATCACGAAGTCGCTCGCGCCGCCGCGCATCGCCTGTACCGCCACCGCGATGCCGCTATGCCCGGTGACGACCACCACCACGGCATTGCGATCGGCGGCGATCAGCCGGTCGAGCATCCGGAACCCTTCCTCGCCACTGGTCCGCCCGCGCGCGAAATTGAGATCGAGCAGGACCGCATCGACCGGCCCTTCCGCCAGCCGCACCCAGGCAGCGTCCGGATCGGCAGCGCCCAGCACGCGCATGCCCTGCCGTTCCAGCAGCAGCGTCGCCGCGCGGACGATGTCGGGGTCGTCGTCGATCACCAGAATGGTCGGCGATTCGGATGGCAAGGCTTGACAGCTCCCGGCATGTGTTCGGAATCGGACACTAGCTTGAACACTGTTCGCCCCGAGCGCCAGCCCCTTCCTAACTTCTGTTGCATTTCAGCACTTTAGGCCAAGGCTGCCGACTACCGTACACTGGCGGGCATGGTTACACCCCTCCCCTCCACAAACGGCGCCGCGATGGACCGGCGGATCGAGCGCCCCCATGCCCGCCGCCGCGCGCTGATCGTTCGCATCGCGCTCGGCATCGGCGCGGTTGCCGCCGCGGTAACCTTGTGGTGGTTTCTTCCGGGCTCGGGCAGCCTCGCGGTCGATGCGGCGACGATCCGCACCGCGCCGGTTACCCGCACCGCCTTTTCCGACTATGTGCCGCTGCGCGCGCAGGTGGCGCCACTGCAGACCGTGTACGTCACCGCGGTCAGCGGCGGCCAGGTCGAGGCGCTGCTCGCCGCGGACGGCCAGTCCGTCGCAGCGGGCGCACCGCTCGCCCGGTTGGCCAATCCCACGCTGGCGCTCGACGTCGCCAGCCGGTCGGCGAACATCGCCGGCCAGCTCAGCGCGATCAGCGGCCAGCGCCTGTCCATCCAACAAAGCCGCGAGCAGACCGAACGCGACATCGCCACCGCACGGAACGAGCTGACCAAGGCCGAGACGCTGCTCCGCCAGAAGCAGACGCTGTTCGACAAGCAGATCGTCACCGCGGCTGCCGTCGCACCGCTGCGCGATGAAGTGGCGTATCAGCGTGCGCGGCTGACCGCGCTGACGCGCAGCGCAGCAGAGGCCGGCAAGATGCTCGCCGACCAGTCCACCGGGGTCGATGCGACCGCAGGCGAGCTGCGCGAGAGCCTCGCCATGACCCGCGCCGGGCTTGCTGCGTTGATGGTGCGGGCGCCCGTTGCCGGACGTCTGACTGCCTTCACCCTCCAGCCCGGGCAGATGATCAAGCCCGGCGATACGGTGGGCCAGGTCGATTCAGAACGCGCGTGGAAGCTCACCGCGGACGTCGATCAATTCTATCTCGGCCGGGTCCGCACCGGTCTCACCGCCGTTGCCGAGTTGGACGGCCGGAGCTTCCCCCTCACCGTCATCAAGGTCCTGCCGCAGGTCACCGAGGGACGATTCCGCATCGAACTGGGCTTCAACGCCGCGCCGGCCGCCGGACTGAACCGCGGCCAGACGCTCGACGTGCGCCTCACCCTGGGCGCCGACCGGCCGGCGGTGGTCGCGCCTGCTGGCGGCTGGCTCGATGCCGGCGGCACCACCGCCTTCGTGCTGACCAGCGACAGCCGCGCCGTCCGCCGGGCGATCACCACCGGCCGCCGCAATCCCGATCAGGTGGAAGTCACCAGCGGCCTCGCCCCCGGCGACCGCATCGTGACCACGCCGCTGACCACCTACGCCCCCTACCAGACCCTGCTCATCCGATAGGAGCCCGCCATGATCGAACTCAACGCCATCCACCGCGCCTACCGCTCCGACGATGTCGAGACGACTGCGCTCGCCGCGATCGACCTCACCGTCGAAGCGGGCGAATTTCTCGCCATCATGGGGCCTTCGGGCTGCGGCAAGTCCACGCTGCTCAACATCCTCGGCACGATCGACCGGCCGACCAGCGGGGCCTACCTGTTCGACGGGGAAGACATCGCCAAGGTACCGGAGGCGCAGCTGGCCAAGCTTCGCCGCGACCGGCTGGGCTTCGTGTTTCAGAGCTTCAACCTGATCGACGAGCTGACCATCGCCGAGAATGTCGCGCTCGCGCTCGCGTACCGCGCCATGCCTGCGCGCGAGAAGCGCGAGCGGGTGGATGCCGCGATGGACCGGGTCGGCATCGCCCATCGCCGCAACCATCATCCGCACCAGCTCTCGGGCGGCCAGCAGCAGCGTGCCGCGATCGCCCGCGCGATCGTCAGCGAGCCGAAGCTGATCCTGGCCGACGAACCGACCGGCAACCTCGACACCGAGAACGGCGCGCAGGTGATGGACATCCTCACCCGACTGAACGCCGACGGCGCGACGATCGTGATGGTCACCCACTCGCCCGCCCATGCCGATATCGCCAAGCGCACGGTGCACATGCTGGACGGGCGGATCCTCTCCGCCGTGCGGCGGGCAGCATGAAGCTCGATCGTGCGCTGACGGTGCTGGCGCTGCTGCTCCTTGCCGTCGCCCTGCTCCGCCATCTCTCCGCCACCCGCGAACCGGGAGTGACGCCATGACCTCCGCCCTTATCAGCTACTATCGCTCGCTCACCCGCCACAAGCTCTTCGCGGCCCTCAACATCGGCGGGCTCGCGCTCGGCATCGCGGTGTTTCTCGTGCTGTACCTGTTCGTTCGGTTCGAAACCGGGTTCGACCGGTGGATCCCGGGCGCGGACCGGCTGTACATGATCCAGGAAACCTACCACATGCCCGGCTATCCGGAGACGCCGAGCCCCTACACCATGGGTGCGGAGCTCGAGCATCTGCGCACCGACTATCCGCAGCTGGTCGGGACCCGCTTCTGGCCGCTGGGCGGCATCGTCCGGCAAGGCGCCGTCAGCAGTTCCGAGGAGCTGACGGCGGTCGACCCGAACTACTTCCAGCTGATGCCGCTGCCGGTGCTCGCCGGGGACCCCACAAGGGCATTGTCGGATCCCGATACCATGGTGATCACCCAGCGCGCCGCAACCACCTATTTCGGCTCCGGATCGCCATTGGGGCGCACGCTCGCGATCGTGATCGGTGACAAGACGTACAGCTACCGCGTCGGCGCGGTGGTCGCGGACAACCGCAAGGACCAGAGCTATACCTCCGAAATCTACGTGCCGATGAACCGCGCGCGGTTCGCCAGCGAATGGTTCGATCATTGGGGCAGCACCTCGCTCACCACCCTGCTGCGCTTCCCAGATGCCGCGGCCGCCAAGGCATTCGAGGGGGAACTGCATCGCTTTGCCGAGCGCCGGGTGTTCGGGGACAACATCAAGAAGGGGGAGTGGGAGCAGTCGTTAAGGCCGCTGACCGCGCATCACCTGTTCGATCCGGCGGACAGCGCGGTGGTCACCACGCTCGGTGCGGTCGGCGCGCTGACGCTGCTGATCGCCATCGTCAACTACATCAACCTGGCCACCGCGCGCGCCGGGCTGCGCGCGCGCGAAGTGGCGGTGCGCAAGGTTCTGGGCGGCACCCGTCGTGCGCTGGTGCAGCAGTTCCTCACCGAGGCAGTGGCGACGGTCGCCCTGGCCGCGCTGATCGGCCTCGCGCTGGCGGAACTTGCCCTGCCCTTCCTCAACAGCCTGGGCGGGCTGAACCTGACGATCCACTATTGGGGTGCGAACAGCATCGTTCCCGCGCTGGTACTGCTGGTGCTGCTGGTCGGCGGGATCGCCGGCCTCTATCCGGCAGCGGTACTGGCCGGTTTCCGCCCTGCCGCCGTGCTGGCCTCGGCCCGCGCGCCGGGCGGCGGGAAGGCCGGCGCCCGCCTGCGCGCCGGTCTGGTGATCGTGCAGTTCGCCATCGCCATCGCGTTCGCGATCGGCACGACGGTGATGCTGGCGCAAACCGCCCATGTCCGCGCCGCCGACCTCGGCTTCCCGCGTGACGGCCTGTACGTGGTCCGCTCCTTCTATTCGGACTCGCTGGGCAAGGACCAGAAGGCGGCGCTGCTCCGTGCCTTTGCGGCGGTGCCCGGCGTGACGGGCGTGACCTCGGCGCAAAACGCGCCGGGCGACCAGAACATGACCAATCACTCGACGATGTTCCAGCCGGGCAAGGAAGCCACGATCAAGCCGTCGCTGATGCAGGTGCAGGTCGGCGACGATTATTTCGGCACCTTCGGGGCGCGGCTGATCGCCGGCCGGGTGTTCGACCGGGCGCATCCGGGGGATGATTTCGCGCTGCGCACGAAGGGCAGCCAGAACCCCTACAGCGTCGTGCTCAATCGCGATGCCGTGGCGAAACTGGGCTTCCGCAGCCCCCAGGATGCGATCGGCAAGCCGCTGGACGGGAACGGGGCGATGACCGTCATCGGCGTGGTGGACAATCTGCGCTTCCGCGGGCCGCGCGAGCCGGTGGGCGGCGTGGTCTACAACTTCAGCAGCTTTGCCTTTGGCGGGGCGTTCGCCACCGTTCGCTACACCGGCGACCCGCGCGCGACCGCCGATGCGATCGAAGCCGCCTGGAAGCGCATCGCTCCCGCCGAGCCGTTCAGCGGCCGTACCGTCGAGGAAAATCTCTACAAGCGCTATTACGAGCAGGACACCCAACGCACCCGCCTGTTCACCATGGGCGCGGTGCTGGCGATCGGGATCGGCTGCATCGGGCTCTACGGGCTTGCGGCTTTCGACACGACGCGGCGGATCAAGGAGATCGGCATCCGCAAGGCACTGGGCGCGTCCACGGCGGATGTGCTCCAGCTGCTGGTGACCAGGTTCCTGCGGCCCGTGCTGCTCGCCAACCTGATCGCCTGGCCGCTCGCCTGGGTGGCGATGCAGCGCTGGCTCACGACCTTCGATGACCGCATCGGCCTGTCGCCGGCCTATTTCCTCATCGCATCGGCCATCGCCGTGCTGATCGCGGTCGCGACCGTGATCGGCCAGTCCTGGCGTGTCGCCCGCGCCGAGCCCGCCCGTGCCTTGCGGTACGAATAGGCGCCGACGGAAAAAGACGGGCACATTGTCCGGATTCGACGTGGCCGCGTGTCTTTGTCTATGGCCCGATCCGGGGCGCGAGGGGAAAGCGGCGTGCGGCGCAGGCGGTCGGTAGCGGGAACAAGGAGGTGCCGGTGATGCTGGCCGCACGCGCCGAACAGGCGATCGGCGCGGCCGAGCGGGCCCAGTTGGTCGGCTTCCTGCAACGCCGGTGCGGCAACGCCACGCTGGCCGAGGACATCGCGCAGGATGCAATCGTGCGGCTGGTCGACTTCGCCCGGCGGGAGAAGGTGGAGAAGCCGCTCGCCCTGCTCGCCCGCATCGCCACCAACCTGCTGATCAACCACCAGCGGCGCGAAGCGCGGCTGATCGCCGGGTTGATCGACGACCCGGTCGACGATCGTCCCTGCCAGGAACGCAGCACGGTCGACGCCGACCGGCTCGACCAGCTGCGCCGGGCAATCGACACCTTGCCGCCGCTCCGCCGCGAAGTGCTGATCCGCCGTCGCCTGGAAGGGCAGAGCTATCGCGAGATCGGCACGGCGCTCAACCTGTCGAGCGCCGCGGTGGAAAAGCATGTGGTGCGCGCGCTGGCCGATCTTCGCGCCTATCAGGAACGCCACAAAATCGAGGGGGATACGCCATGGTGATCCAGCTCGGCACCTTCCGCAGCTACGAGGAGCGGCTGGAGGAGATCCAGGCGCAGGCGGCCTATTGGGTCGCGCGAGAGCAATCCGGGCGGATGCGTGAAGCCGAGCGGATCGCGCTGCGCGAATGGCTCGCCCGCAGCCCGGCGCACGAACTCGAATATCAGCTGCTCGATCATGTCTATGCATCGGACGAGCTGGAAGCCGCGCTGGCGCTCGCGCCGCGCCATGCCCCGGCGCGCCTTGCTCCGCCCAATCTCGCCGCCCGTCTGCGGCCGCTGTTCGCCGGATTGGGCGCCGTCGGTCGCCCCGCCTTCGCCATCGCGATGGCGCTGGTGCTCGGCCTCGTCGCCCTGCAGCAGATCGCGCCCGACTTGCTCGCCTCGCTGTTCCCGGTGCCGGCGGGCGTCCGCCACGACCGGCTCGTCACCCGCGCCGGGGAACGGCTGGTCGCGCACCTGCCGGACGGCACCAAGCTCTACCTGGACGGCGATACCGAACTGGAGGTGGCCTTCGAAGCGCGGCAGCGCCATGTCACGCTTCGGCGCGGCAATGCGCTGTTCGATGTCGCGCACGATGCGAAGCGCCCCTTCGACGTCACCGCTCCGCGCGCCACCGTGCGGGTGCTCGGCACCCAGTTCCTGATCAGCGACCGCACCAGCCGCACCACCGTCGACGTGTTCCGCGGCACGGTCGAGATCGATCCCAGCGGCATCGGCGATGCCAATGCGGTGCGCGCCACGCGCGGCTCGCGCGTGTCGGTAGGCAGCGAACTGGTGCTGGAGAAGCTCGGCGCCCGCTCCGCGATCGACTGGAGCGAAGGCTGGATCGACGAAGACGCGCTCCCGCTCGGCGAGCTCGTCGCGATGATCCGCGAACGGACCGGCCGCCATGTGACGCTCGATCCCCGCAGCGCGCATCTGCTGGTGTCCGGCCGATTTCGGATCTCCGAACCGGATGCCGCACTGAAGCGTCTTGCGCTCGTCTATCCAGTCCGCGTGCACTTCGAAGACGATACGATCCACATCATCGCCAAATAGTATGTAATAATATCGACATGCCATTGTCGCAGATAATTAATATGTATTTGTGAGTCCGGTCCGGGGGTGGTCGCTTGTCCTTAGCGGTGAAACGTCCACACATCACCGGGGGATTCCAATGCATCATCGTCTGCGAACCATCTTGCTCGCGTCTTGCGTCTGCGCGCCGCTACCCACTGTCGCGCTCGCGGTGCCGGCACCGGCGCTGGCACAGCCGCTCGAGGCGACGCACGCCATCGACCTGCCCGCCCAGCCGCTGTCGGACGCGCTTCGCGCGCTGTCGCGCCAGACCGGCGCCGAAGTCATGTTCGATCCCGCGCTGGTTGCCGGCCGCCGGGCACCCGCCGTGCGCGGCCGGCTCACCCCCCGCGCTGCGCTGGAGCGGCTGATCGCCGGCGCGCCGATCGCCATCCGGTATGACGGCGGCGCAGCGATGCTGGTCAAGGGCCCGATCGCTCCGCAGCAGAGCCGCCCGGCGGTGGAACCCGCGCGCGAGCGCGTCGCCGCCGATGGGAATGCCGTGCCCGGTCCGCAGGAAGAAACCGCGATCGTCGTTACCGGCAGCTATTCGGACTCGATCGCCAACGCGCTGGGGCGCAAGCGCCGCGCCGATAACGTCGTCGATTCGATCGAGGCGGTCGACATCGCCCAGTTCCCCACCCAGAATCTTGCCGAGGCGCTGCAGCGCGTCCCCGGCGTGACGATCGATCGCGATCGTGGCGAAGGGCTGTTCGTCAAGGTCCGTGGCCTGGGCGCGCAGTTTCAGGTGACGACCCTCAACGGCCAGTCGATCGCGGTGAACGAGAATATCCGCGACAGCGGCCAGTCCGGCCGCCAGTTCCGCTTCGACACCATCCCGTCGGAGCTGATTGCCGGCGTGGACGTGATCAAGAGCCCGTCCGCTAATATCGAGGAAGGTGCGCTGGGCGGCACCGTCAACATCCGCACGTTCAAGCCGCTGGATCTGCAAGCGGGCAAGGTCGTCGCATCGGCCTCGGGCAGCTATTCCGAGAAGGCGAACAAGGTCGATCCCAACTTTTCGGGGCTGGCGAGCTGGAAGAATGCCAACGGCACCGTCGGCGCGCTGATCGCCGCCGCCTATACCAAGCGCAGCGTGCGCCAGGACCGGCTGACCGAGATCGGCTGGGCGAACGTCCCCGGCGGCGTCGACACGGACGGCGATGGCAAGAAGGACAGCGGCCCGGTGATCGCCGCCACCGGCGTCCGTCCGACGCTGGAGCAGGAAGATCGCGAGCGCTACGCAGTGAACGCCGCGGTGCAGTTTCGCCCGTCCAGCGCGATCAACCTCGAGTTCGAAGGTTTCTATACCCGGCTCGACGACCGCTATGACGAACTGACCTATTCGGTCGGGCTGGACTACACCAAGCTCGTTCCCGGCACCGCGATCATCCGCGACGGCGTGCTGTATGGCGGCACCAGCCCGACCGGCACCCAGATCAGCCGCGACATCTCCGACATGAAGCACGAGAACTGGTTCCTCGGCTTCAAGGGCGATCTCGCCGCGGGGGACTGGACCTTCCACCCCACCGCCTACACCACGAAGGCGACCAGCAACACCAACGGCCCGATCACCCGCACCCGCCTGCTCGGCGATGTCGGCCGCGTGAAGCTGGTGATGCCGACCGCGGAGGGCGATCGCATGCCCGACATCACCATGCTGGATTCCGATCTCAACAAGCCCGGCACCCTGCCCTTCCGCCGGATCGAGTGGCGCCCGCTGCGCTCGGTGGACAAGGAAAAGGCCGCCGGCCTGTCGGTCGAGCGCGCGCTTGACTTCGGGCCGCTCACCCGGATCGAGTTCGGTGCCAAATACCGCACCCGCGATCGCAACTATCAGCGCCGCGACCTGAACATCACCACGCTGACCGGCAAGTTCTTCGACGCCAGCTACTTCAACGCCTTCCCGTTCAACGATTTCCTGGGCGGCACCACCGGCACGCTGCCGAAGACGTGGCTGCAGCCCGATCCCGATCCCTTCTGGATCGCATCGGACACGAGCGGGACGCAGAGCAGCACCCTCACCCGCGCCGATCTGCGCAACTCCTACCGGATCGGCGAGGACATCACGACCGGCTATGCGATGACCTCGCTGGAAACGCAGCTCGGCGGCATCGGCGTACGCGGCAATATCGGGCTGCGCTATGCGCATACCCGGCAGACCTCGGCCGGCCATGCCGATAACGGCAAGGCGGCGCTGCCGGTCAGCTACGTCTCCAGCTATGACGACGTGATGCCCTCGGCAAATCTGGTGTTCGAGCCGCAGCGGGATCTGCTGATCCGCCTCGCCGCCGCCAAGGTCATCACCCGGCCGTCGCTGGCCCAGCTCGCACCGCGGCTGACGCTCAACTCCTCGGGCACGATCTTCACGGCAGTGGGCGGCAATCCCAACCTCAAGCGCTATCAGGCGTGGCAATATGACGCGACGGCGGAATATTACTTCGCGCCCAAGAGCGCGCTGATCGCGGGCGTGTTCTACAAGGACATCGGCACCTTCGTGTACAACCAGGTGACCGACTTCGTCGTCGACGGCACCACCTACAAGCTCACCGCGCCCACCAATGGCGGCGACGCCAAGGTGTGGGGCATCGAACTTGCGTATCAGCAGCCCTTCACCTTCCTGCCGGGGCCGCTGAAGGGACTGGGCGTCCAGGCCAACTACACGCTCACCGATACCAAGGCGAGCTACAGCGCCACGCTGAAGGACCAGTTGGAGAACGTCGCGCGCCACAGCTTCAACCTCACCGGCTTCTACGAAATGGGGCCGTTCGAGGCGTGGCTGAGCTATAGCTGGCGCGGCAAGGTGCTGCAGGCGGTGGGCACCAACGACTTCCTCGCAGTGAACGAAAAGCCGTTCGGCACGGTCGATGGCAGCATCAGCCTGCGCGTGGCACGCAACGCGCAGGTCTCGCTCCAGGGCATCAACATCCTGGATCGTGCGCAGGTCCAGTATGTCGCGAACAACCTGCTCGGCGGCTATACCGATTATGGCCGCACGGTGCGCCTCACCGGGCGCGTCAACTTCTGATGCCGGCGTGCCGGGGCGGCCCGACCGCCCCGGCATCCGCGCAGAGAAGTGTATACGATCCGGGGAAGTCTGGCTAGGGTATCGCCTTCAGGCCCTGAATGGACGACCCGATGCGCGCTGCTTCCCTGGTTTCCGCTTTGCTCCTCTCCTGCTCGCCGCTGGTTCTTGCGACATCAGCGGCCGCGCAGACGGCTGCAGCGCCGGGCGCGCGGCTCACCGTCGACTCGATCTTCGGCCCGCGCGCCGTGCGCGAACAATGGGTGCGCGAAAGCCGCTGGGGCGAGGACGGCGAAAGCTATCTCGCGCTCGAGGATGCGCCCAAGGGTGGGCAGGACATCGTGCGCTACCGGATCCGTGACGGACAGCGCACCATCCTGGTTCCCGCCACCGCGCTGGTGCCCAAGGGCGCCAGAACGCCGCTTTCGATCGACGGCTATAGCTGGTCGCCCGATCACAGGCTGCTGCTCATCCAGACCAACAGCCAGCGCTTCCGCCGCACCCGCGCGCTGGCCGATTACTGGCTGTACGACATGGCAGCCGGCAGCCTGCGCAAGATCGGCGGCACGGCGGCGGCCTCCACGCTGCTCTACGCCAGCTTCTCGCCCGACAGCCGGCGCATCGCCTACGTCATGCGCAACAACCTCTATGTCGAGCCGGTCGCCGGCGGCGCGCCGGTCCAGCTGACCCGCGACGGCGACGACTATGTCGTCAACGGCCTTGCCGACTGGGTGTACGAGGAGGAATTCTCGCTGCGCCGCGCCTTCGAATGGAGCCCGGATTCGAAGCGCATCGCCTTCTGGCGCTTCGACACCCGCGGCGTCGGCACCTTCTTCATGATCAAGAATACGGGCGGCCAATATTCGCAGCCCGTCCCGCTGCAATATCCCAAGGCCGGCACCACCAATTCGGCGGTGACGGTGGGCACGGTGGATGTCGCCGACGGTCGCACCAGCTGGTTCAAGCTGGAGGGCGATCCCCGGCAGAATTACGTGCCGCAGATGAGTTGGGCCGGCGGGTCCGACGCGGTGTTCCTCCAGCAGGCAAACCGGCTGCAGAACACGTTCAAGGTGCTGCTCGGCGACCCGCTGACCGGAACGGTGCAACCGGTGCTGACAGAGCGCGACGCCGCCTGGGTGGAGGCCAATGCCGCGCCGGAATGGCTGCAGGGCGGGCGGAGCTTTACCTGGCTTTCCGAACGCGACGGCTGGCGCCATCTCTATACCGTCGACCGCGCGACCGGCCGCGCCACCCTGCGCACGCCCGGCGCCTTCGACGTGATCGAGCTGCTGAAGATCGACGAGAAGCTGGGCTATGCCTGGTTCATCGCCGCACCGGACAATCCCACCCAGCGCTATCTCTATCGAACGACGCTGTCGGGCGCCCCCCGGGTCGAGCGGCTGACGCCGGCCGGTCAGCCTGGCACGCACAGCTACGACATCGCGCCGGGCGCACGCTGGGCGCTGCACACCGTCTCGCGCTTCGACGCACCGCCGGTGACCGACATGCTGGACCTCACCCGGCACGTGCCGCTGCGCACGCTGGTGACCAACCAGCCGCTGGCCACGCGCATCGCCGACACCGGGATAGCACCCACCGAGTTCTTCCGCGTCGATATCGGCGGCGGCACCCAGCTCGACGGCTGGCTGATCCGGCCCGCCAATTTCGATCCCGCCAGGCGCTATCCGATCCTTTTCTACGTCTATGGCGAACCCTGGGGCCAGACCGTGGCGGATCGCTGGCAGGGATCGCAGGGCCTGTGGCACCGCATGCTCGCCCAGTCCGGCTATATCGTCGCCAGCATCGATCCGCGCGGCACCGCCACCCCGCGCGGCCATGACTGGCGCAAGAGCATCTATCGCCAGGTCGGCATCCTCGCCTCGGCGGACTATGCCGCCGCGGTGCGCAAGCTGCTGGAGACGCGCCCCTATATCGATCCGGCCCGGATCGGCATCTGGGGCTGGAGCGGGGGCGGCGCGATGACCCAGAACGCGCTGTTCCGCTATCCCGAGCTGTACAAGACCGGCATCGCGGTGGCCGGCCCCAGCGACATGCGGCTCTACGATACCATCTATCAGGAACGCTATATGGGCCTGCCCGAGGAGAACAGGGACGGCTACAAGAACGGGTCTCCGATCACCTTCGCCGATCGGCTGCAGGGCAACCTGCTGCTGATCCACGGGACCGGCGACGACAATGTCCACTACCAGAATACCGAGCAGCTGGCCGACCGGCTGATCCGCGCGAACAAGCAGTTTTCGATGATGGCCTATCCCGATCGCACCCACGGCATCTACGAGGGCGAGAACACCACCCTGCATCTCTACACGCTGATGACGCGCTATCTGGAAACCAATCTGCCGCCGGGTCCCCGCTGAGCAGCCGCGGCGCCGTCGGGGTCGGGGTCGGCACCTCTCCCGCCGGCGCGCCGGTCTGCGCCGACCCAGGCACCGCGGACCTTCGCCCGTTCAGCTTTCGCTGAGTTCGACGATCTCGAACTGATAGGATTTCCAGCCACGCATGCGCGCCGCCTCCTCCGCCGCCGCCTTTTTCCCGCCGGCTTCCTTGGCGGACTTGCTGTGCCCCCAGAACACGTCCGTCTTCCCGTTCTCGAGCTCGGCCACGATCCGCCAGAAATGGGTGAACGGCGCCGCGGTCGGACCGATCGTCTTCACATAGCCGTCGGCCATGGTCGCGGTGAGGAAACGCTTCTTTCTCGCCATCGGCTGCTGGTACCGCCGGAACCCGCCCAGGTCACGGCCTCAAGTAAGTGCCGAGGCATGGCATGGGGCCGCGCGCGCCTCAATCGGTCGTACGGATCACCGCGCGCGTCACGTCTCCCATCAGCCGCATGCGTGCCGGGATCGGCTGGCGCGTGCTCGCGATCATCACCGCCACCGCATAGCGATGTCCATCCGGTCCGGTGAGCAGGCCCACATCGTTATAGCCGGTGGCAAGGCTGCCCAGTTCCTGCCCCGTGCCGGTCTTGTGCGCCATCTTCCAGCCGGCCTGCAGGCCCGATTTCAGCCGCAGCGGCCCGGTCTTGCTCGCCAGCATGATCCGGAACAGCCGATCGGTGGAATCGGGGCCGAGCAGCTTGCCCTGCGCCAGCAGCGAGAGGCCCAGCGTGATGCCGTTGGCGCTCGCGCCGTCATAGGGTGCGGCCAGATAGCGCTCCAGCGCCTTGCGCCGCGCCGCCGGTTCCATCGCGGCACGTGCCTGCAGGAAACCGGCGCCACCGGCCCATTCCTTGCGCCAGACCAGCCCGGCGGTGCGCGCCTGCAATTCCCGCTCTCCGGGCCCGAAGCCGACGCCGTCCACGCCCTTGTCGGCAAGCATCCGGCGGATCGCCGTCGGGCCGCCGACCTTCCACAGCAGCACGTCGTTGCACGTATTGTCGCTGCGGGTGAGCGCGCACTCCAGCAACGCGCCCACGGTCGTACGATAGCCATTGGGGCCGACGAGCGGCCGAATGGGCTGGTGGAACACGGTGAGGTCAGCTCGCGTCACGGTGATCGGGGTGGTGAGCGCCAGGCGCTTGTGGTCGACCGCGTCTAATACGGCGATGGCGACCCAGAGCTTGCTGACACTCTGCTGCGGATGGGGTCGCGTCCCGTTCCAGGCGACCATCCAGCCGCGCTCGACGTCACGCACCGAGATCGCCACCTGCCCCTGGAACGACGCACCGAGCGCCTGCACCGCATTGAGCAGCGCAGCAGGCGGCTCGTCGGAGCGGCGCGGGCGCACGGCGCCGGCCGTGGCGAGGATCGGCGGTGCGACCAGCGCGGGTCGGGGTGCCGACCGCTGCGTCGGCGCGGCAGCGGAAGGCAGCGTGGGCACACAGGCGGCGAGCAAGACGCCCGGCGCAAGCAGTGCACCGGCGCGGACGACAATATCGATCAGTGGCAAAGCCCCCTCCTTTGCCCTCCCCGTACAGGCCAACCGTCCGAAATGCAGTGGCAAATCGGCGCGGCTCGTCGCTGGACGGATGGCGTTCGTCGTCCAAGCGTACGCGGCGGGCCTGGTTGCCTGTAGCGGCCATACCGCGCTAGATCCGGCACCATGCCTCGGCGTTCGCCTCGCATATCCACCGGAGATGCGCCGATCCTGCGCCACCGCGGACGCACGCCCGCCTGGGTATCGCTGGGCTGGCGCATGGCGCTCGCGCTCGCGCTGATCGGCGTGGCGCTGGCCGGCCACTGGATCGATCGCGACGGCCTGCGCGACAATACCGATGGGAAGGTCAGCCTGGTCGACGTGGTGTATTTCACCATGATCACCGTCACGACGGTAGGCTATGGCGACATCGTGCCGGTGACCGATCGTGCGCGCCTGTTCGACACGTTCGTCGTCACCCCCGTGCGGCTGTTCGTCTGGCTGATGTTTCTGGGCACGGCCTATGATTTCGTGCTGCGGCGGGTTTGGGAGAAATGGCGGATGCGAAACCTGCAGCGGGATCTGAACGGCCATGTCATCGTCGCCGGGCACGGGACGAGTGGCACCGAGGCGGTGGTGGAACTTCTCCGCCGGGGCAAGCCGCACGAGGCGATCGTGGTGATCGATCCCCATGCCGATGCGGTAGCGCGCGCCGAGGCCGAAGGCGTGATGGTCGTGGAAGGCGATGCCAGCCGCAACGCCACGCTCGACGCAGTGCAGGTGGCGAAGGCGAGCGCGATGATCGTGGCGGCGGGGCGTGACGACACGTCCATCCTGATCGTGCTGACCGCAAGGCGCCTGGCGCCGGCACTGCCGATCAGCGTCGTCATCCGATCGGAAGACAATGAGGCGCTCGCCGTGCAGGCCGGCGCCACCACGGTGATCAACCCGGCGAGCTTCGCCGGCCTGTTGCTGGCAGGTTCGACCACCGGCCCGCATCTGGCCGAATACATGATGGATCTTGCCGGCCTGCATGGCGCGGTCTCGCTCCGCGAGCGCGACGTGACCGCCGCCGAAATCGGTACGCCGCTGTCCGCGGTCACCACCGGCGCGGGTCTGCGCGTCTACCGGGGCGGCCAGCGCTACGGCTTTTGGCAGCCCGAGGCACGGTCGCTCCAGCGCGGCGACAAGATCATTGAGGTAGTCCCCTCTGCCCAGGCCTAGCCGCCCACGCCCCCCGCCACAGGCCGGAAAGCCAAGCCGCCTGCGCCGTTACCGAGGCACCGAAAGCACGAAGGGCCGCCCCATCGCTGGAGCGGCCCTTCCATTGCCTGCCACTGAGGGCGGGAGGTCAGAAGCGGCAAGCCTCGACGAGGTTCGCCATGCTCATGGAATCCGTGTTCAGCGGCATATGACAATGAGACATTCGACCACCTCCTTTCTGTTGTTGAACAAGACCGGCAATATTGGCCCGGCGATGGAAATTTCAAGATATCCCAATTGGTTGTTCCACTCCGAATGTGATTTTGACCGAGCAGCGCGGCCGATCGCGCGCGCCCCCATCCCGCATCCGTGCCGGAGCGTTACGGCGCGGGAGCTGTTATCGCCGGGACGGCGATGCTGCATCGCCCTATTCGGAGGATCCGACTGGACCCGCACATGAACAGACACGCGCTACTAGAGTCCATCCGGCTTTCGCCGATCGCCTCGATCGTGACCGACCCACACCGCATAGACAATCCGATCATCGCGGCGAACCCTGCCTTTGCCTACCTGACAGGCTATGGCGAAGCGGAATTGCTGGGCCGCAACTGCCGCATTCTCGCCGGCCCCGGAACCGAGCCCGTGCAGTCGAAAGCGCTCGGCGATGCGATCGCCTCGGCAACGCCCCAGGTCGTCGAACTGACCAATTATCGCAAGGATGGCAGCAGCTTCCGCAATGCCGTCATGGTCGCACCCGTGCTGGGGGAGGACGGCGACGTCCTCTTCTTCCTTGGCACGCAGATGGAAGTCGGCGCGCGGGGAACCGGGCTCATCCAGGCGCACGCGGCACGGCGCATCGCGTGCCTCACGCAACAGCAGCGCGCGGTGCTGCGCTTGATGGCCCATGGTCTGCGCAACCGACAGATCGGCGCGGAGCTCGGCCTGGCGGAAAAGACGGTCAAGATGCACCGCAGCGCGCTGGTGCGCCGGCTGGGGGTCTCCACCGCCGCTGAAGCGATGCGGCTCGCAATTGAGGCCCATCTCTAAAGACAGCTCCTGCATCCATCCTGAAAAATGAACCTGTTGCATGCGACATTCAAGACGATACAGACTTTGGTCCGTGGTGAGTCCGGGGGGGCTTTGCACAGGATCAGGTTTTGCAAGCAGTCGACGCCGAACCGCACCCCTCAGCAGAAATCTTCCAGCTGCTCGTGGATGCGGTCACCGATTACGCCCTGTACATGCTCGATCCCGAGGGCAGGATCGTCACCTGGAACAGCGGCGCCACGCGATTCAAAGGCTACGCCGCGCAGGAGATCGTGGGCGCACATTTCTCCCGCTTCTTCTCACCCGAGGATCAGGCGGCAGGATTGCCGGCCCGCGCGCTCGCCACGGCAGCGCGCGAGGGCCGCTTCGAAGCGGAAGGCTGGCGCATCCGCAAGGACGGCAGTCGCTTCTGGGCCCACGCCATCCTCGACGCGATCCGCGGCGAGGACGGCACCCTGCTCGGCTTCGCCAAGATCACCCGCGACATCACCGAGAAGCGACGGCTCGAACAGGCCACATATGAGAGTGCGCTGCAGCTGAAGCTGCTGGTCCAGGGCGTGCGCGACTATGCGATCTACATGCTCGGCACAGACGGCCGGATCACCAGCTGGAATTCGGGCGCGCAGGCGATCAAGGGCTATGTCGAGAGCGAGGTGCTGGGTCAGCATTTCTCGCTCTTCTACACTCCAGCGGACCGCGCGCGCGGCGCGCCGGAAATCACCCTTCGAACCGCGCTGGCAGAGGGCAAGTTCGAGGCCGAGGCGCAGCGTGTCCGCAAGGACGGCTCGCTGTTCTGGGCACATGTGCTGATCGACCCCATTTACGACGAGGCCGGTGCGCATGTCGGCTTCGCGAAGGTCACCCGCGACGTCAGCGAGCGGAAGCAGGCGGAGGAGGAACTGCGCCGCACCCAGGAAGCGCTGCTGCAATCGCAGAAGCTGCAGGCGCTGGGCGAGCTGGCCGGCGGCATCGCGCACGACTTCAACAACCTGATGACCGTGATGCGCGGCTCGGCGGACTTCATGCTGAAGCAGCCCGACATGCCGAGCGAGAAGCGCACGCGCTACCTGAACGTCATGCTGGAAACGGCCGAGCGAGCCACCAGCCTCACCTCGCAGTTGCTCGCCTTTGCCCGGCGCCAGCCGCTGGAGCCCGAGGTGATCGATCTCAGCGTCCGCCTCGATGCATTGAGCGAGATGCTGCAGCGGACGCTGGGCAGCCAATATGCGCTGCAGCTGGAGCTAACCCCTGCCCTGTGGCTCGTGGCAATCGATCCCACCGGGCTCGAGGCCGCGCTCCTCAACGCCGTGCTCAATGCGCGGGATGCGATGCCGGCCGGTGGGCGGATCACCATTGCCACGCGCAATGCGCCTAGGCCGGAGGGAGACGGCGTCCTGCTGTCGGTGGAGGATACCGGCGAAGGCATTCCGCCCGAGACGCTGAAGCGCGTGTTCGAACCCTTCTTCACCACCAAGCCGACCGGCAAGGGCACGGGCCTGGGGCTGTCGCAGATCCATGGCTATGCCGTACAGTCGGGCGGCACCGCGCGGATCGACTCCGAGCTGGGCAAAGGCACCCGGGTAGAGCTGTGGATCCCGCGCAGTTTCAAGCCGCTGCAGCGCGATCCGGCGCCCGACACGCAGATCGCCCTGCCTCAGGGGCTGCGTGTCTTGCTGGTGGAAGACAGCGAGCATGTCCGCTACTTCGCGCACCAGCTGCTCGACGATCTTGGCTGCACGGTGTTCGAAGCATCGGGCGGCGAGGACGCGCTCGCGTTGCTGCGGGAGGAACCGCTCGACCTGGTGTTCTCGGACATCGTGATGCCGGGCATGAGCGGGCTCGAGCTCGCCAGCGCGGTGCGCGAGACCTACACCAACCTCCCGGTACTGCTGGCGAGCGGCTACAGCAGCAAGCAGTTCATTCCGCGCGACGAGCGTGAATTCCCGATCCTCCGCAAGCCCTACAAGCTGGAGACGCTGGCGGCGAGCATCACCGAGCTGGTGCAGCGAGCGGCAAGCGACGGCTGACGCCGATCAGTCGTCGCGCAGGCGGATCCAGGTGGGGGCATGGTCGCTGGATTTCTCCCAGCCGCGGACGTGCCGGTCCACCCCTGCGTCCGCCAGCCGGCCTGCCAGCACCGGACTCAGCAGCAGATGGTCGATGCGCAGCCCCGCGTCTCGCCCAAAGGCATTCCGGAAATAGTCCCAGAAGGTGTAGAGGGTGGCATCCGGATGCAGGCTGCGCAGCGAGTCCGTCCATCCCTGCGCCAGCAGCCGAGCATAGAGCGCCCGCACCTCGGGCGCGAACAGCGCATCGTCCAGCCAGCGCTCCGGCTTGTAGACGTCGCGCTCGGTCGGCATCACGTTGAAGTCGCCGGCGAGCACCACCGGTAGCCCGCTTTCCACCAGCGTGGCGGCATGGTCGATCAGGCGCTCGAACCAGGCGAGCTTATAGTCGAACTTGGCGCCCGGCCGGGGATTGCCGTTCGGCAGATACAGCCCGCCGACGAGGATCCCGTTGACCGCCGCCTCGATATAGCGGCTCTGCGACGGATCCGGATCCTCCGGCAGCCCGCGGCGCGTTTCGTGGATTTGACCCACCCGGCTGAGCAGCGCCACGCCGTTCCAGCTTTTCTGGCCGTGCCACAGTGCATCATAGCCGAGGTCGCGGATCGGAGTTTCGGGGAATTTCTCCTGCGGCGCCTTGAGCTCCTGCAGGCATACGATGTCCGGCGCCGCTTCTTCCAGCCAGCGCAGCAGCACCGGCAGGCGACCGTTCACGCCGTTCACATTGTAGGTCGCGATCTTCATCCGGATCGCGCTTCCGCTGCCTCTCCGTTCCCCGCCAACGCATCCAGCTTGCGCGCAAGATCCGCTTGCCGGAACGGTTTGGTGAGGCGCGCCAGGTCGGCCTCGACTGCGTCGAGCTCGGCGAAGCCGGAGATGATCAGGATCCGGATGCGCGGAAGTCGCAGCTGGACGTCGCGCGCCAGCTCCGGCCCTGTCTTGCCCGGCATCAGGTGGTCGGTGACGAGAAGGTCCGGTCTCAGCCCGTCATCTAGAAGCTTCAGCGCCTCTTTGGCCGAGCCGGCCTCGATCACCGTATAGCCCAGGTCGCCCAGCATGTCGGCGGTGCTGGCACGCACGAGGTCCTCGTCATCCACCAGAAGCACGATGCCTGCTGCACGCGGGGCTGTGCCCTCCGCCTGCGCGCCGGATAGCTCCGCCGCCTCGTCACTCGCCGGCAGCCAGATCTCGACGTTGGTGCCGAGGCCCGGCTGGCTCTGAATCGTCATTGCGCCGCCAAGCTGCGCGGCAAGGCCGTGGACCATCGAGAGCCCGAGGCCGGTCCCGCGACCCACCCCCTTGGTGGAAAAAAACGGCTCCACCGCCTTCTCCAGGGTGGCCCGATCCATGCCGATGCCGGTATCCGCCACCGACAGGCGCACGTAACGGCCCGGATCGAGGGCCGAGCGATGGTGTTGCACCACCCTCTCCGCTGACACCGAAATCCGGATCGTGCCGCCATCGGGCATGGCATCGCGGGCATTCACGCACAGGTTGAGCAGCGCCATCTCGATCTGGTTGGGATCGGCGGTGGCGGGGGGAAGCGCGGCCTTCGCATCCACCACAACCTCGATCTGCGGCCCGGTGGTGCTGGCGACGAGCTCCGCCATGTTGGTGACCAGCGCGCCGACATCGACCGGTACTGGCTGGAGCGGCTGCCGCCGCGCGAAAGCCAGCAGGCGCTGGACGAGCACCTGGGCACGGTCCGCGGCCTGGAGGGCGCGGTCGACGAGCCGCCGCTCGCGTTCGCCGCCGCCCCCTTGCCGCTGGAGCAGGTCGAGCGACCCGATGATCGGCGTCAGCAGATTGTTGAAATCATGGCTTACACCGCCGGTCAACTGGCCCATCGCCTCCAGCTTCTGGCTTTGGCGCAGCTGCTCATGGGCCTGTTCCAGCTCGGCGGTCCGCGCGGCCACGCGGGCTTCCAGGGTTTCGTTGAGCTCGCGCAGACGTGCTTCTGTCTGCTTCTCGCGATCGATGTCGACGACGACGCATAGCGCACCGGCGACCTGCCCCTCCGCATCCCGGAGCGGAACGCCGCTCACCCGTACCCAGGTCTCGCACCCATCCGGTGCGCGGTGGAGGAACTCGGTTCCGGGTACGTTGTCGCCGCGCGGCGCCCGGGCACCCGCATACATGTCGGGCTCGATGATCTGGCCGTTCTCGTCCTGCCCGAACCATCGCGCACGCGCGTCCGGCAGGCGAGACGGCATCGCACATTCGGGGATGATGCGCGCGTAGGCGGGGTTGCAGAGCAGCGGCGTGCCATCCCGATCCACGACGATCACGCCGATGGGAAGGTGCTCGACAAGGGTGGGAAGCCAGCTGCGCTCCCGGCCCCGTCGCGCTTCGTTCTCCCGCAGCGCCATATCCGCAAGGACGGTGGCAGTCACATCCTCTACCCGGTGAAGGATTGCGGTAACGGTGCCGGAATCATCGAGGACCGGGCTGTTTACGGGATCCCACCAGCGCGCCTCGAACCGGCCAGCGCGATCGGCCACATCATATTTTTGACGTGGCATCGAGTCCGGCTTCCGGCTTGCGATCGCTCGCTCGATGGACGCTCTCAGATTTGCCGATCCGTTCGCGACCGGGTCGGAGGGGTTGTCCGGCATCGCCTCGAACACACCGCGCCCGACCAGGTCGTCACGAGTTCGCATCGTCGCGGAAAGATATGCATCGTTGGCCGCAAGGATCGTGAAGCGCGGCGCATCGGGCGCGAGCACGAGCATCGGCGTCGGCGCAGCAGCGAACAGCGCCTCGTAGCTAAGGGCGGCGCATGTCGGAGAGGTGGTCATTGCTGCATCAACCCGCTCCCCGCATAGTCGATCCCATGGTAGCGGAGGGACGGAGGCTTCGGCCCGCCCGAGATGGCGTCGCCATGCCCGGCCACACGTACATTCCGCCGGAATGCGCGAAGGACCACGCTCCGTGCGATCTGGTCGCCTGACGATCCGTGCCGATGGTCGCGGGACGTACCGGAACGACCACCGTGCCTTGCGCCGCTACTGCATCACGGCTTCCGACCGGTCGCTCCAGCAATGCAAATATCTCGTGGTGCCCCTGGCCGGACTCGAACCAGCATGCCTTTCGGCGTTCGATTTTGAGTCGAATGCGTCTACCAATTTCGCCACAGGGGCAGCGAAGGATGCGCACGGCTAGACGAAGCTTGGCCGTGCCGCAACCCGCTTCACACTTCTTCGTGCACCTGCGCATGGGCCAGCAACGCGAACAGCACCGATCCGCCCAGGATGTTGCCGACGAGCGCCGGCGCGAGGAAGCCCCCCAGCGCCCAGGACAGGCTCGCCTCCCCCGCCAGCCACAGCATCCATGCCTCCACCGCGCCGGCGACGACATGGGCGAACTCGCCGAGCGAGATGAAATAGGTGCAGAACACCAGCACGAAGAATTCCTGTCGGCGCGCGCCGGGCAAGGACCAGGCGATGCCTGCCATCAGGAAGCCCGCCGGAACCGCCGCGCGCACCGCGTCCCAGCCGGACAGCGCGAGTAGGCTGCGCGAGGTATCGAGCATCGCCTTGGTGCTCGCCTCCGTGCCGACCCATCCCTCGGTAGCGAGATAGGCGATGAACAGCGTGCCGACGAGATTGGCGGCCAGCACCAGCCCCCATAGCCGCGCGAGCCGCCCGACATTGCGCAGCGTCGGGCTCGCCGCGACGGGGATCACCGCGGACAGCGTGCTTTCGGTGAACAGCTGCAGCCGCCCCAGCACGACGATCACGAAGCCGAGGCAATAACCGATGCTCGCCACCGGCAGCCGCCATGCGGTGTCCGGCAAATGGCTTTCGATCAGCCCGCGCCCGAGCACCGACGCCGCCATCGCCACGCCGGCGACCACGCCGGAGAAGAACAGCGAGCTAGACGGCCGGTCCAGTTCCTCGTCGCCCTGGCGGCGGATGACCTCGTGGATGACGCGCGAGGACGCGGCCTGGCGCTCTTCGACTTCCTCCTCTTCCTGAGGGGGGAGATCGGCCTTTTCGCCGTCGGGCGTTTCGTTTCGGGGCTGTTGCACCGGGCTTGAACGCGGACGGGCGCGCGAGGTTGCCGCCCGTGTTGCATGGCCGTCGCGCCGGGCAAGCCGTTCTGGCGGGGATTTGCTTGCATCCCCATGCGGGTGCAGCCAGTCTTTGCCACGCTTGGGCGCGTTCACCAGGAAAGACGGGGGTCAGAATGTCGTTGCGATGCTTCCTGCCAGCGTGGGTCACCGCCTGGGCGACCGCCATCTTCCTGCCGAGCGCGATCATCGCCTATCGCGGGCTCTCGGCATCGGCCGCCGCGATCGGCACCGGGCTGCACCGCCTGCCGGCAAGCACCTGGCAGGTTGCCGACGATGTCGGGCCCGCGGTGAAACTGATGATCGGCGGGATCCTGTTGCTCGGCTTTCTCGGGCTAGGCCGGATGCGCCGGATCGGTCCCGGCACGGCCGTGCTGGTCGGGCTGGTGGCGGTGGGGGCGACGCTTGCGCTGATCCCGCCGTCGCTGTCGCGCGGATTCGCCCAGGCGCTGACCGGCACGCGCTTCGACGGGGCGACCACGCCGCTCTATCTGCTCGGCGGGGCTGGTGCGGGGCTCGTCTTCTCGATCGGGATCGCCCGCTGCCAGCGAACCGCCGCGCGGCGATAGCGGCAGCGGATTACCGAAGGGGCGGCCCGCCGACGATCCCGATCTTGGTGCTCAGATGCACCGGCAGCGCCTGCGCAAGGCCCGCCATCTCCACCTCCGGCAGCGGCGGAAAGACCAGGATCGACACACCGCTTTCCTCCCGCTCGATCCGGCAGGGTGGAAATCCTCGGTTGGTGACATGGGCGACAGCCGCGGCTTCGTGCCGCGTCGCTACGCTGAAATAGGATTCCGAAGGGCTGTCCATTGGTTCTTCGCCGCGTCAGTTTCTCGGCGCCTGGCGCCGATAGCTCAGCGCTTCGGCGACGTGGATACGCCCCACGCCCTCCGCGCCCGCCAGGTCGGCGATCGTCCGCGCGACGCGAAGCACCCGGGTATAGCCCCTGGCCGACAGCCGCATCGTCTCGGCGGCTTGCGCGAGCAACGTGCTGCCAGGCTTGTCGGGGCTTGCGAAGGTGGTGAGCGGTGCGCCCTCCGCCTCGGCATTGGTGCGGATATCGGTCCCGGCATAGCGCGCCGTCTGGAGCGCGCGCGCTGCCGCCACCCGCGCTGCCACCTCGGCCGATCCTTCGGCCGGGGGCGGCAGGACGAGATCGGCGGCAGTGACCGGCTGGACCTCGACATGCAGGTCGATCCGGTCGAGCAGCGGACCCGAGACCTTGGCCTGATAGTCCGCCGCGCAGCGCGGCGCGCGGGCGCAGGCGAGCGCCGGATCCCCCAGATGCCCGCAGCGGCACGGGTTCATGGCCGCGATCAGCTGCACCCAATTTGCGATGTACGTAAACAGAAACGTAACTCCTACCTGCAAGGACAAGCGCATGTCGCAAACTGCCGTCATATACGCGCGCTTTTCAACATCCGAACAACGCGGCTTCTCGATTGAGCGCCAGCAGACGCACGGCACTGAATTTGCCGTCGAGCGCGGTTGGACGGTCGAGAAGACGATCACGGACGAAGGCCGAAGCGCCTTTCATGGTGCCAATCGGTTTGAAGGCGCGTCGCTGCACGAATTCGAGCTGGAGGCTCGGAACGGCCTTCATCGAGACAAAGTGCTGGTGGTCGAGAACATCGACCGATTGAGCCGTCAGGGCGCGAAAGCAGCCGCGCAGCTGATTTGGGGCCTGAACGGGAACGGCGTTGATGTCGCGACCTACCACGACGGGCATGTCTACAAGTCCGCCGAAAGCGGCGAGATGCTGGACATTTTCAAGCTCGTCATCCTCGCCCAGCAGGCACACGAGGAGAGCAGCAAAAAGAGCAAGCGCACCAAAGCATCCTGGCAAAAGCGCTTCGAGAACATCGTTGCCGGCACGCAGACAGCTTCCATCCCCAATACGCCCATGTGGGTGGATCGCATCGACGGAAAGATGGTCCTCAACGAGCACCGCACCCGCGTGCTCAACGACATCTACGACCTCTATATCGACGGGGTTGGCATCCACAGGATTGTGACCATCCTGCACGAGCGCGGCGAGCCCAGCTGGACACCACCCGAACAACGCCGGGGCAATAACGGCTGGTTCTACAGCTACATCTATCGCCTGCTCACCAAGCGCACCGTCCTGGGCGAGTACGTGACAACCGATGGGAAGACGCTCGCTACCGACTTCTGGCCGCAGGCGATCGCCGCCGAAAAATGGAACCGTGCGCAAGCCGCACTGGCGATGCGAAAGGGCAACCAGAAAACGACCAAGACCCAAGGCAACCGCAATTTGCTGAGCCAGATGGTGTTTTGCGATCAATGCGGCGGTGGTGCCCATTTCCGCTATTTCGAGGACAAGGGACAGTCATACACGAAGAAGAACGGGGAGACGGTCATCTACCGGCGCAACGATCACCGCCGACTTCGGTGCGACCGTTCACGGCGAAAGCTGGAATGCGATAACGGCACGATCCTGAACTACGATGTCGTGGAAGCCACCGTGCTGAATCAGCTGCTACCGCAACTCGTGCAAAAGCGCACCGAAACCACAGTTGTGGTGGAACTGCGCAACCGGATTGCA
Organism: Sphingomonas sp. R1; assembly: GCF_025960285.1. Classification (GTDB taxonomy): domain Bacteria; phylum Pseudomonadota; class Alphaproteobacteria; order Sphingomonadales; family Sphingomonadaceae; genus Sphingomonas. The sequence goes on along the minus strand of NZ_CP110111.1, from coordinate 71,851 downwards.
GAACTCACGCGGCAGCGCAATGCCGACCAGGACCGGCTCAACAATCTCGTGGACGCCCTCGCCGATTGCGGCAGCAAAGCCATCGTGCAGCGCATCGCAGCCCTTGAGGAGCAGGTGGATCAGCAATCGGAGGCGATCCAGGCGGCGGAAAAGAGCCTCGCTATCGAAATGGCTAAGCCGTCCAACGATGATGACATCGCGGCCATCGAGAGCTTGAGAGCGGAATTGACCAGCACGAACGACGAGGTGCGCGTCTATGCACGAGGCCGAGTGAATATGTCGCTGCGGCGGATCATCAAGCGCATCGCGATCACCAACAATGGCTGTTTCAGGATCGAGCCGGACGACACAGCGTGGTGGCTGTTCGATGAGGATGGGACGCTGCTGGAAGGCGCTTACGAGCCTGCCTAATCCCCTGCCCCACAGACGCTCAAGACGAGCAGCGGATATGGAAACACCCCAGCGCAGCGTCTGGGGTGTCTTGCTATCAGGAAGAGCGTCGTTGGAGCTCAATGGCGCGGTAATTCGAACACCTCACCATGCCGCGTTTCCATGTAGAAGTGCGTGGGATAGCGCTCCACGTAGAAGCGCTGTCCCCCATACTCTACGGAGAAAGCATCGTCCTCGTAGTCGGGATTGGTGTCGATCTCTTCCAGCATAAAGTCTGCGAACTTGCCGAGGTCGATGTTTGCGATTTCGATCTGCACCACTTGTCTCCTTCCCCAGCTTGTTGTTGCCGTTCTGGCAGAAGGTCGAGCAAAGAATTCAGAAACCTGATGTGGTCGCGTATTCTGAATATCTGCTCGCGCAGTTCAGAAAACAGGTTGCCCTTTTTGTCAGAAGGAGCCGTGTGTCCTTGGGCCAAACTAGGAGGCTCAATTGGACAACTGGAAGAAGCTACTGCGCAGCGAAACCCTGGAGAAGCTGCAAGCGAATTACCGGGAGCAACTGCCGCACAAGGGGCGCAAGTCGGAGCGAGATTTCGAGCCCGTATGCAAACTCTTTAATCCCACGGGGGGTGGCACGTGGCTGCTTACCGAGTGCGACGAGGACGGCCTTGCGTTCGGGCTAGCGGACATGGGCTACCCGGAAATGGGCTACGTCAGCATGGACGAGCTTGCCGAGTTCAAGGGGCTCGGTGGTCTGGGGATCGAGGAAGACATTCACTTCAAGGCCACAAAGCCGCTGAGCGAGTATGCACGTGAAGCGCACCAGCTGGGCTACATTCGCCCCTAGCAGGCCTGGTAAATAGGTGTGCGGTTGGACTTTAGGTCATTGGCCAACCGCTCTCCTTGATCAACGGAGCCCAGGGTGTTTCTCTCCTTACGCCCTGGGCTCTTCCATGTCAGGAGTACCGCGTTGCGGCGGCGCTCTGACCGCGCAGCGTGTTGGCACGCGGCACCCACTTGGTGCCCTTGCTGTTGGGAACCGGGTCCACAATCGAGGGATCGGGCTCACCTACCTTCTCGCGGAATTTGGCCATCCACTCGGGATCGTCAGGACGCGACACCTTCCCCAAACCCTGGCCACGAGGAGTGCCGGTGCCAGCAGCCTTGCGTTTGCCGGTAGGAGCGATGTTTGTGGGTGCCGTAGCGGTCAGAACGTGCTTGATCTGGTCGTCGTAGACCTCGGCTTCCACGTCCTTGCGAAACTGCTCCAGAAGACCGGGCATCTTGCTAGTCGTGGTGGCGAAGTGCTCCTCACTATCCAGGGTGAGGTAGATACGCTGCCCCTTGAGGGTGGGTCGATAATGGATGACGTTGTGGTGCTTGCGCGAAAAGTCGCTACCACCCTGCAACCCTATTTCACCGTTCAGCTGCTTTAGGGTCCGGTCGATCCGCGCAATCAGCTGATCGCGGCCCTTCGAAGCGTCAAAGGGCTTAACGTCTGCAAGCGCCTTCTCATCGTCGGATGCCGCAAAAGCGGAATAGTCTCGGGCCATTGGTGCCTCCACAGTTGTTCGCGGACGGGATAGGCACACGGGGTTACCAGAATGTCAAAAGAAAAGGCCCCCAGAGTGGGGGCCTGTGTAGTCGGGTAAGCGGTGAGCCGTTAGGACTTTGCGCCATCGGTCTTCTTTGCCGCGCGCGTCTGCCGCATCTTGCTGGTGCGCTGTTCGCGCTTGCCCGCCAGTGCATCCAGCTGCGACTTGTACTCATCCTTGCGAATGCGCTCCGCATAGTAGTCCAGCGCGGCGGCAAAATCCGCCTTTGGAGCCGACATCTCGCGCACCTCTACCTTGGTGCCCTGGACGTTTGCGACTTCCAGCACGAGGGCCGTGTTGTTGACCCGGATCGTGAAGGCCACGCGATCATCGGCCACTTTGAAGTTGCGCTTGCCCTCCTTCTTGGGGTCCAGGAACAGCTCACGCATCTTCGCGATGTTGTCGAGTGCGACCTGCTTGGTGCTGCGCTGTCCAGCGTCCTTGGAGAAAGCCGAAACCTGAGCAGCGGGGATGAGGTTCTTGGGGTCGAATGCCATGTTGTAAAACTCCGATCTGCACCAGCAGCACAAGCGCTCCTGATAACCAGCTTGTGTTGCCACTCTGGTTGCAGGGCGAGCACTCAATGAGGTTGACAGGGCGGTTTTCTGGTTGAGCCCAAGGTTGGGTGATCAACCCCGTCAGAACGAGAATGCGCAATTGAATAAGTAGATGTGTCTAGCAAAGGAGACACTCTCAATGAATGCAAACTCGCCCGTTATCATCCTCATCGCGATTCTGATCATGCTTTGCAGCTTGATCAGCCAGGCGGCAGTCTTTACCGCGTTCTTCAGTCTCGTCGCCGGCTTTTGGGGCTACAATTGCCCGCTTTGGTTCGCCATCTCGCTTGGCAGCCTTACTGCACTCACTCGCCTCCTCCAAGGCAAGGTTGGTGCAGCATGACGGACCCATTCCCGTTCAAGTTCAACGTTTCCACTGTCGAGTACGAAACAGTCGTCGAGTGGCTTCGAAATTTTCCGTCCGAACGTTATCGGATTGCCACTCGTGAGATGAAGGGCGAGCTTACTCTTGAAGAGTGGCGCAGCGTCAAGATTATAGAGGCGCAAAAAGACGCAGAGCGCGCCGGTGACGATCACCATGTGACCGACCCAGACGAGCGCGAAGCCTTGTTGAGGTCCGACAGCCACGAGAAAGTGGAAATCGTTCACTGCGGCCTGTTGACCACAGCGAGCCGGAGGTTGCTCAACAGAATTGCCATTCAGGGCGGTGTCAATGAAGCGGGCATCGTACGAGAAAATTGGAGCGCCGCATTTTCGCGAGGCGTTCAGTCATACATGGTCCAGTTCCGCGACCGCGACGATGCGGTCATGTTCAAACTGGCGATGTGGAGGCGTCCAGGAGACGACGCCCGACCATGAGCAACATCGTACCCCATGATGTGATGTGCTTTGATGTCGAGAGGGCTCTAGCACGGGCTCTGTCGAGCAAGGTCGAAACCTTCGTCTGCACTCCCGGCGAATACAGGTTCCGAATTGGACTGCGCTGGAACCTCGTGGTCGATCAGGATCAGCTAGAAGCGCTCTGGAACGACTGTGATCAACCCTCCACCATGAAGGCTGCTTTCGACAATCTCAAAGCCGAGTGCTTGGTCTTTCAGTCATACCAGCGATGAAGCCGCCCTACTCCATCGTGTTCGACCTAGATGGCTATGACCGCCTGATCAAGTGGAAGCGCCTGCATCCCGAACGAGCCAAGCTCATCCAGGACGTAGCGCTGCACTATCCGAGGAGCCGTGGTGAGGAGTTTGCCGTCGAAGTGACGACAAGTGACCGCACCACAGCCCTCATGCTCAAGCTGGCCTTGGCTTAATTGCCGTGAGACAATTTGTTGGCCAACTCGTCATTGCCCCGCATGGTGACGTGATTACCCTCACTCGTATTCGAGCCGGGCTCCGACTGCTTCTCACAGGCACCAAGCGCGAGGAGCATCCCAATCAAAACATAACGCATTCAAGCCTCCATGGCTGTTCCCACAAAGGTGTGGACTACGGTTCTAGGACGGGGACCGAGATATTCCAAATGCGCTCGCGGCCATACGCGCCCGACGAATTAGTCCATCAGCGCCATAAAGTCGGCGTGCTCAGCGCGAACCGTCTCCGGGTCGGCAGCATCAACAAGGTCGGGCTGCTCCGTCCAGATCCAGGCCTCCAGCTGCTTCGTCTTCCAATTGTAGCCGAACGTGCCACCCAAAAGCGCGGGCTCCCCTACGTGGAAGTCGAAAACAAAATGCGTCTTGGGGTGCTGGTCGCGGGCAGCTTCGATGTAGCGCTGACCAGCGGCCAGCATGTACTCACCAAGGTCATAAAACTTGTCTACGATGAACGCCTTGGCCCGCCTGTCCACTGCCGCGACCCCCGCCAGCTGCGGCATATTCGCGTGAAAATCTGCGCCTAAGTTGGCGATCCGTACGGCATTGCCGCGCCGGTTTGATCGAGCTTTCATGCCTCGGTGCGTAGAAAGGCACCCCTTTCCATCCCGTTAAGTACAGGATGCCCCGCATCATTCTCTCGCTCGCCCAGGCACGAACCCTCCAGCAAGATCCCACGCCCTGGCCCGGCAGCTGGCAATTTGCCCTCGATACCCCGGTGCCCGCTTTGCCCGATAGCCTCCTCGATCCCGCCCGCGCGATTACCGGCCTGGAGATGATCGCAAGGGGATGCACGAGGGAGCAAATCGCCCTCCAGCTGAACCTCAAGGATGGCGCAGCCATGCGCCAGCTGTACCGCCTGCACGAACGCGAGCAGAAGCACACCCCCTTGCGAACGTAAGGGGAACCGTTAGGTTTGACCGATGGCTGACCTAACCGACCCCGCGACCGAATTGTCAGAAATTGCAGATCGCCTCATCGATGGCGGAAGCTCTGCGGGTGAGGTCGTCCTCGCGAACAAGTTTGGCGTGCGGCCATCCTCGACTGAGTTCTTCAAAATCATCACGTGCATTATGGAGCGCATCGATCTCGTAATCGATTTGGTCGAAGCGTCCAACGTCACGTCTCGTAGCAAAGAGAAGACCGTTTCTCACCTTCACGGCTTCAAAGAGGCGTTTAAGACACAATCCTTTGTTTCGCCATGGACCCATAGCCCCGGCGGTGGTCTGCAGTGCGTGAGGGATCATGGTTCCGCGCTAAGCATGTTGGAGGGCACGGTTAGACCCATTCTCAGCTACCCTGAGCTATCAAACGAGGAAGTCGAAGAGTTTATCGATTAGATAGACGCTTATCTTGATGAACTTGATAAAAGCGAAGACTTGCTTCCATTTGTCCGGCAAGCGATCAAAGACGGCCTCGGCGCATTTCGCTTTCAGCTCAAGTATGTCCGGTGGGCTGGAAGCTCTTATGTCCTAAGTTCGTTCAGGACGGTTGTTGATATCGTTGCACAGTCGTCCGCAGTATGCGTCAAAGAGGGAAACTGCGACCCCGAGGCGGCACTCAGAGGTATCTGGTCGATCTTGGTGAAGTTCAAGGAGACGATTGATAAGGTTCGGCCTTACACCGAAGCGGCTTCATACGTGTGGAATGCCTACACCCTAATTGCCCCTGTGTTTCCCATGCTTCCCGACCCGACGAAGCTGCTGCCAGCCCCTGATCATTGATGCAATGGGCCACTGCCAACCAAATTTGCGAAAGTGGCTAGAGAGGCTCAACAACCTCCGCTAACATGTAGGCATGGGTGAAAAGAGCAAAGAACAAGGAGCGCAGAACCAGCACTACGTTCCGAAAATCATTCTCCGTCGCTTCCTTAGCAATGAGGCAAAGGAGCGCGTCACGGTCTACGACATTCACGATGACCGGCAGTTCGTCACATCCATTCGTGGCATTATGGCCGAGCGTCGCTTCAACGAGTTTGTCGTAGGTGAACACTGGCGTGTCTCCTTTGAAGAGAGCGCTTGGCAGATCGAGGAAAACGTCAAGCCCACCTACGAGCAGATCATCCGTGACCGCAGGCTTCTTAACGACCCGAACAGTCGGGCGGCCATTTCGACGCTCTTGGCGTTTCAGTTCCTCCGCACAAAGGCACATCGCAATCGCTTCGCGGAATTGGATGATGTGCTGACACGTAAGGTTGAACAGATGGGCCTTCGAAAGGAAGACATTGAAGGCTGGGAGCCATTAACCGAGGATCGCCTAAAGCGCGATCATCTGGACACTACAGTCAAATGGCTCCGCGAAACCGCGATAATGATGAGCGAGAAAGACTTCTTGCTCGCAGAGGCTGCACCAGGCACGCATTTCTATCTAGGTGACAATCCAGTCGCACTGCACAACAGCAACGATTACGCGCCTTATGGCAACTTAGGATTGAAGGTGCGCGGTATCCAGATCTATCTCCCTCTGTCATCCGACCTGCTTTTGTGTGCTTGGTGCCCTAGCATCCTGAACGATATCGAGATGAGGCACCATGCGAACATGGAGCTATCGCGCAAGTTTGCCTTTGGGCTTCTAACGCAGGGTAAGCTCAATGCGGCAAGCATGAAAGCGTTTCTGGAAGATGCGAGCAAAGAGGATGGCGCGCTGGAGATGATAGAGCGCTTCAATAGCGGCCACCCAATCCCTTCTGACGGAGAGAACATGAAGTTCTACAACTCACTTCAGGTTGAATTTGCGGAGCGATATGTCATCGACAAAAGAGGAGATTTTACCTTCGCGAAAATGGTTGCTGAAGATAAGAAAGCAGGCAAAGCTTCCGTGGGCATGACCCACTATACCTGACGCCGCGTAAATAGTCGTATGGCACAGCGCAAAACACAACAGCTCGAAGGGCAGTCTGCCGCATCCATCGCACAGAAGGCACGTCGATCGAAAGAATTGGCGACGATCAGCGAGATTGCCGATCAGAACCTCAACCCCACAGACGGTTGGAAAACGATTCTCCCCGAGCATATTGAGGCGATCAAGACGCGTCTTATTGGCGGGGATACTCTGAGCAACGCTTGTAGGGGCATGGGGATTAACGAGCAGTCGGTCACCCGCTACTTCCACGAGAACAAGGAAGCTCTACGGGAGTTCCTGGACTGGAAATCATTTGGTAGCCACATCATGTGGGACAGGCTGATCGACATGATCAACAACCTGGAGATGAGTCCAAGCGACAAGATGTTCGCATTCAAGGTCATCAATGCCTATACGACCAAGATCAACCGCGAGGTTTACGGAGAAAAGGTCCAGATGGAGGTTGTGCAGCATCAGCCTGTTATCCTGGACTGGAACTCCATTGTGGGTGAGGGTGGCGACGGTGTGTAAATAGGTTTGTCCTGCACTCCATAGGAGCCACAGGATCTCGGCCAAAGAGAGCCCGCTAGCAGCAATGTTGGCGGGCTTTTCCATGCGCTCTTGATTGCGTCAACGAGCCCCACAGACGCTCACTGTGATAGCCAGAGCGACGTTCCGCACACTTGATGCACCCCTGTGCCCAACAGTCTGAATGAGCTTCCCTGGCTGCTCGCCCTACCCCACGCATGGCTTTAACACCTGTAGCAAGGGACAATGCAGCAGGATAGAACATGCACGTTGCTTACTACCGCGTATCCACCGCCAAGCAGGGCAACAGCGGACTAGGGCTTGAGGCACAACGCAAAGCCGTTGCGGACTTCTTGGATACAAAGCCCATAGCAGAGTACACCGAGGTCGAGAGCGGCAAGCGCAACGACAGACCACAACTGGAAGCCGCACTGGCATACGCCAAGCTCACTGGTGCCACACTCGTGGTAGCCAAGCTGGATCGACTTAGCCGCAATGCTGCATTCCTCAACACCCTCATGGATAGCGGTCAGGCTGTTGCATTCGCGGACATGCCGCACGCCGATAGGCTCACCATCGGACTAATGGCGCAGCTGGCACAATGGGAACGTGAGGCTATCAGCAAGCGCACCAAGGAAGCTCTTGCAGAAGCAAAGCGACGCGGACGCAAGTTGGGAGGAGATCGGGGCAACTTGGCTTCCGTGAGCCCCGTTGGGCGTCAGAGAAGCATTGCAGTGCGACAGGCACGGGTGGAGGAGCGGAAGGCGCTGCTCATGCCCCACGTCGAAGCAGCACGAGCAGCAGGCGCAACAACACTCCAGGGTATCGCGGACCACCTGAATGCGCGGCACATCAAGACCGCACAGGGTAGCAACTGGTATCCAGCTTCGGTTCGTCGCATTCTCGGTTGACTAGGCGGAAGAGTGAAGACCGAGGGGGTGTATATACGTGCCCTTGCAGGAACCGAGGTGCGCAGCCACCATGGTATTTTCAGCCATTTCCAAAAGTGAATGCACCGTCGAATTTTTTGTCACTTCTTCGAAAGTGTGCTGATTATCAAGTCGATCATCTTGATTGGATCAGACCCAGGGGTCAGCGTTTGCGGTTCAGTTAAGCCACAAGCTACCTGGATGGCTCCAAAGCCCGTCGTACCCGGTGGATTGTAGGACCACTCTGCATCCTCCCGGTTGTATTGAGTAACGACTTCTCCATCCCGAGAATACGCAATCCGGCTTACAGCGCGTTGCCTCCGCTGCTCGCAGTCGAATTCCACAAAATCGCGCATAGCGAAAACATCTTTATTTCCATATTTGAATGAATTTGTGAATACAGTCGCGGTCCACGCGCGAACTAGCGAACCCGATTTGGACATGCTGGATAAATCCAGGTAAGTCATACCTGAATTATCCTTGGATACCGCAGTGGCCGCCCAGAGCGTGCCTTCCTGATACGACGGACCACCAAGCGCAAACATCGCCGCCACAATCGCGCTTATCATTCCTACCCCCGTTCAAATGCCCGAGCCGTCGCGTTGCCCCACGCTGCTCGTTCGCCCCACGATTAGCCAAAAGCGCAACCGCTAGCCAGCCGCTCGTGGAAATGGCGGGACGATGCCCCGCCATTTTCATTTTTACTTGGCCGTGCGCATCTTGAGCAATGCCAGCATGGCATCCGGCTTACCGCCCTCCTCCGCTGCCTTCGTGAACCCGCCGACCATATCCGCCGCCATTTGCCGCGAGTACGTGCCATATGCCTTGGCCACGATAGCCCCTCGCTCTGCTGCGCACTCCGCTTGTGCAGCCAGGAACACCATTTCGGCTGGTTCGGTGTTGCCTTTGCCCAGCTGTGTTGCCTTCTCCACCAAGCAAGCCTGATACGCCTTCGATAGAGCGGTCAACTCTTCATAGTGGCGATCCTGCGCAAATGCGGGAGCCGACACAAACATCATTCCAACAATCAACAGTGACTTCATACATTCCTCCTCTGAGGAAAGTTCACGTATAGCCAGTTGATGTAGCTGTCAGCCGAAGATTGCTCATTCTGCTAAGTAGGCGATGCAGTCTACAAAGCCGCTACAAGGCATCCGTCACGATATCAGCAAGCGCAACCCGGATCAGGTTCGAGCGCACAAGATCGTCACCAGTCCAGATTACAAGTTCTTCCTGGCTTATGGCGGTTCTGGTGGTGGCAAGAGCTTCTACTGGATGGACGTGATTATCGAGCGTGCCAATCGTGCGCCAAACTCACGCCATGCCATTTTCCGTCTTACACGCAACTCCTGCGAGAAGACTCTCTTCGACAAAACACTCCACGAGGTTTTGGATAAGGCTTGGCCCGGGCTAAAGAACCAGCTGCAAATCAGCCAATCCACCATGACGGTGACGTTCGCCAATGGCTCCAAGCTGTTCTTCGATGGCTTGGACGAGAACCGCATGACGAAGGTTCTTGGTGACGAATTTAACACCATCTGGATCAACGAGTGCAACGAGGATGGTCTATCATACCAGCAGGTTTCCACTCTGCTTTCTCGTTTGCGCGCCAGGAATGAGACCGACGACGGGAAAATCCTCAAGAACAAAATGTTCTTCGACTGCAACCCGCGCTTCTACAGCGATTGGGAGTACAAGGCGTTCATCACCAAGGTGAACCCCGAGGACGGTGACGCACTCCACAACGCGGACCAGTGGATCGCGTTCAAGATGGAGGCGGAAGCCAACAAGGCCAATCTCCACGAAGACTACATCGAGAGCTTGATGGCCGGTAGCGCGGCAAGCCGTCGTCGCTATGTCACGGGTGAGTGGTCCGACGAAAACCAGAACGCGCTCTTCACCGAGGCGATGTTCAGGGACAACCGCATTCCCAAGCCCGCCACTGTCGCAGAACCCTCCGAGGTGCTGGCGATGTTGCGCGAGCTAGACATCAATCTCCAGCGCGTCACCATCGCCTGCGATCCAGCCGTTACCGCCGATCCCAAGAGCGACCTCACCGGCATCACCGTTCAGGGCATCACCAGCGATGGGCATGTCTACGTCCTGGACGATCTATCCGACCGCTACACGCCGGATGCAGCTTGCAAGGCCATCGAAGAGGCGTTCCGCGCCTGGGGGGCAAGCCGCATCATCATGGAGAAGAACCAGGGCGGCTTGTGGCTGGACGCGACCCTGCGGAAGCATTTCCCGGCTGCGCCTCTCAAATTCGTCTCCGCTAATGCGACCACTGGCGGCAAGGCTTCTCGCGCAGAGCCGGTATCCGCTCAGTACGAGCGCGGCGTTGTTCATCACGTTGGAACGCTCAAGGAGCTGGAGCAGCAGATGTGCGACTTCGGCAGTCCGGCGAGCCGCCGCAAGTCCCCAGACCGCATGGACGCGGTTGTATGGGGCATCACTGAATTGCTCGACCTCGCACATGAGCAAAAGCGGACAGCGGGCTACACCCCGATCAGAACTGCCAGATTGCGCTAATCGCCGACCTTCGGTGAAATATCGCGCGACCTCCGATATTCGTACACTTTCCCCTCATAAACTTGCCCCGTTGCGATCCAGCAGTATCTTATTGTTGCATCAATCATGGCTTGCTCAATTTCAAACTTGTTCTTAAATCCCGAACCAGATCTAAATCCCTTAGGTATTCCTGTGGCAATCATTTTTGAGTTAAGAAGGAGATGTGCGACCAACATCAATCCGGAGCAAAATACCCGCATCTTGAGTTTCGTCTCTTCGTCGGCTTTCTCGAAATGGTCCTTATACTCCTCCTTATAGAGCCAAACCTGCTCACGGGGCGGAAGCGAGGTTACCAGGCCAACCAGATCTGACCCCTCGATTTTGATCATACGATGATCGTGAGCGAACGTATTGCGTATTTTCCTTAGCGTATCGAACTCTGTTACTGCTTCTTTTTCAATCCAACCAACGCCTGCCGCCACCAATGCTCGTTGTGAAAAAGTAGCCAATGGCCCCGAACCCCCAAAAAATCTGTCCATTTCCTTTTTTGATTCGATCTTCCATTCATTGACGAACACCTTTTTCAAAGTGTCTTCCAAGAATGACACGAGAAGAATCATTGACGATCGAGTGTCCGCAGTCACGGCAAATTGAACGAGGTCGTGAGCCTCGTCCATAATCTCCTCTTCGAATTTCGAAGCTAGTCGAGCCTCCGCATATCGTTCGGACCAGTATTGGTACGCAAAAGTTCTCGCCTCAGCCAAGCTTTGATCAGGTTGAGCCTTGCCGTCACCCATTTTTGCCTCGCTTTTTTTCGAGTATCTTTCAGCTCGAACAATCCAGCAGATTAGCGTGAAGACGTAAATAGCACGGCGGTGGGGCCGTGCCCTCTTGCCTCCTGGCGTCCGTGACGCGCCCCTGAGTGCCATTGGCAAGAGGATACAGTGCCTATCGAAATCAACATCAACGAGCCTACCCCAGCTATTCGTGCAGCATACGCCCGCTGGGCAAAGAACCGCGCATTCCTGGATGGCGAAGAAGCTGTCAAAGCGCAGGGCAAAGTCTACCTTCCAGCCGCGAACCCCGAGGACACCGACGCGGAGTATCGCGCCCATCTGGAGCGCACCGGCTTTCTGCCCGCCGCGAGCAAGATCGCGCAGGGCCTTTCCGGTCTGATCTTCCGCAAGCGTGCGCAGCTGAACAGCGGGAGCGCCCGCGTGCAGACCCTCTCCCAGCTGATCACCCCCAGCGGCGAGAGCCTGGACGATCTAGCGGAGTGGGTGGTCCGCGAAACCATGATCACCAATTTCACCGGCTTGCTGGTCGATCATCCCGAGCGCGAGGCGTTCACCGGACTGAGCGCCGCCAACGAAATCGAGAAGGGCTATCGTCCGCGCATTGCGGGATATTCCGGTGAGACGATCCTGGAAGTCACCCCCGGCCTCGTTCGCAACAGCCGTCAGATTGTTCGCGTGCGCCTGCTCGAAAATGACGGTGCAGCGGTTCGCGAACTCATGCTCAATGATGGCGTCTATCAGGTTCGCCTTTGGACGCGCACCGATGGTGGATTTGCTCCCGGCCCGGTGAAGACGCCAACCCGGAATGGCGCTCCGCTCTCCGAGATTCCTTTCGTGCTGGTCAGCACTTCCGACAAGCTCGTCCCTACCCCGTCGATCCTCCAGCACTCAGTGGACCTGAACCTCCAGCACTACCGCGTGGAAGGCTTGCTCACGAGCGTCCTGTATTTCCTTTCCGCTCCAATCCCCGTTGTCCGCGGCCTCAAGCCCCAGACCGACGACGCAGGCAAAGAGATTCCCATCAAGCTCAACGTTGCACCCGGCGCCGCATGGATCTTCCCGGAGCCGGATACGGTCGCGGAATACCTGGAGTTCAAGGGCCAGGGCGCGTCGGTCATCGAAAACAAGCTCAAGAACATCAAGGACGAGCTATCCACCATCGGTCACTCGATCCTTGCACCGGAAAAGCCCGCACCGGAGGCAGCAGAAACGCAGATGCTGCGCCGTGCAGCAGAGAACGCAACGCTCGCCGGCTTCACGCGCACGATCTCGCGCAAGCTGGAAAAGGTGCTGCGCCAGTTCGCGCTATGGGCTGATCCCACAAATGCGGACCTGACCTACAGCCTGAACACCGACTTCCTCCCGCAGCAGATGACGCCGCAGGAAATGACTGCGCTCATGGGCATGTGGCAGGCCGGTGCCATCACGCACGAAACGCTGCTCTTTGCGCTGCGCGATGGTGAAATCCTCTCCCCAGCCTTGGACATCGAAGGCGAAATCGAGCGCACCAAGATGGAAGCGGCCGACCGCCCAACGGTGCTCTAATGCCAACCGCTAATGAAGCGCTGCGCGACAGGGCCATCCGTCACGCCATCGAGCTTGGACGATACGGTAAGGGCTTGTCCGAACGTATCGTTCAGCTGCTCAACAGCGCCGACGCGGACATACTGGAGAAGATTGCCGGTCGCCTCGCCAACATCGAGGAACGCGGCTTCGACATTGGGCCGAAGACCACCACGCGCCTGCAAAAGATGCTGGAGGAGGTCCGCGCACTTAATGGCGCGATCTACGATCAGGTTCACGACCAGCTGAGCGACGAGCTTACCGACTTCGCGAAGGCCGAAGCGGTCTTCCAAAAAGGCGCGCTCGATGCGTCGATCATCGCGAGCGTGGATACCACCCTCCCCGCTCCGGCGATGCTCCGCGCGATCGTGGAGACAGCGCCCATGGAAGGGCGGCTCCTGGCCAGCTGGACGCAGGGCATGGAGCAAGGTCGCATCGACCGAATTAGCCAGGCCATCCGACTTGGGCTCGTGCAGGGCGAGAGCACGGACAAGATCGTTGCGCGCATTCGTGGCACCAAGGCCAACCGCTATTCCGATGGCGTGCTCGACATCAGCCGTCGCTCGGCGGATGCCATCGTGCGCACCGCAACCACCCATGTGAGCAATCAGGCAGCGCAGCACACCTGGAAGGCGAACGCGCATGTCGTGAAGGGCTGGCAGTTCGTCAGCACCCTGGACAGCCGCACGACGATCACCTGTGCATCGCTATCCGGTCAGGTCTTCCCCATTGGCGAAGGCCCGATCCCACCGCGCCACGTCCGTTGCCGCTCGATCAGCGTGGCGGTCACCAAGAGCTTTCGCGAGCTTGGGGTTAATGCCGACGAGGCAAGCCCATCCGAACGTGCGAGCATGGACGGCCAGGTTGCCGGTGAGACGACCTTCGCCAGCTGGCTGCGCGACAAGGGCGACGAGACGCAAAACACGATCTTGGGTCCGACCCGCGCGCAGATGTGGCGAGACGGCAAACTGAACCTACAGGACTTCATCAAGAAGGATGGAACAGTCCTCACTCTGGAGCAGCTGAAAGCTAGATATTCGTCAATCCTTTAACAGCTCACGAAATACCTGTTGCCGTTTTTGCATGGCCAACGCAATTCTAGCAAACCCCGCATCCTCCCTATTGTGCGCTGTGTCTTCAGGTGTGAAAGAAGCCTGCCGGACGCTCATTGCAATCTCCCCGAATAATTGAGGGTCATTTTTTGCCAAGTCCCCCATACTTCTCAGGTGATCGCAGAGATCCAATATCTTCGCTTTCGAATGCGTTCTCGCGTTATTCTCAATTTCGGCAACAAGCCGCATAACCTCCGCGATCAAGCTGCGTCGGACCTTTTTTGCAGAGCGGTTCGCCAACAAACTTTGCCGGTAAGCGAGCCAAATTGCGGCAGCTACAGCCAGAAGCGAGCCAATCCCCGCAACCCAGTCTGCGATGTTGCCCCAGTCTTTGGCATTTGGACAGAACATCATTCCCCCTCGGTAAATAGTTGCGCTTCCATGTGGGAGTAACCGGAAACGGCAGTGCCGAGAAGGAACAAAAATGTCTCATACCAACGAAAACCAGATCACCGACGAAGGTGGCATTGAGGAACTTCGCTCTGAACTTGAGAAGGTGAAGGCGAAGAACAAGGAACTTCTAGCGGAAAAGCAGAAGGTCAAGCAGAAGGCTCAGGAAGCCCAGGATGCAGCCGATGAAGCTGCGCAGCAGGCGGCAGAGCGGGGCGGCGATCTTGAAGCCCTCAAGGCAGCACACGCCAAGGAACTCCAGAAGCTACAGGCAAAGCTAGATGCAGCGGACACCGATCTGCGTACCATCCGCGTGGACAACGAGATTGCCCGCGCTCTCGCGGAGGGCAATGTTCGTCCAGAGATGACCGAGGCAGTGACCGCGCTGCTCAAGACCAAGGTTCAGTACGAAGGTGGCGTCGCCACCATCGAGGGCAGGCCCATTGGCGAGTTCGCTGGCGAGTATCTGGGCGGTGAGACTGGCGCTCACTTCCGCCGCGCAAGCGACAACAGCGGCGGCGGTGCAACTGGCAACACCAGCACCAAGACCAACCCTGTCGCGGGCAAAGAGTTCAGCCTGGGCGACTACCAGACGCTCAAGCAGACGGATCCAGCAGCGGCAGCAGTTTGGGCGACCGAGACCGGCAACGGCTACCTCAACAACATCTAATCGGAATGGGGTGGTAGTCCAAGCTACCACCCTGTTTCCGCACCTCTCTAGATAGCCAGACTAAATAGCGGGCCAGTCAAAAGGATTGGCCCGGCAACGATTGATGTTGCCCGGTTGGTAACATCAAATCGGAGGTCAAGCCAAACATGGCAACCACTCAGCTACTGAACATCATCGAGCCCAAGGCATTTGACGCTTACGCTCGCCAGCAGACTGTGAAGAAGTCTGCCCTTATCACTTCAAACGTAATCGCTCGTATGGACGTAATGGACAAGCACGCCGCCGCTGGTGGCGCTGTGTTCGAAGCTCCTCACTTCAACCCCTTCGCATGGTCGGAGAGCAACGTAGCTTCGGACGATCCTTCGGTTAAATCGGTTCCCGCAAATCTCACCGCTGGTTCGCAGATTGGTCGCACCGATTACCGCGAGAAGGATTGGTCGGTCATGCAGCTGTCACAGTCGGTGTCCGGCGCTCCTATTCTTGACTACGCCGCGAGCATCGTCGGCACCTATTGGGCACATGACTACCAGCAGAACGTCCTCGCTAAGCTGAAGGGCATCGAACTGACCAACGTTGCATCGAATGGCGGCGATATGGTCCTTCCGCTCGGCAACGACGCAACCGGCGCTCCAACAGCTGCTCAGTCGGTCAACTTCGGCACTATCCTTGATGCTCTTCAGACTATGGGCGACGCAATGGACAAGCTCGGCGTCATCGTCATGCACTCGCAGGTTTACACAAACCTGATGAAGCAAGAGCAGATTGCTTTCGTCCAGCCAAGCGCCGTCAACCCATTTCTGACCTACTACGGTAAGCGCGTCATCATTGACGATGACGTCCCAGTTGTGCAGGGAACCAATCGCAAGACCTACACCACATACATTCTCGGTGAGGGTGCATTTGGTTACGGCGAAGCATCGGCACCAAACGGCACCGAAGTGTGGCGTGACCCTGCTGCTGGTAATGGTTGGGGTGAAGAGCGCCTCTACTCGCGTAAGCAGCTCATCATCCACCCAATCGGCTTCAGCTGCGCTGCGGCTGTTTCGGCAGGCACCAAGTCGCCTACCCTGGCGCAGTATGGTGTTGCTGGCGCGTTCACTCGTTCTTTCGAACGCAAGAACGTTCCAATCGCAATCCTCAAGACCAACGCTTAATCGGCAGAGGTTTTACGCACAGGGCCGCTCTCTTCGGAGGGCGGCCTTCGTCGTCTCGGGCTCCTCTAAATAGCGTGGAGGTTCTTCATGGCTACAGTCACATTCGCAAATTCCTACAACACTGCTCGCGGGAATACCGCTTGGAGCAATCTGGACACAACCGAAGCATCCGCACTCTTGCAGGATGCAGAGGACTACATCCGCTCTGTCTACAAGGTTCGCACCAATCTCACCACGGACGAGCAGCGCATCTTTGACGGCTTGGTTTGCCGACTGGCTGCGACGTTCCAAACCGACCCCGCTCCAGTGGCCGCACCACAGGCCGTGAAGATGGAAAAGAAGGAACTGGCGGGCATGAAGAAGGAAACAGAGTACTTCCAGAGCAACACGGACCCCTACCCCTACATCACCGCGACCATCCGCCCGTTCCTGGTTGCTACCACTGCAACCACCGTCTCGTTTGGAAAGCTGGTGCGCTGATGAGCCTCTATGATGAGTTCTATCCCCTTGCGATCGAGCTGCTCACGGAGTTGGGCACGGACGCCACGCTGATCGGTACGGCCCCAACCGATACCTCCCTGGCCGCAAAGCGTGCCGGTCGCGTAGCCGCCGGCGGACAGCCCCAAGGACGCCCTACGAAGGCCGTTGTGGGGCCTATCGAGGTCACGGGCTCCGATGGCCGCAAAACGCTGCAAAGCGTCGCTACGATGCTCGCAGAGCCCCACCAGGGCGACACGCTAACGATGGGCTCGCTCAGCTGGCAGATCGGCAAGGTCACGCGCATTGCGCCCCAGGGCCAGGCCATCGTCTACATCGCGGAGGTCGCATGATCAAAATCGACCTCTCCGATCTAGTGGGCAAGCGCGGCGCGATCACCAAGATGATCGAGGAGAAGACCGTCGAGGTGGCCGCGAAGGTCACGCTCGATGCTCATGCAAACCTCGTGATGGCCAGCCCCGTGGATACCGGCAAGTTCCGCGGTGCCTGGACGGTGGAGACGCCGACCAAGCCATTCGAGAACGGCAAAATCGAGAACAACACCGAATATGCGGGCGCGCTCGCCAACGGTCACAGCCCACAGGCTCCAGCTGGTTGGGTGGAGAATGCCGTCGTGGCCGCCGTGAAAGGGCTCAAGCCATGATCCAGAAAGACATCACCGCGCTGACCAATCGCCTCATGGACAACATGGACGCGGAGGCAATCCAGCTGCTGGTGGAGAACCAGCCCGATCAGGCGATTGACGAGACGAAGGTATGGACGCGCTGGATCGTCAATCCGAACTTTGACGAGACATACACGCTCGGCCCCAACCCCATCTACAAACAGCGCGGTACTGCAACGCTCCAGATCTTCATCCCCAAGGGGCTCTACACCGGGCCGGGCAACGACATTCGCGACCAGTTCAACGCATTGTTCCGTGGCTGGCGCAGCGCGGACAAGAAGGTTGTCGTGGAGAATCTCAAGAGTACGTCCAGCACTTACAAACGTGGCGATCAGGAATTCCATCTCATCAATGCGACGGCATTCTGGCATTCCAATCGAAAGACAACGGACCAATAAGCAGCAACCTCCGAGTGCTCAAATAAATAGCTGCGGGCCTAGTGCCTTTGACAATAGCTATTCTCGGAGGCAGCATGCCACAGATTATCAATCCATCGGACGTTCAGTACAGCGTCCTGCTGGAGACCGTTGCAGGAACCACTCCTACAACTGGCTCCCGCTACCTACTCCCCGTTGCAGCAAACCAGAACCCGATCGCATTTAGCAGCGCAGACGTTGTATCGAACACCAAGCGTCCGAACGGCGCGAAGAATGGTCTACAGAGAGGTCCAAAATCGGGCACTGGCACCATCAACATGCCAATGATGTTCTCACCGGTATATTCGCAGCTTCTGGAAGGCGCTCTGCGCGGTAAGTTCACCACCACCGGCACCAAGACACTAAAGCCGGGCACTACCGACAGCACATTCTCGGTTCTCCAGCTGCTCAAGCCCGGTGCAGCAGGTTCGGCGATCCTTAGCACCGCGAAGGGCAGCGCAGTGACGAAGGCGACGATTTCGGCAGAGGCTGGCTCGGCCGTCAACGTCGCATTTGATTTCCTCAGTTCAGCAGAGGACCAGCTGCAAACTGACAGCGCATTGGTTCCAACGGACGTTCTTTCGACAGCTTACGAATTCACTGGCGCTGATGTGAACTCGCTGAATATCGCCGGTAACATGACCGTTTATTGGAAGTCACTATCTCTCGAATTTGGCCAGCCACGAAACAACCGCTACGTCCTGGGTACCAACGTCTCGGTTGGCAACGCCCCAAGCGACCAGCGCGATGTGAAGCTGACGATCCGCGTCTACCGCGACGACACTTGGGTGATTGACACCCTACTGACTGGTCAGCGCCAGGCTTTCAGCTTCAACGTTGGCACTGCTGGTGCAGGCTATGGCTTCTTCATTTTTGGCCATGCAAGCATCCCACAGACTGAACTTGATAGCGAAAGCGCGTACGTCAACATCGAAGTAAGCGGTGCCTATGACGGCACTGGCGGCGGCGACATCTACATCACCCAGCTATAAGGTTTGTGACCACTCCCCTTTGCAACTCCGGTCACAGGAATGGGCAGTCTTCGGGCTGCCCATTTCCACATCTGCGTCTCGGTAAATAGATGCGTACTTTAACAACAAAGGGGTTACACACCATGACTACCAAATCGACAAAGCCTGTTTTCAAGAAGTTCATGCGCTTCGATGCCGCTAAGGCGGCTGTCGGCGTGGCTCACCACATCGTTGACGAGAACGGCAACGACTACGGCACCTGGACGACCTCACTGTTCGACATTCACAACAAATATCTCAAAGTCGCCAACGAGCGCTTCGAACGCGAACACGCGAACGATGTGCAGGCTAAGGGCAAGAACGCGCATCTTTATGGATTTGTTCAGATGTGCGTCCATAATTGGACCGGCGTTTTGGATGCGAACGACAAGGAAATTCCTTTCAGCAAGGAACTGGCTTTCGAATATTTGAACGACGACGACAACTCCTGGTTCGCCAACGAGCTTGTTGCCCGCAGTCAGGATGTAACGAATTACCGCGCGATCACTCCAGCCGCGACCAAGGAAGAAGACGCGGGAAACTAATCACCTTTCTCGACTGGTGGGTCTTCCAAGGGGGCGCGGAACTCACCGAGGACGCCGGGAAAGGAATTGAGTTTGCTAAACGCCGACTCGAAAGCGCCCCCAAGCTGGCCAAAGCGTGGCTTTGGGAAAGCTTCTGGGATCTTCACACTGAACGCGTAAACGGAATGGCGCTTGGTCCGATCCCCATTAGCAAGATGCATTGGTATGCCGATGTTGAGCTAGGCTTAGACCAGGACGAGATGAGCGCATTCACCTACATCATGCGCCGCGCAGATAGCTTTTTCGTGTCCAAGCAGAACGCGAAAGCAAGTAGCAAATCCTCATAACCTCAAACCCTCCCGGTAAATACCCGCACAGGTATTTGCCAGGGAGGCGCCATGAGCGACGCAACAGCACAGATTAGAATTGATATTGTCGCCAATGGTGCGGAGACTGGTGCAAACCGCGTCAACCGGGCTCTGGATAGCATCGGCGGCAAGACCCGCTCTATCGGTGCAGCCAACGACAATCTAAAGGGCACATTCGACCGCCTCGGCTCCAGCATGAACAGCGCAGCCGGTCACGGCGGCGCGCTCGGCAAGGTCTTCGAAGAGATCGGTAGCAAGTCCGCTGGCGCAATCCCCGGCGTCGGCAATCTCCTCAACACCCTTTCCCGCATGGGTCCACAAGCCGCCATCATCGGCGGCATTGCGCTCGCGATCGGTGCCATTGGCGTCGCGGCTATCGACGCTGCATCCCAGACACAACAGTGGATGGCGCAGCTGGAGACAGCGACCAAGAGCACAACGAAGGCGCAGGAAAGCTACGCCGCACTCGTGCAGTTCGCCAACAAGACCCCCTTCGACCTTGGCCAATCCATCGACGCATTCCGCAAGCTCCGCAACCTGGGCCTCTCTGCCACCGAGGAACGACTGACCTCGTTCGGCAACACCGCTGCCGCGATGGGCAAAAGCCTGAACCAGATGATCGAAGCCGTCGCGGACGCTTCAACGGGCGAGTTCGAACGCCTCAAGGAGTTCGGCATCAAGTCCAAGACCGAGGGTGATAAGGTCAAGTTCACCTTCCAGGGTGTCAGCACCACGGTTGGCAAAAACAGCAAGGAAATCACTCAGTACCTGGAGAACATCGGCAAGACCGCGTTCGGCGGCGCGATGGCCAAGCAGATGGACACCCTCAAGGGTGCCTTCTCCAATATCCAGGACAACATGCAGCAGATGCTTGCCGCCATCGGTGGTGGCGCACTCGGTCAGGCTGTAAAGGAAATCACCAAGGCCGTCGCCAACGGCATCAGCGTCATTACTCCCTTCATGGCGTCCATCGGCAATTTCGTGGGCGGCATTATTTCGGGCGTGGGCTCGATCCTCAACGGGCTTGGCCAGGTCTTTTCGGGCATCGGTCAGGCGTCCGCGCTCCAGAACCTGCTTGATGGGCTAACCGTCACGTTCAACCTGCTCGGCCAGGGCACACAGGTGTTCGGCTCGGTTGTCGGTGCCACGTTCGGTGCAATCGGCACCATCGCGGGCAACGTGCGCGGCTTTATCGGCGAACAGTTCGGCGATCTGCTGAAATGGATGGGCATCAGCTTCGACCAGGGCGGCCGCAGCTGGGCAAACAGCATCGTCGGCATTCTGCGCGCGGGCAAATACGTTGCGTCGTCCCTGCCCCAGATTTTCGCGGCAGTGATCGCGGACATTGGCGACATGTTCGCCGGTCTGGGCAAGTCCATCGCGATGATGTGGAATGCCAAGTCGCTGGCCGACTTGAGCAAGGCGCTCAGCACCGCCGGCAGCGCCGTAGCGAACACGGGCTCTCGCACGCGCAAGGTTGTCGGCTCGATCTCGGACAAGGCTGGTTCGATCTACGGCGACGAGAAGGGCGCAGATGCTTCGATCAGTAGAATTCTCGGTCGCACCACCGTCAAGCCAAGACTGGACGCGGGCACCGATGGGAAGCCCGATCCGGCGAGCAACAAGGACAAAAAAGACAAGGAAGCTGCCGAAGCCGAACGCCGCGCCAAGCGCGAGAAGGAATTCTGGGACGCTCTCAAGGGCGAAGTGGAAACCGCCAAGCGCCTGCCACTGGCGGCGGAGGATTACCGCAAACAGCTAGAGCTTCAAAAGATCCTCGGCCATGAACTGAATGCGCTCGATATCGCATCCATCGGCCTCCTGATGCAGAAGGCTCGCACCGCAAAGTTCATTACCACTGCGCTGGACGATCACAACAAGCGCAGTGCGGAATTGGCCAACCAGGAATCGCAGCTTCGTGCCAAGCTGCTGGGTGCTACCGACGAGCAGCTGGCGCTAGAGAAGACCATCGCGGATTTCCGACTAAACGCGCAGCGCCAGGGCGTGGACCTCCAGAGTGCTGGCTACAAGGCAGCAGAGGCGCAGCTTCGTATTGATGAGCAGCGCGCACAAGTATTGGAGAAGCAGAACGCTTCGCTTGCACGCGGCCTGGACGTGGCACGCCAGTACAGCCCCGCATTCGCACGCCAGCAGGAAATTGCTGGTCTCGGCAAGAGCCGTCAGGATTTGGACACGCTGTGGAACGGCGGCAACAATGGCGGCAAGCTCACGCAGGCGCAGTACCAGGAAGCCGTTGACGCACTCCGCAAGGCCGGTGTCGAGGTTGCCAACCGCTGGAAGGACGAGTTCGGCGCTCGCATCGACCAGATTGGCGAGCAGTTCGGCGGCGTCATGGGTCAGGCCATCAGCAAGTTTGGCAAGCTGGTCCAGGCCCTCAACGCGGCAGCACAGGGCGATTGGACCAAGGCTGGTCCGCTGGGCTCGATCATCGGCCTCCTCGGCAAGAACGCAGCCGGTAAGGACACCGCATTCGGAACCGGCGCGCAGAGTGGCGCGGCGAAGATGCTGGACAGCCTCTTCAAGTCGGACACCTGGGCCAAGCCGTTCAAGTCCATGAGTGACGGCTTCTCGGATCTCAAGAGCGTGTTCACCGGCAACAACGGCGGCTTCATGCAGGCGCTGGGCAAGGTTGCCGGTACGGCAGCAGCTGGCGCACAGATTGGCTCGCTGACCAACAGCGTGCTCGGTGCGGTCGGCATCAAGCTCAACGGCACCGGCTCGCAGATTGGTGGCGCACTCGGCAGCGCGTTCGGTCCCCTGGGCTCCGTGCTGGGCAGCATCGGCGGCGGCATCATCGGCAACCTCTTCTCCAGCGCGCCGCGCGGCAAGGCGATCATCACCAGCGGCAAGGATGCGCAGATCAGCGGCAACAAGGCGAGCGTGCGTGAGGCGCTCACCGGCACGGCGGGCTCCATCCAGACCGGCTTGCAGAACATCGCTACCCAGCTGGGTGGCGACCTGGGCAACTTCATGGTGTCCATCGGCAAGTACAAGGACAGCTATCGCGTTTCTTCGACCGGCTCCAGCAACGTCGATGGCAAGAAGACCAGCCGCATCAGCGGTCTGCTCTATGATGGCAAGGACGAAGCACAGGCTATCACGATTGCGATCAAGGATGCGATCCTAGATGGCGCTATCACGGGTCTAAGCGACCTGATGAACAAGGCGCTCAAAGCCTACGCGGGCAACGTCGATAAGGCCGTTAACACCGCGCTCCAGATGAAGTCCTTCGAGGACGACTATAAGGCGCTGACCGATCCTATTCGCGCTGCCGTTGATGGCATCACCACGCCGCTGGCCGCGCTGCGAAAAAGCATGGTCGAGGTTGGCGCGACGACTGCCGATCTCACCAAGCTGGACGAGTACCGCGCAAAGAAGCTGGATGCCGTTCTCAAGGATCAGGTGTCCGGTTTCCAGAACCTCTTAGACAGCCTGAACGGCGACGGTGGCGGCGTCACGGCACTGACCCAGCTGACGCAGAACCTCGCCAAGCTGGACAGCTTCAAGGCCGACGTCGCAGCGGGCAAGACCATCGACCAGGACGCCTTCACCTCGCTGGCCGAAAAGATCATGGGCAACGCGGGCAACGTCTACGGCACGAACACCACGGAGTTCCAGGACATCGTTGGCACGCTCAAGGGTCTGACAACCGGCGCGATCACCAATGCGACCACGGCGTTCAACGCGGCAGCAGGCGCGGACGGCACCACGAAGGCGATCACCGATCAGACCAACGCGGTGACGGCGACCATTGGCATTTCCAACGACTATCTGCGCGTGATCGCGAATGCGGTTTCGTCCGGTGCTCTCACGCAGAACCAGGGCGCAGCAATGTCGTCCAGCGCGACGTACTCCAAGGATGGTCGTGTGAATCAGGCTTTTTGATGAGGCGCGTAAATAGCTGATGGCGACACTTGACCCCAATCGCGCTGCATTCGTGCAGCAGGAATACCGCTACGCAACGGCGACCGACCCCAACGTGAAAGCCCGCAACCCGGCTGCTCGCACGGTGGAAATCAACACCAACCTCAACGAGAGCGACGCGACCATTCTCGCGACGAAGATCCTTGCGGACAACAACACGCCGCGCGTGTTCGAGGTGGTCCTTGAGGGTGTGGTGTTCCTGGACAGCTTCATCGGCGGCGTGCCCACCTTCATCGCGAACCTCCCCAAGTTCAGCACGGACGGCAACGCCCGCAAGCTCATGTCGTTCACGACCGACTTTGAAGCAAACACCACGACCATCCAGGTGCGCGGATGACCGCTGTATTTGTCACCCCCAAGCCGTTCACCGTCGTGGCGGGCAACGCCAGCACCACGGCACCGATCAGCAACACCAACGTGGACGAACCCGCGATGGTTTGGCGCTCGGCCAACCTCACGACCGTCTATGCCAAGGTCCAGCTCGACGGCACGCCCTGGGACACGATCGCACTTGTGGGCAGCAACCTGCGCGCCGGCGACACCATCCGTGTTCGTGCAGGTGCGACCGCTGCCGCTGTCGATGGCACGACCGGCCTAACGGTTGATCAGACATTCGCGGCCTGGAGCGGTGTTGCGCCTACCAAGGGCGCGCTGTCATTCAAGCTGCTAGGTGCCAGCGTCACCAGCCCATTCGTTCGCATCGACATCACGAGCACCGGCAACCCCGCTGGCTATGTGGAGGTGTCGCGCATCGTCCTGGGCCTTCGCGTTGCCCATGATGGCGTGAATGTGGGCGCGGAGCAGACCTTCGAGGACATGAGCGTCATCGAGGAAGGACCCGGCTACACAACTGTGGATCGCTACGGCGTTCGCATCGCCTGGAAGATCACACTCGATGGCATCACGGATGACCAGTATTACATCAACTGGTTCCCGTTCCTGCGCGATGTAGGTCGTAGCAAAGCATTTGTGCTCATCCCCGACGATAGTGTTTCTTATATTCAAAACCAAGCCATCTTTGGTCGGATTAGTGGCTCTCCAGCAAAAGGGTCTAGCCCAGCTGGAAATTTCAACATCGTAGAATTTGTCGCCCTGAGTGTCAGCTAAGGATTGCAGCCTCCTCTGCTAAGTAGAGGATGGCGAGCAATATCCTATTTGAAGTCACCGTTCTTAACGGCTCCACCCCCAAAACCATCTGGATGGCCGGTGCGGCCGCATCAAAAGACGGGGTCCAGATCAACGGCCACGAATGGCTTCCGCTGATCATCAAGAAGACCGCTACCTCGGGCAGCTGGTCGGACAATGGCGTTTTCCAGCAAGGCAGCATCAACTACTCGGGGCTGTCGTTCCGCATGAGCGAAGCCTACGGCAACAATGTCTGGTCCTCCTATGAATGGACCGGCGGGCTTGCTCGCATCTTCATTCAAACCGGCGACAACGAGAACGACTTCGCATCGTACGAACAGGTTTTCGAGGGCTCCGTTTCCAGCCTGGATCGACAAGGCACGGAAGCGACCGTCGCGCTGCTCGGACCTGATGCACTTCTCGACCGCGACCTCCTCACCCTCGAATATGCAGGCACCGGCAGTGCCGAGGGTCCGGCGAGCCTCAAGGGCAAGCTCAAGCCCTATGCGTTCGGCAACTGCCAGAACGTAGAACCCGTCCTGATCGACCCCGCTCGCTGGATCTATCAGGTTCACGGCTATGGTGCGGTCCAGGGAATCACCCCTTACGAATACGCCCAGGCCCTCGACCCGGCGAAGAACAAGGGCGACGCATCCGACTACCCTACCCTCGCCAACCTGTCCCTCGCTCCTGGTGAATGGGCGACCTGCGCAGCACAGGGTATGTTCCGCTTTGGTGGTGCTCCATCGAAGAAGGTCACTGCCGACGTGTCAGTCGGAGGCATGAGCGCGGGAACCATCATCTCGTCTTTGCTCACCCAGGCAGGCATTCCCGGTGCAAAGATCGCTATCGGCCTGCTTCCACAGAATTGGAGCTTCTACGCCAAGGATCAGGTTTCCATTGGAGAGGTTGCGCGTCTCGCTGCTTTCCATACCGGCAATGTTCTGTTCGCCGATGGCACCGGCACTTGGCAGACGATGGACTTCAACGCGCCTCAAACCCCCATCCCGCTGAGCGTAGATCGCGGTAGCAAGCCAAAGGTCAAAAGCTATCGCGAACTCAACGCCGCTGCACCCGTTTGGAAGGTCCGTGTCGGCCATTCCAAGTGCTGGAGCGTCCATTCAAGCAGCGACGTATCGCCATCCCTGGCCGTCAACAGTGATGATGTGCAGGCGGCCCTCACGGCTGCTCAGAACGCCAAGGATGCTGCCGCTGTTGCTCAGTCGGACGCCACGGCAGCGAAGCAGCGCCTGGATGCTATTGAAAGCGATGGCGTGCTGGACCGCAGCGAGAAGGCCGACATCGTGCAGCGCTTTGGTTCCTACACCGCCGAGCGTACCGCCCTTCTCGCGCAGGGCACCACTTACGGCCTGAGCACAGAGCGGGCCAATTACGACAACGCCTATTCGCAGCTGAAAACCTACCTCGAGGGCTTGCTTCCCTCCTACACGGACAGCACGCAGAACACCCCTATCGACCGCGCGACGTTCAGCAATCGCTTCACCTCGTACCTCACCGCGCGGCAGGCATTGCTCAACGCGGTCGCGAACAAGACCGCCACGCTTTCGTCGTGGAGCGGTGTTTCCGGCCCCGGCAAGCCTGCCGACAATGCAACCGTGGGCGCGCCGATCGGCACCAACGTTGGCGACGTTCCAGCTGGCACGGTCGTTGACGCGATCAAGGACAGCACCGGCACCGTAAAGCCCGCGCGCGACCAGATTGCCGCTGTCAAAGCCACCATCGACGCAACGGTCACGCAGACACGCAATGACCTCCAGGCCGAGGTTGACCGCGCGAAGGGTGCCGAGGGCACGATCAACCAGACGCTCACCAATGTGAAATCGACCGCCGACCAGACCGCCACTGGCCTCCAGGATCAGGTCACGCTCACGAACAACCTGGCCAACCGCGCGACATCGCTGGAAGCGGCTGCGACCTCCTCGTCATCCGGTGCAGCACTCAATCCAAACTTCGGGCGCTGGCCTTCGACCGATGCAACTCCAACCAGCTGGAACAGCTGGGAGATGAAGGGCTCGGCTCGCTTTGCTCGTGTGAACGGCGGCGGCGTGCGCGGCAGTCCGTTCGCGGTAGATGCCCGGAACGACACGCCCAACGTCAATTGGGGCCTCGTTCAGACAGTCGCGATGTATCCCGGCAAGTGGGTCATCGAGTGCAGCATGATCCTCGACCAAGGCGGCACCCGTGGCGCTGGTGTCACGCTCAGCGGCGTCGCCGGAATGGGCATCGACTTCATTATCGAGCCCGACCTTAACGGCAACACGGGCAACGTTCAGGGTGTTCGATCGTGGTCCAAGACCGTCGATTGGACAATGACCGGCATGGTCAACCTCCACGCAATGTGCGGATGGGATGGCTTTGGCGCGACCATTGACGCCAAGTATATGCGCTGGTTCTACCTCAACGTTCGTCCGGTAACGGATGGCGAATTGAAGGGCATTCGCGCGGATACCAACGCGACCTCTGCACTGGCGAAGATCAGCACGGAAGAAACTGCTCGCATCAACGGCGACAATGCGGCTGCACAGAAGATCAGCACCGTCGAGGCAAGCTTCAGCAAGGCGGGCTATCTGAACCGCAATGCCAGCTTCAACGAGACTTGGGACACCAACGGCATTCCACCCGGCTGGCAACCATGGGCGCGAGACGGCAACGGCTATATTGGCTGGTATGATGGAATGTCCGGCCTTTATGGCAGTCGTGCTCTTCTGATTGACCGCCCAGGACAAAATTGCGGTGTCAAGCAAGAGCTTTACGGCAACTTCCCCAAGGGCTGGTACGCCTTGGACATGGAAGGTCGCTTCGAGAACGGCGACACTCGCGGCTCGGGCATGTTGGCACAGTTCAAGCGTGCAGACGGTGTAGAACACTCCAACGGGAACATCGCATTCTGGCTGGACAAGGACACATCCGGCTTTGTGGGAAGCCGAACCAACCGCAAGTTCACCAAGCTTATTTGGTGCAACGAAGACAGTTCACAGATCAGTTTCTACCTCATGGCCGGTTGGGATGGCTTCGCGGCTCCGTCACCGGGCTATCTGAAAACTGTCTGGTATAGGGCCGGTATTCGTCCAGCCACCCAGAGCGAGATTGATGGCAAGACAGTCATCGACGCAAATGTGGTTGCGCGCGTGGGCTCGCTGGAAACCACCACCTCGAACCTCACTACCTCGACTGCGAGCCGTCTCAGCTTCCTGGAAGCGGGCTACAGCACGGACAGCGGCTCGATCGTCGTCAACCCCACCTTCAAGAACTGGCCGGATAGTACCGCCCTCCCCGCTAGCTGGTCATGGTGGGACAGCACTGCACCGGCAATCCGTGCAGGCGGCGTCAACGGGCGCCCCTATGCGCTCCAGTTCAACGCACCGGCCAACGCGAATAGCGGGCTCGTGCAGGGCGGCATCAGCGCCGCTTTCGGCTCCTACATAATCGAGTTCTCCGGTCGCGCTACGGATTGGCAGGGCGCGGGTGTGCTCGTCTACTTTCTGGATGCCAACGGCGGCATCGTGGAGGCAAGAGCAATCAGCGCAGCAGCGATTGCGGACACTTCTGGTTACGTGAACAGAGACGGCGGTGGAGGTGCCTATACGCGCACGTTCCCGGCCTTCCACAAGACTGCCATCAACGGCGCTATCCGTCAGATCCAGGTCTATGCGATGGCTAACTGGGATGGCTTCGGCGAGCGCGCAGCAAAGACGATCACCTTCGACAAGGTGAGCATTCGTCCAGCGACCGCAGCGGAGATCAACGGCCAGAAAATTGAGGAGAGCAACGTTCTGGCGCGTGTCAGCACGTCGGAAGGCGCGATCAGCAACCTACAAGGCCGTACTTCTGCATATTGGCAGGTGCAGGCTGTGGCAGGCAACAATCGCGCTCAGATTGGCCTTTACGCGGACCAGAACGGCGGCGCGGGCGTGGACATCGTTAGCGACGTGACAATTCGCGGTTCCAACGGCAACGGCCAGACGATCATCAGCAACGGTGGCATCAGCATCTACTATCCCAACGGCCAGATCGCCGTAAGGCTGGGCATCTGATGGCGGGCCTAGAAGTATGGCGTCAGTCGGACGGCCTCAAGATCATCGACACCCAGGACAGCGCATTGCTGATCCTGGGCTCAGCCCTCATCGGCGGCCCCAATCAAGCGCAAAGCGGCAGCTTTGGCGATGGCAGGCTGACACTCGGCACGCCTTGGTTCCTCGTCACGTCCGTGGAGGTCACCGGCTTCGTTGGCTATCGCCCCAACGTCTCGTTCAGCGGCACCACTGTTACGTGGTCCTGGCCGCCGCAGTATAGCGGCAACGCCTACCCTCGCACTCGCTTCATTTACGGGGTGCGATAATGGCTCAGGCACAGTTTTTCCGCCAGAACGGCACAATCCAGTTCGATGCTGCAATCGCTCCCTACATCTTCCAGAACAAGGGCACGACGCAGACATTCAACGTTCAGCAGCGCTATCCGCAATGGACGTGCTCCGCGCCATCATCGTTCTTTGTGCCGATGAACTACGAGGCAGACGAGACAATCGCCATCATGATGCCCAACGGCTACGCCTATTCCAAGTATGCCACTCTGGCGAGCTACGGTGGTTCCAGTCTCAACGGATGGCAGCACATCTACCACACCAACGCGCCAGCTGGCTCCACTATCACTTACTATCGCTTCCAGAACAGCATCAACGTCGGCTCTGGCTATACTGGTCCCGGACTGCGCCTGTATAACCCAGCTGGCCAATTGACCTTCGATAGCGCGATGCGTCCTGCCATTGTCGCAGGTACGCTCAGTGGCAATGGCTCAACGATCAACCTCAATGGCAGTCGAGCCTATGCAAGCATCATCCAAAGCTTCGCCGGATATGAGCAGAGCTATTTCACCGGCTCTTACGAGGAATACACTGACGAAAAGGGTAACGTCTACGCCCGATACTGGAACGGCTACAGCAGCACCAAGATGTACGGCATTCGTACCAACAATGCGGCTTCCGCATCTGTGGTCGAGGTGCCCTTCTATGACACTCAATACAACGTTCTGATGAGTGGCGCGTATCAGTACAATCCGCCCGCCAACTCCAGTCAGTTCAACCTACCGCTAGAGAACGCTTTGATGGTGGATGTGACTGGCATCTGATCCCGCTTAAATAGCTGGACGAAAACACAAGAGGGAGCAAACCCCCATGGCAACACCAACCGAAGAAGAATACCTGGAGGCGCTGAACGTCAA
Organism: Sphingomonas sp. R1; assembly: GCF_025960285.1. Lineage (GTDB taxonomy): Bacteria > Pseudomonadota > Alphaproteobacteria > Sphingomonadales > Sphingomonadaceae > Sphingomonas. The sequence goes on along the minus strand of NZ_CP110111.1, from coordinate 41,700 downwards.
GAACGAATACGAGCGCGTTCAGGCGGAAATCCAGCAAGCAAAGCGAACTGCCTACCATGCTGATCTAAAGCCATTTGTTGAAGGTGACACGTATGCGGTCTTCCACAATGCGCTTCTGTCGATCAAGGAACGCAATCAGCCCGACAACATGTTCAATTACAACGTGGAAACGCTGATTACAAATCTGCTTACGCTGGCCGAAAGAGTGGCGGCGTATGCGCCGCCTATCCCCGCAAATCTGATGCCCGCGCCTCTGCCCCTCACTCCAGAAGCGGAGGGCAACACCGATGGCGAATGATAACGAACCCCAGATCACATGGACGAACATTTCGACCAGACCGGCTACCGATGCGGAGATTGCTGCCGCAATCGCGAATGCGGCTTGGGACGACGTAGCCGCCAAGAAGCCCGAGAAGCGCTCCTTCCTCAAGGACGTGGTCAAGGGCTTCGCTGGTACGCTCGTGACCGTCGCCAAGACCGTCTGGCATGTTCCAGCTGCACAGGGATACCTCGCGACGCTGATCGTGCGCCTGGGCGTTCCTGCTGGTGCGGTGGCGATCATTTCCGCCATCGTGGACGCGGTGCTCAAGTAATGGCCGGAACACCTCCCTCAATCCCGCAGGATATGCGCGACCTCCTCATCCGTCTCGATCAGCGTGTCGATGACGGCTTCAAGAGCATGAACGAAAAGCTGGACGCGATGAACCGCCGTGCCGATGGCCTGGACCAGCGTACGGAAGGTATCGAAACTCGCGTTCGCACCCTGGAGACGTGGCGCAGCGAGGTTCAGGGAGGTGCCAAGGGCATCGGCCTGGGCTGGAAGGTTGGCTCCGCGATCTTCGGCGCTATCGCGGGCATTCTCGCATGGCTTGGCGTTCAGAACGTGGTTGCGCCGACCAAACCACTGGCCAAGCAAACCGAAACCATCGAACGGACCATCCAGGTTCCCCGCTAAGTCAGGAAAGCCCTCGGACGCGTCGTAGAGAGCGTTGGGGGCTTTTCCGCATACAGGACAGCCCCGCCTTGCGGACGGGGCTGTACGGGCTTCCTAGGAGCTTTTCCGGGGATCTAACGTCATGCTGCACCTCCCTTTCGGGGATCAGCACCATCGGCCAATTTAAGCAGCATGTCTCGCATCTCACAGGCGTATTGGTCCCAGGTCGGGATGTGATGACGAGTTGCAAGCTCAATGATCGCCTCGCGCTTTTCAGCTGCGAGTAGACGGCGCGCAGCCACGATTAGCGCATTGCTCTCATATCCCGCCCCATGGTTGTTTGTTGCAGTCGAAGCGTGATCCTCAACGCCCCTGGCTCGCAGGGCCGCGGCGTATTTTTCATTCAGCTGATTAGCCCTGACTTCGAGAGCGGCTTCGTAGTCGGCGCGAAGGGTTTCCAGCGTAACCTTGCTCATGCTGCACCTCCAAGGCCCGCGACGATGTGCATGGCGAGGACGTTGATAACGAACTGGACAATGTTCCAGGTCCAACGACCATCATGCTTCTGGAACGCCAACACGGCGGCGATAGCAAGAATTGCGATGTTCCTTTGCATCATGCCGCACCTCCCCAAGTCAGCTTCCACAGCAAAGCCTCTTGCACTGGTCCAATCAGCACATTCACTTCCCAAACATCGTCTGGCGTTGCCAAAATCTTTTTTGTCATGCTCTCGAAGCTCATCCACTTGGATGTGCAAAATGCCCGCTCGTCTACCGTGACAACCCTGAACCGATAACCGCTGACGTCTGGACGCTCAGCGATCCAAAGCATTTGTTCAGATGCTGGACTTGTCGGTCTAAACTTGAAGCGGTGCGGTTTTGAAATCCATGCCATGGGAGTTTTCTCCTTCTTAGTTTTGTGCCTGGGCGGCCTTCTCAGCCCTGACGCGCTCCCAGCGCGCCGTTGCCTTTGCCGATCGGATTGCCTTCTGCTCGTCGCTCATTGGGCCGCGCTTCTGGCCCTTCATGCTTTCGCTGATGTTCTTGCGATGCTCCTCGGACTTGGGCTTGTCCTTGAGCCCTTTGCTGATGCTGACCTTGTGGCTCTCACGCAGCTTGTCGCCTTTCTGGGGCTTGTTGATCTTCTCGCTTTTCATGCGCGAGGTGATGCAGGCCGTTTCCTTGTTGAACACGCGCGTGGAGCAGGCGTTGTAGCTGGCCCAAGTAAGCACATATGCGTAAGGATTTTCGGGTGACATCAGGTAGCGGATCGAGTTTTCCGCAATGTGCTTTTCCAGGCTCACCAGCTGCTTCTTGCTGAACAGGTTCAGGAAGTCCGAAAAGGACAGATCGACATAGATGCCGTCTTTGATCTTCTGGGTGGTGGACGTTTTGTGCCACGAGCGTAGATAGGCCTCTAGATTGGCCGAGATGATGATCTTCATGTCGTTCCTCAAAGTGTGAAAGAACCCGCTGTCCGGGTTCGCGTTGGACAGCGGGCTCAGAGTTCAATCACCTAAGGAACGAAACATCAGGAGTTCACTGCCGAAGCGGCAGTTTGCGAACCCTGCTGCTTCACGTCTATTTATGCGGGATGCTTCAAAACCGGCATCAAACGCTGTTGCAGCGCAAGAGCATCAGCAATAGTGCGACTATGCAGCCTGGGTGATGCGGATGTCACTATTCATGCAGGGTAGTGAAGTAGGTATATTACACATCCAAGGGCACATTGGCGACGTGCTTTGCACGAGAAGTAGTGAAGTAGGTATATTACTCTCGTAGAGTAATATGCCCACCCCATTACCCCTCATGAAAAGAACATCACCAACGCTACCGCACTGCGCGGTTTCACCGCACCTCTTCGCTTCACTCAGAGCTGCTTGAAACCTCTGGTGCAGGCAACTCCGTTGAGCTTCCTGGGTGCTTCGCATCAGCCAGAAGTCTCCGACGGAGCAGTGGTCTGCCGACAGCCAGGGTCCTGCGGAAGCCAGCGCTTCGCTTCTTGCCCAGGGTAGTCAGAGAAAATGGGTGGGCGAGGGAAAACGGGGCCTGCCGATGCCGTCCTGTTTGCGACCACACAGCACCAGCGAGCCCCGTCCTGAACTACCCGCGCGTTTAGGGGCACACGGGTAGCCCAAGCTCAGGAAACGTCTCTACGGCGCTCCAATCCGGTTCAGCGATCCCCTCCCGTCACCACATGGTCGGAAAATCCATCTTCCTGAATGCGTTCGAGGTATCGAACGAGTGCCTTAGCTACCTGTTCGACATAAGGATCAACGTCCGACGTAGGACCGGCATAACGGGCTGTGAGGGCGCGGAACTGACGGAAGCGCGCAAGAAACTGGTCCTTGTCAACGGCTAGCTCAGCACAAACGGACATGATCGTCGCCACTTCGCGGATGCGACGGGTGGTTTTCAGGGGCTTCATTTTGCTCCTCCCCGACGCTCGGCTGGTATGTCGAACAGTTCACCCACGACCTGGAAGCCACGCGCTCTCTTGGCCTTGGTTGCCTTTTGATCACCGCGCTCAATCGCTGCTTTGCGCTCGGATTCCTTCTTGGCTTTCTCAGCGGCCTTCCGGGCATTGGCGGCAGCTTTCGTTAGCTTGAGTTCCTGAGCACTCCGCTCTTCCCGAAAGCGATCCAGGCAGTGCGTGATGCGCTGCACATTACGGCTGCGCTCCTGCTTCTGCTCCTGGTCCAGAACGCCATAGAGGACGATGCGCTGAGCCTCACCCATCGCGTTCGATACCACCGGCACCGCGGATGAAAACGAAGCATCTAGGAGGGGGAAGAAGCCGTCGCGTGTATTGTGCCAACGATCATCCCAGTGGTCTGGATCGCCGTCCACGTACTGCCGGAATTTGCCCTGCTCGTTCTGTGGCACGCGGCTGGAAAACGAGGCACCTAGTTCCTCGCACTTCCGCGACAGCGCCTTCTCCCGGTTACCATAGCCGCCGTTAGATGGATTGGCGTACACCATCGCGCCATAGGCCAGCGTAGCCTGCGCCTCTTGCCAATAGTCCGCAGCGTCCGGCGACAGCAACGCTCCGCCGTTCTTGCGTGCATCCTTGTTTGCCTGAACGTACTCCCGGTAGAGCGCCTGAACCTGCTTTGCGCCTACCTCTCCGATGAGTCGCTTGATCAGCGCCATCTCATGCTTGTGCTCGCGATCACTGTCGAGCTTCGCCAGGGCGAGCTTGATGGCCGCGCGCTGCACGTCGTTCAAATCCATGATTTGCTCCATACAGTATGGAGCGGGGCGAACCCCGCTCCAGAGGCGCTCAAGCGGCCTTCACGACCCTGAGAGTAGCGGCCTGTTCGGCGATTTCGGCCTTGCGCTTGGCCATGAGCGCCGTCAGCGTCGGGCGGCTGGCGTCATCAGCATTTTCCAGAAGCTTTTCATGCTCCTCTTCGGCGGCAAGCAGCCGCTGCCGTTCGATTTCGGCCGCAGTCTCGCGCTTACGTGCGGCATTCGAGAGTGTGTCGAACTGCTCCTTCGCGAGCTTATCCAGCGCGGCAGTGGCGTTCTTGTCCACGATGCCCAGGACCTCGTAGCCCTGGCAGTCCGCGATGGGACGCACGAGCAGGGTCATGTATTCGCCCATGTCCTTGGGCCGCTCGATGTTGATGTCTACCATCGGCCCCTTGCTTTCACGCCGGAACAGAGCGCGCTTGCTCTCCACCTCGGGCTGCTGCACCTCGCGACGCTCCGTGTTGATGCGCTTCTGGCGAACACGAGCGATCTTGAGCGCGCCGCCGCTCTCGATAATGACCTTCACGATTTCCTTGATCTCGGTGGTCGCTACGCCGCGAGCTTCCAGCGCCTCCATGGTGTGGAAGTAGATTTCCATGCTGCGGTCGGGCACCCAAACGGTGCGCTCCACGCCACAACTATCCTTGAACTTCTTGCCTTCCAGGTCTGCCTCACCCCACTGCACCTTGATCCAGGGCGTGTACTTGCTGGTGCTGCCCGTCGCCGGAGCAACGCCATGCTCGTCCAGAAGTTCGGCCTGCACCTCGGGGGTGGCGTTCGTGATGATCTTGCGGATGTTGACGTAGCCATGCGCGATCATCGTCGCGAGGGCGTTGCTGCCACGCGCCTTAATGAAAGAAGCCTGCTGGCTCGCGATCAGGTTGCGAACGGTATGATTGTCGGCGAGCGCCGGGTCATTGAAAACGGACATATTGGGACTTTCACATGACAACCCTCCGCACTCGCAAAGGCGAGAACGGATGACGGCACTAGAATTCGGGTTTGTGCGTCAGCCCCGAGGCGAGGAATCGAACCGTCGCTTAACCGCAGCAGAGCATTGCTCTGCCGCCTCGGGATGGTTGTCCGTAAAGACAATTCCTACCTAGGTGCGACGTACGACTTTCGCAACAGAAAAGATCGTACCATTTCAGGACAAAGCCGTTAAGTGTCTTTCCGGCAACATACACAATTTGATGTAGAGGCATGAAAAAGCCCCGCCCCATACAATATGGAGCGAGGCCCTTGTAACGAGGTGTTGAGCAGACCGCGTACGATGCGGCACCTTGCCGCACGAATACTTAGTCGAGCAGGCCCGCCGCACGGCGCTGCTTCTCGGTATCCCGCATGTAGCGCTCGCAACGCTCGTCGCTATGCCATCCCTGCACGACCTTCCGCTGATATTTCGCCGCGACGTTGCCGTTCATGCAAAGCGGATCGAGCATGGCATCCAGGGACATCAGCATCCGCTCCTCGATATATCCGGCCTTGCCAGTGCTCTCGGTGAGGCGAAGGATCTCGCGGCGGCAATTCGCATAGCCCGCGCTTTTGGCGGCGGCCTTCACCTCCTTGCTGCTCGACCAGTAATCTCGCCAGTTGCTCTCCCCGACGATCTTGCCTTCCTTCATCCGATAGACGTTCTTTTTGCCGATGTACCACCGGCCATCCGGCAGCGTGACGCGGTACACGAACGCGCGATAGCGAAGCACGTCCTCGCCTTCGGGAACGATCCAGTCGCTCACGCGGGCTTGCGGAACAATGCCGCCTCCGCTGCACGACGCGCGACCAGACCGGGCAGCACCTTGCCACCACCCTTGTTCCAGCGCTCGAATTGCGCCGCTGCACCCGCATAGTCCTTGCCGTTGAGCAACCGGACCAGAGTGGAACCCGCGAACGCACCGGCACCGATGTTGAAGGCCAGTGCCACAAGTGCGTCGAACTGGTTCTGGTTGAGCGGCACTTTGACCGCTGCACTGACGGCCTTCTCGAAACGAGCGAGATCGGCACGCAACAGCGCCTCACTCTCCGCGACCGTGATCTTCTGTCCAGGCTTAACATCGGCTCCAGTGTGACCCACTCCAATGGTGAGAATGCCAGCTGGACAAATGTAGGCGGTAAGTCGCTCGCCTTCGAACTGTTTGATTAGGGCAATGCCCGCACTCGATGTCTTTTGCATCGAGTACTTACCAGTGCGTTATAGCAGCACTTAACGTCGCATGTATCTCGATAAGTACTCTCGGAAACAAAGTTCCGAGGAGAGAAACATGCCTAGAAAGAAGAACAATCCACCATCACTACGCCAGCGACACTTTCGCGAGTATCAGACCTGGATCAACGCAATCCACCGCTGCCACAATCCACGCAATCTAGCCTACAAGCGCTATGGCGCACGCGGCATCTCTGTTTGCAGCACATGGCGCGATGCAGAGAACGGCTTCCAGAACTTCTTCAACGATATGGGCACACGTCCAGAAGGAGACTACAGCCTGGAGCGCATCGACGGCAGCAAGGGCTACTCACCCGAAAATTGCATGTGGGCCGACCGCAAAACACAGCAGAACAATCGCTCAAGTTTCAACTGCACCGAGGGCTATGGCCATGGTGTTGATCGCTACGGCAGTCCGTACCTGGAATACCGAGGCGAGATCAAAACGCTCGCAACCTGGGCACAGGAACTTGACATCAAAGCGCCCACAATCCGCCAGCGACTAGAGCGCGGTATGACAGTGGAGCAGGCACTATCCGACCAGAGCTATCGCAGCATCGTAGATCGCCAGCAGCTACTAACATCGATGCTCATCCAGAACGACAGCCCAACAATCCACTGATAACGAGAAGGAGAAAACTCCCATGAAGACCAATGACGAAATCATCGCACGCCTTGAGCACATGCTGGACAAGATCAATCGCATTGAAGCCACTGTAGCACATATGAAGCCTGTCACAGTGGTGTCTGAAGGTAAACCAGATCAGACAATCACGCTTGATGTGAAAGCCAGCAGAGACATAATCGAGCGTAGCATCGCTAGCATTGAGAATGCGCTAGCCACCATCCAGCGCCGAGCGGATAAGACCCTTGATGGACCAAAGCGCAATGATCGTTGAGATCCCGCTGGAGGAAGAAGCCGAGATGCTGCGCGACGCCATTGTTGCGCTGCTCTCCCTGGACCCACACTGCCCATTTGCACAAATCCTCGGGCAACGCCTGATGGACGTGCAAATCGAACTATTCGAACAGCGCTAAACGATGGCCGGGGCACCCTCCCCGGCCATAGCCATGACTGCCGGTAAATAGCGGCATGGCAAATCAGACAGTCACCACAACCGAAATTTCCGTTCACAGTCGCGGGTCACTGGAACTGACCTTCCGCTTCTACCGGAAGACCGGGCCAACGACGCGCGAACAGATCGACCTTTCGACGCGGACCCTCTTCTTTGAGGTTGATGGCGTACCGATCCGTGAAGCCCTCGTGGCGCATTCCACGGACACAAAGGCCAAGGTCATCATCCTTGAAAGCGATCAGGTCGAGACGCTGCGCAAGACCGCGACCGAGTGCCTGATCCGCGATGAAACCGAAATCGCTACGCGCCGCCCGAAGGTCATCTGGCGCAGCACGATCAAGCGCTTCGGCTTCCTCGGCGCTCCCGACGCGCAGGTGGACGAATAATGGCTATCGAAATCACGGAAGAAACCACCGCCATCGAGGTGACGTTCCAGGACGACGGCACCTTTGAAACCACCTTCGAAGAGGCAACCGTCGAGGTCGTAAACGATGGTGGCGAGGTCATCGTAACGGAGATGGAAGGTCCAATGGGACCGCCCGGTCCAGCTGGTCCCAAGGGCGATAAGGGCGATACCGGACCTGCTGGTCCTCCAGGGTCATCGGCTGGCGCGGACGGCATCTTTAACACCGATGTGACGATCAATAGCGACTATCCATCGCTCTACATCAAATCCAACGTAGACCCAGCGGACAGTTGGGGTGAGCTTGCGTTCGTCGATAGAGATGACAACCGGCTCGCAAATATTTCCGCTTCTGGCGGCGGCGGCGGCATGACTATTCAATCTATGTCCGGCACGCTCGGCCTACAGTCACTGGCTGACATCAGGATTCTGCCAGCCAATGGAACAGCTACAATCGCCTTTCCAATCGTGAACGGCGCTCTCCAGCTTACGAACTCAAACACGCGCGATACTCGCATGGACTTTGTTGAACTGAGTGCAACTCGCACCTCATTTGGCAACTTCACGAAGTCGTTTACGGAGTACGGCCCCACTGGCGCAGTCGTCTCCACGACGAACACTCGTCGCACTTTCCTGGACAGCCTCAACGACGCCATCGTCAACGTCGCAACCGGCAAGAAGATCATGCTGGGTGTCAACAACGGTTCCAACCTTGTGGTATCGAGCACGGGCGCGATTGTGCGCGGCACGCTCGATGCAACCGGCGCGATCAAGCAGAACGGTAATCAGGTCTACCACGCGGGCAACCTGTCGTTCGGTAGCGGCCTAACCTACGATAGCGGCTCGGGCGTTGTCGCTGCTAATGGCGGTGCATCTATCTACCAGCGCCCCTATCGCCCTGGCTGCTGGTATCCAGTCAATATTGGAGCGATGGAAAGCGGTGTTACCGCTGGCACGGATTGCATCCTGTGGACGCCATTCGTGATCACTCAGACAGTCACCATCGACAGCCTGCTGACGCGCATTACGACTGCAAGCTCAACCGGCAGCATCCGCATCTACCTCTATGCGGCTGGCTCCAACCTGTACCCATCTGGCCCGGCCCTCGCCGCGACTACGACGCTCTCGGCGGCCGTATCGCAGATCGTGCAGGGTGACATCACGCCTCTGACGCTGACGCCGGGTGTCTACTGGTTCGCATACCACTCCAGCGACGGCACACTTGCGGTTGCAAGTGGTGCGCAGCTTGAGGCCGCAAACATCATCGGTCAGGACGACCCTGCCCGCACGATCCCCGGCAACAACCAAGGCCCTTGGGGAATGCGAACAGTAACCGCATACGGCAATGGCCCTCCCACGATGACGACTACCCCTGCCTATTACGGCGGGTCCGGCATCAAGCGCCTTCCAACCGGCTTTTTCAGGGTGGCAGCATGAACAGGATGATGACCTACAGGATCGACGGCACGATCCTGCTCCAAGAGGATGACCGCGAACTCGAACTCCCGGCGGGTCTCACCCAGGAGGAAATCGTCGCGGCCATGCTGGCATTTTACACGCCGGACCCCACGCCCGAGGAAACCGATCCCGCTTGAAGGCCGTTGACTTGGCTGGAACAAAATAGGAACATAGGCGCATGACCCAGCCCGATTCCTCCAGCCTCGCCACGACCCTCCTTCATGCTCCAGCCTGGGCACGCATCGGCTTAACCGCTCCCAATGAACGGCTTCGTGAACAAGCCGCCGCCGAGTTAGCCGAGACGATCATCGACGCCCTGGCGCGTCCCTTGCCGGTCAACGACCCGCGTCAGATGGCCCTTCCCCTTTGAGGTGGTTGGCCCGATCAAGAGCCTGCGCGAGCTAACGCGCCACGGCGGACGCATCCGCGCAACCTGCCGCGCCTGCAACCGGGTGGCATTCTTCCACATCGGTGAACTGGCGGCCTATTTCGCACGCCGGAACTGGTACGATGGTTGGCCCGCCTTCGCTCGGCGGCTGCGCTGTCAGTGCGGAGAGAAAAATCCAGAAGTCGCGTGGGAGATCGAACCACCTCCCCCAGACGATGACCCTACGCCACCAAAGCCGCGCTTTGTTCGTGACGGGAAGCCGCGCGGAACCAGCGAGGAATGGGAGCGCGCGAGGGCGCGGCGCGCTGCTAGAGAGACAGGCGCACCGGCCCGACGGAGAATTGCAAGACGTGCAACAAGGCACTGAGCCTAGCTGCGGGGCGAGCATGATCACGATAACCATGCCTCTCCCATCGTGCATCCCTCAGTGGGTTTCCCCTTGCGGGATTTCCGCCATGCACTCGTTGTAACATTCGGCGTCAGGCCCGATTCCGGATCGGACGAAAACCTCCCCTCATCGCCGCGTCATCCCCACTATGCTGCAATGCCTGCAATTCTCCGAGCCGCCAACGTGCGAAAAAAATGCGTCACCAGTGTCACCCATGAAATAGACCCCTTCACTTTCTATTCCTTAGTACCTAATTGGGGTCACATGGAAGCTCTGCTCGACACGCCAGATGCGATCGCACCCGAGGCACCCCTCGATTCTGAGGAGGCGACGCCAATTACGATAAAAGAAAAGTGGCAGGGAGCCGTCACTCAGGGATCAGGTTTCGTCGCAGTTCCTGTCGCTCTCTTAAGGCTCCAGTCGAAGTACGACCTGACTCCAACTGACATGCTGGTCCTTATAAACCTGCTCGCTCATTGGTGGGACCCCGCCCGCGCGGTATACCCGCGCTCGACAACCATCGCGAAACGCATGGGCGTCGATAAGCGGACGGTTCAGCGCTCCACCCACAAACTGGAGAACGCCGGACTGTTGACGCGCAGCGTGTCGGAGGATGGCCGCCGCATTTTCACCTTTGAACGGCTGGTCGAAAAGCTCGCCCGTGATGTTCCCGTCGCCTACACGATCCAGGCGCAGGAAACCTACGGCAGCTAGAACGAGTGGCCTCAACCCCCGCCAAGAAACCTCACCAAGAGGTACGTCCGACGAAAGAGCCGGCGGGGAAACTCACACCTATGGAACGAGTGATTGAGCGCAGCGACATAAAGGTCGACCTAGCCGCGTGCATTCGTTGGTTCTGGTTCGGCCTCGCTGCCTTTGTGACGGCTCTGACCGGCTCCATCATCGCTCTGTACAGCCTTCAAAATGCGGAACCACCGAAGGCAACCCGGCCCGTAGCCCAACAGGTGCTGTCTGCAGCTGCCGACGCTGCAGGGAAAGTCCGCTAAAGCGCATTTAGCGCCCCCTCTAGTTTACGTGCGTCACAGACTTGGGGACGTGTTTATCGCCTAAAATTTGCCAGCAGGACGAAGCTTTCTAGCATCTAGATTGCACATGTTTTTATTCCTTGAGGTCTCAGATGCTCCGGCTTCTGATCTACCCAACCCGAAAACTGCCATGACAGAAAGATCGCCGTTCCAATATATCGAAGCAAAGGGTTTTTCTTGATTTCATCGATGTCTTTAACGAACATAGCAGCTACATCGTCGGCAGTTGCCTCTCCAAGCTCGAAGAAGTGCTTATTCGGGATTTTCAAACACATCGATCGACTGGCGTTTGCCGGATCTGCGAATGAGAAAGGTTTGGTAGCATGAGCCGCATCGTTACGAATTTTTCGCATGATGTTCAGATCGGAATATGTCTCGTCGGAGTAGAAGTTCATCAGGCGCGCCATAGCGATCCGTGACGAGAAAGTAGCAAGCCCGCCCTGTCCCTCAAAAAACTCCTTCATAATTTTCGGCTCATCAATTAGTCGGAGCTTGATGATCGCCGATAGGGCGTCATCGACTATGGCGCCCGCTATCAATGCAGTTGCACGCTCAGATGCCGCGTCTAACTCGTCAGCCATCGGCTTCATACGATCGGGCATATAGAATCGCTCGGATAGCTTCATTTTCCTCCCCTTCCTGGAACACCTCGCAACGAAGGAACTGAGGTAGCTTGAAACCCAGACGAAGGCGAGCGCACTGAAAAATATAGACTTTTTTTGCATAGCTGGCCCCGCTTCAGTTTACGTGCGTTGCAGGCTTGACACGGGCCGGGAAGGTGACATGCGCATTGGCCCGGGCGACGCTGACCACGCCAGCCTCCAGCGGCTGGCGGAGCGAATCGAGCACGGCGCGCTGGAACTCGGGCAGTTCGTCGAGGAACAGCACGCCGAGATGCGCGAGGCTCACCTCGCCCGGCTTGACCTTGAGCCCGCCGCCGGTCAGCGCCGCCATCGAGGCCGAGTGATGCGGCGCACGGAACGGCCGGGTACGGGTCAGCCGCCCGCCCTGCAGCATACCGGCGACCGAGGCGACCATCGACACTTCCAGCGCCTCCGCGGCTTCCAGCGGCGGCAGGATGCCCGGCAGGCACGCCGCCATCAGCGATTTGCCGGCACCCGGCGGCCCGACGAACAGCAGATTATGGCCCCCGGCCGCGGCGATCTCGAGCGCGCGCTTGGCGGTCTCCTGCCCCTTGACCTGGGCGAGATCCGGCCCCGCCCCCGGCGGGTCGACCTCGCCCGGCACCGGCGCGGGGAGCAGCTGGTTGCCCTTGAAATGGTTGAGCAGCGCGATCAGGTCCGGCGCGGCGAGCACCTCCCCTTGCCCGGCCCAGCTCGCCTCGGGCCCCTGCGCGACCGGACAGACCAGCCCCTTGCCCGCCTCGGCGGCGTGCATCGCGGCGAGCAGCACCCCCGGCGACGGCGCGATCCGCCCGTCGAGCGCCAGTTCGCCGACCACGACATAGCCCGCGATCGTCTCGGCATCGACCACGCCCATCGCCGCGAGCAGCGCCAGCGCGATGGGGAGATCGAAATGCGATCCTTCCTTGGGCAGGTCGGCGGGCGAGAGGTTGAGCACGATATGCTTGGGCGGCAGCGCCAGCCCGATCGCGGCCATCGCGGCGCGGACGCGCTCGCGGCTTTCCGCCACCGCCTTGTCGGGCAGGCCGACGACGACGAACTTGGGCAGCCCCGCGACGAGGTTGCACTGCACCTCCACCGCGCGCGCTTCCAACCCCAGATAGGCAACTGTCGAGACGCTGGCGACCAAGAGAGCCCCCTCCCCGAAACGGGAGCATAGCGGCTTCTGCACGATACGGAAGGGATATGATCGGCGGGTGGTGGCGGAAGCGCGGATGCCGCGTTCGCGTTTATTGGGGCGATGCCCCCCGCCCCTCCCTCTGTCATTCCCGCGAAGGCGGGAATCCATTGCCCTCAAAGCCGGGGGAAGGAGCCACACCCGCAGCGTCAATGGATCCCCGCCTCCGCGGGGATGACGAGGGTGTAGCTAGAGCCATTCGCGCAGCAGCTTGCTTTGGCCCAGACGTTTCTTATCTGTTCTCAAGCTCACCGCTCTTTGAAGTGTCCAGCTACTAAAACGCGCGGGTCAGCTATCGCCCAACTACAGCCATTGCGACGGAGCTACTCGCATGACATGTATGCTGTCGATATGTGGTCCTTCGGCTCACCTTGGCGACTGTTTCCACACTGGCTGAAGGCGATTACGCTTTTGGTCGGCGTTCCCGCATGGCTTGGGTTCGCGGCTCTGGTCGCGACCGGAGCGATCTTCGAGCACCAGAACACGACCCTGACGCTCTTCGGTGTATTGGCTTTTGTAGCAGTCTGCCAAACAGCCTTCGTGGCGCAGGCAGCGTGGAGAAATGACCTCTAACGACGTCCGCTTCCCACCCAATTCAGGCCTTTCGCTCGCGCCGTGCAACCTCCCCCCACGGCGAGGTCCGGCGGCTGAATCCAGTAACCGTCGGCAACGTCGACACCCTAAACTTCCTGAACTTCGGTCACCGCGAAAACATCGCCACACCCTCAACTTCCTCAACTTCCGCCCCCGCAGCCGCTAGCACCGCCGTCCCGCGTCTTGCACAACCAACACACCCCACCCATCTCCACGCCCATGCGCCAGGCACAGCCCCAAAACTCGCATCCCGCGTTGACTCTGGCGCCGCTTGCCCGTAATGGCGCTCGACACGCGGCCGCCCCTGTGGCGGCCCTTTTACGTTCTAGATACTCGAGGATGAGCGATGAAGCGGACCTTTCAGCCGAGCAACCTGGTGCGTGCGCGCCGGCACGGCTTCCGTGCACGGATGGCGACCCCGGGCGGTCGCAATGTGATCCGCGCCCGCCGCGCCCGCGGCCGCAAGAAGCTGTCGGCGTAAGCACCGACACGCCCTTGCTGAGCCTCGACCGGCTCACGCAGCGCAAGGACTATCTCGCCGCCAATGGGGGAAAGCGGGCACCGATGCCCGGTTTCGTCCTGCTGGTGCGCGAACGGAACGATGCCGATCCGTCGATGCGGATCGGCATTACCGTATCCAAGAAAGTTGGCAACGCCGTTATCCGCAACCGGATGAAGCGGCGCTTTCGCATGCTTGCGCGCGAAATCCTGCCAGGGGCGGGAATCGCCGGCGCGGATCATGTGCTGATTGGCCGGATGGGCGGGATCGAACGCCCCTATGCCGATCTGAAGGCGGAACTCGCCAAGGCGCTTCGGCGCGTGCGCCCCAAGGGCGACCCCAAGGTCGAATCATGATCGCGCGGGCGCTGATGCTGCTCGCGCGCGCCTGGCAGCTGGGCCCGTCGCTGATCCTGCCGCCCACCTGCCGCTACCAGCCATCCTGTTCGGCCTATGCAATCGAGGCGCTTCGCCGCTATGGGGCGGTGAAAGGCAGCTGGCTTGCGCTCCGGCGCATCGCGCGCTGCCATCCATGGGGCGGGCACGGCCCAGATCCCGTTCCTTGAGCTTTCCTTCCGGGGATTATCGGTGAAAGAAGAACAGAAGAATTTCATCCTCTTTGCGGTGATCGCCGCGCTGGTCCTGTTCGGCTGGCCGGTGATCAGCCACTGGCTGTTCCCGCAGCAGCCGGCCGCGCCCGCGAAGATGGTCGACGGCAAGCTGCAGCCGGTGCCCAATTCGGGCGTCGATCCGGCAACCAATGCGCCCAAGACGATTCGGGACCGCGACGCGGTGCTCGCCGACAGCCCGCGCGTCGCCATCGACACGCCGGCGCTCAAGGGCTCGATCAACCTCAAGGGCCTGCGCATCGACGATCTCGTCCTGCGGCAGTACGATCAGACGGTCTCGAAGAATTCGCCGCCGATCCGCCTGCTCTCGCCGAGCGGGGCGGAAGGCAGCTATTTCGCGCAGTTCGGTTGGCAGGGTGCAGGCGCACCGGACGGGAACACCGTGTGGAAGGCCGATGGCGCGACGCTGACGCCGGCCACCCCGGTGAAGCTCACCGCCACCAACAGCGCCGGCCAGACCTTCACGGTCGAGCTCGGCGTCGATTCGAACTTCATGTTCACCGTCCGCCAGACCGTCGCGAACCGTGGCGGCGCGCCGGTGGCCGTCACGCCGTACACGCTGATCTCGCGCGGCCAGCGCTCGACCGATACCAGCCAGTGGGCGGCGCATGTCGGCCCGGTCGCCGCGACCAACGATGCGGCGCATTACATTGACTGGAAGGACATCGAGAGCACGCCCCAGCAGTTCGCCACCACCGGCGGCTGGGTGGGTTTCAGCGACCATTACTGGCTGACCGCGGCGATCCCCGACCAGCGCGGCGGCGTGAACATCCAGCAGCGCGGCACCGCGGCGCAGCAATACCAGGCAGACGTCGCGCTCGCCCAGCCGATCGCGATCCGTCCGGGCAAGGAAGCGACCTATACCAGCCACTTCTTCGCCGGCGCGAAGGAAGTGAAGCTGCTCGACGCCTATCAGAAGCAGTATGACATCGCGAAGTTCGAGCGCGCGATCGACTGGGGCTGGTTCGAGATCATCGAACGCCCGATCTTCACCTACCTCAGCTGGCTGTTCAAGCTGGTCGGCAATTTCGGCGTGGCGATCATCCTGCTGACGATCACCATCCGCGGCCTGCTCTTCCCGATCGCGCAGAAGCAGTTCGCCTCGATGGCGAAGATGCGCCAGGTGCAGCCGAAGATGAAGGCGATCCAGGAGCGCTACAAGGACGACAAGCAGCGCCAGCAGCAAGAGATCATGCAGCTCTACAAGGCGGAGAAGGTCAATCCGCTCGCGGGTTGCGCGCCGATGCTGCTGCAGATCCCGATCATGTTCGCGCTCTACAAGGTGCTGCTGCTGACGATCGAGATGCGCCACCAGCCGTTCGTGCTGTGGATCCGCGACCTTTCGGCGCCCGATCCGGCGACAATCCTCAATCTGTTCGGCTATCTCCACTTCACGCCCCCCAGCTTCCTGGCGATCGGCGTGGTGCCGGTGCTGCTCGGCGTGTCGATGTTCTTCCAGATGCGGATGAACCCGGCCCCGATGGACGAGATGCAGAAGCAGATGTTCGCGATCATGCCGTGGATGCTGATGTTCCTGATGGCGCCGTTCGCCGTCGGTCTGCAGCTCTACTGGATCACCTCGAACGTGCTGACCGTGCTCCAGCAGCAGTGGCTCTATGCGCGCCACCCGGAGATGAAGGTGCCGGTCGCCAAGCCGAACGCGGCCAAGGCCAAGTGATGACGGCGTGCCCCTCTCAATCCTCCCTGGCACGAGGAGGGGGACCATTCGCGCCAGCGAATGGTGGAGGGGCCGCCGCGCCAGCGGCGGTGTATCCGAAGGTTGCCGCCACCCCGCGTCTGACGGCGCGGCCCCTCCACCCCTCGCCTGCGGCGAGCGGTCCCCCTCCCCGTGCCGGGGAGGCATTTCCCGCAGCAAGGCGTGTGAACTGAATGTCCTTCGACCCCGACCAGATCGAATCCGCGCGCAAGCTGTTCGCCGGCCCCATCGCCTTCCTCAAGTCAGCGCCGGCACTGGAGCATCTGCCCCAACCGACCGTGCCCGAGGTTGCGTTCGCCGGCCGCTCGAACGTCGGCAAGTCGTCGCTGATCAACGCGCTGACCAATCGCAACAGCCTTGCCCGCACCTCGGTCACCCCGGGCCGTACGCAAGAGCTCAACTTTTTCGACGTGGGCGAGCCGCTGCGCTTCCGCCTGGTCGACATGCCCGGCTACGGCTTCGCCAAGGCGCCCAAGGACATGGTCCGCAAATGGCGCTATCTGGTGAATGACTATCTGCGCGGCCGGCAGGAATTGAAGCGCGCACTGGTGCTGATCGACTCGCGCCACGGCATCAAGGATGTCGACCGCGAGATCCTCGAGATGCTCGACAACGCCGCGGTCAGCTACCGCATCGTCCTCACCAAGACCGACAAGATCAAGGCGAGCGAACTGGCCGAGGTGACCGCGCGCACCGTGGAAGAGGCCCGCAAGCGCGCCGCAGCCCACCCGGAAATCCTCGCCACGTCGAGCGACAAGGGCATGGGGCTGCCGGAATTGCGCGCGGCGGTGCTCGAAGCGATCGGCTGAGGCACGCGTGGAGCCGCTTTTCTCCTACGGCACGCTCCAGCTCGACCAGGTGCAGCTTAGCCAGTTCGGCCGGTTGCTCGACGGCACCGACGACGTGCTCCACGGCTTCATCGTCACCGAAATCCAGATTCGCGATCCCGCCGTGCTCGATGCCAGCGGGATCGAGACGCATCTGGCACTGGTCCCCGGAGAGGGGCCGCCGATCGCCGGCAAGGTGTTTCAGCTCAGCCCGCAGGAACTTGCTGCGGCGGACGTCTATGAAAGCGAAAATTACGTCCGGGCATGGGTGCCGCTTGCCTCGGGCACCCATGCCTGGGTCTATGTGAAGACCTGATCAGGCCGGGTTGTACTTCGCCAGAAACGCCTCCAGCGCCTTCAGGAAGCTCAGCCGATCCTCGCCGCGGGTGAAGTGGTGATCCCCCTCCGGCTGCTCGATGAACTCGAACGGCTTGCCCGCCGCCGCCAGCCGCTCCGCCATCAGCTTGCTCTGCTTGAACGGCACGCGCCGATCCTTCTTGCCGTGGACGATCAGGATCGGCGTCGAGAACTCCTCGGCATGGTAGAGCGGCGACACCGCCCTGAAGTCCGGCGCCTGCGCCTTCATCCAATCCTTGCCCTGGCCGCCGCCGAGGAACTGCGAGTCATAGGCGACCATTCGCCCGAGATCGGACACACCGGCGAACGAAACCGCGCAGCGGAACAGCTTGCCGTCGCGCTGCGCCCCCCGGAACGCCGCATAGCCGCCATAGGAGGCGCCGACGATGCACACGCGCTTGGGATCCGCGATTCCCTGATCTGCCAGCGCCTTCACCGCATCGTTCAGGTCATCCTGCATCGCCAGCCCCCACTGGCCCTCGGCCTTTTCGAGGAAGCGCGTGCCGAAGCCGGTCGAACCGCGATAGTTGGGCTTGATCACGGCATAGCCGCGATCGGCAAGGAACTGGGACCACCAATCCCACTCTTCCTCGTCGCGGGCGGAGGGACCGCCATGCGGCATCAGGATCAGCGGCAGATTCTTGCCGGTCGAGCCGCGCGGCAGCGTCAGCACCGCGGCGATATCCAGCCCGTCGCGCGCCTTGTAGTGGATCGTCTTGACCGGGTGGAGACGCCGCAGCTTCAGCGTCTGGTTGTTCATTGCGAGCGGCTGGAGCGTCTCGCCCGCTGCGCGGTAGACGAAATAGGCCCCTGGCGCGCTCGCATCTCCCACCCGGATGATGACCACCGAGTGATCGGTGTTGAAGCTGGTGATCTCCACCTGCGCGCCCTGCACCAGGCCGCTCAGCTTCTTCTGCAGCGCCGCCATTTCGGGATCGGTCCAGTGGGTGGAGCTGCGATTTTCGGTCACCGCGACGCCGAGCAGCGTCGAGCGCACCGGGTCGACCACCGGGCCACTGATGTCATAGCCCGGCGTCCCGAAGATCTGCTTGCCAGTCTGCAGCGTCGTCAGATCGAACTCCCACAGTGCGGAGAACCCTTTGTCGTCATCCTGCATCACCAGCGCCTTGCCGGGATCGGGGAGAAACAGCGACGGTACGAGGAGATTGTCGTGGATGCCTCGCGCACGATCGATGATGCGGAAGTCGGTGCGGGAATCCGGGCGATAGAGCAGCCGGCGGTTGCGGCCGTCCTGGCTGCGGCCGATGCCCATGCGGACGACGCCGACGCTGTCGGCATACCAGTCCATCACCCCTTCGCGTCCGTCGATCACCCGTCGGTGCTTGCCGGTCGCGACGTCCACCTGATCCACCTTCGGCCAGAAGCCCGGCATGTTCGAATAGATCGAGGTCTGCGCGGCCAGCAGGATGCGGGGCGTGCCGTCTCGCGCCGTCCAGAGCAGCCGCCCGCCATTCTGTCCGGTATCAGGGGTATTGAGCATCACCATCTTGCCGGTGTTGGCGTTCACGCCGATCGCACGGGTGATGTACCATTCGTCGCCCTCGACCGGCATCGTCTTGCCGATGCCGATCACCAGCCACTCGTCATTGACCCAGCGCCACCAGTTTAGATCATTGTCGCCGATCGCGATCAGCTGCTTGGCCGAGGCATCGAGCGCCACCGCCGCGAAAAACTGCTGGCCCTGCACTGCAAGCTGGCCGGCGAACCGCTTGCCGTCTGGGGAAAGCTCGGGCCCCTCCAGCATCGGCAATTCGGCGAAGACTTCCGTATTCACCCGTGCCGATGCTGCGGCCCCGGCCCCGGCGGCCGGCTTTTCCTGTGCCTCCGCCGCCGGACATAGCACCGCCAACACCACGGCGGCTGCCGTCGCGAACAGGCACGCTTTTCTACGCATCGTCTTTTCGTCCCCCGATTCGCGGCCCCCTGCCGCGGGAGACGAAGATTGGAAATAATCGCCAAGATCTGCAACGTCTTTGGCGTGATGCGATATCGTCCCGGTTGCTGTCCCCGGACACGGCGTCTATCCCGGCCCCATGAAACTGATCATCGGCAACAAGGCCTATTCGTCCTGGTCGCTTCGCGGCTGGCTCGCCTGCAAGCTCTCGGGTCTGCCGTTCGAGGAGACGGTGGTGCCGCTCTACGATCAGGATTGGGACCGGCGTCGCGAAGGGGACGAGTTCGCGCCGTCCTCGGGCAAGGTGCCGATCCTGTGGGATGGCGAGGCGGTGGTGTGGGACAGCCTGGCGATCGTCGAATATCTCAACGACAAGACCGGCAATAGCAGGTTCTGGCCCGCCGACCCCGGCGCGCGTGCCATGGCGCGTTCGATGGCAGCGGAGATGCATTCGAGCTTCGCTGCGCTGCGCCGCCAGCACAGCATGAACATCCGCCAGGTTTATCCACCCGCGCCGGTCGACGCGGATGTCGCAGCCGATCTCGCGCGGATCATGGAGTTGTGGGCCCAGGCGCGCGCGCGGTACGGCGGCGAGGAGCCGTTCCTGTTCGGGGCGTTCGGCGCGGCCGACATCATGTTCGCACCGGTGGTGACGCGGATCGTCACTTACTCACTTCCCGTCCCTCGCTTTGCCCAGGCCTATATGCTGGCCGTACTCCAGCACCCTTATATGCAGAACTGGATTGCCGGCGCGCAGGAGGAAGACTGGGTGATCGAGAAGTTCGAGCTCCCGGCAGCATAAGTCCACGCGCCACGCCCCGGCCGGGCGTGGCCGTCACCGCAGCCGTTCCGTCTCGTAGCGCGTGCCGTCCTTCCGGAAGTACCCGTCGGGCGTGAACACCATGTCGATATCGGGATATTCCCCGCTCCCGCGGGGGCCCGCGCCGATCGCGAGGAACACCGCGTCTTCCGGCGACCGGTTCTGCAGGTGATGCCCGTCTGCCACGCCCGCCGGGAACGCTGCGCAATCGCCGGCCCGCAACACGGTTTCGCCGCCCTCCTCCACCAGCACGGCCTCGCCTGACAACATCACGACGAACTCGTCCTCCTGATCGTGCCAGTGCCGCTGCGAGGACCAGGCGCCGGGTTTCAGCACGACGTGGCTCACCCCCATCGCCGTCAGCCCGGCTGGCGGTGCCAGCCGCCGATACCAGCGCCCCGCCACGGCTGCGTCAAACGGTGCCGGATAGCCGGTGGCATTGGTCTGCGGGATTGTATCGAGGTCCAGCTTGGGCAATGTCGCCTCCTCTATGTAGTGGAGGTAGTGTGCCGGAGGTTGTCGAACTCACCAAGGCCCTGATCGGGGCCGAAAGCGTCACGCCGGCGCGCGGCAGCGTGTTCGACGTGCTGGAAGCCGCGGTGACCCCGCTCGGCTTCCGGGTCGAGCGGTTCGTCGAAGGCGAGGCACCCGACGGCCCGGTGGAGAACCTGCTCGCCGTGCGCGGCGGCGAGGGCCCTCACTTCGCCTTTGCCGGCCATCTCGATGTAGTGCCCCCTGGCCAGGGCTGGACGAGCGGCGCCTTTGCGCCTGAAATCCGCGGTGACCTGCTTTATGGTCGCGGCGCGGTCGATATGAAGGGCGCCATCGCGGCTTTCGTTGCAGCAGCCGCACAGGCCCCCGCACGCGGCACCACCAGCCTGATCATCACCGGTGACGAGGAAGGCCCCGCTACATTCGGCACCCCCAGGCTGATCGAGCGCATGGCCGAGCGCGGGCTGAAGCCGGACCTGTGTCTGGTGGGCGAGCCCACCTCCGCCCATCGTCTTGGCGATACGATCAAGATCGGTCGCCGCGGCTCGACGGTGATCGACATCGCGGTGATCGGCCGACAGGGGCACGTGGCCTATCCGCATCTCGCCGACAATCCCGTACCCCGCCTGATCCGCGCACTGGCGGAGATCGATGCAATCGTGCTGGATACCGGCAATGACTGGTTCCAGCCTTCCAACATCGAAGTGATCGACCTGGAGGTCGGCAATCCCGCCACCAACGTCATTCCGGGCCGTGCGGCGGCGCGGATCAGCATCCGCTTCAACGACCAGCAGCGCGGGGACGCGCTGATCGCCCGCATCCAGGAGATTGTCGCCCGGCACGCACCGCACGCGGAGGTGAACGGCCGCGTCTTCGGCGAAGCGTTCCTGACCCAGCCGGGACCCCTCTCCGATCTGGTCAGCGGCGCGATTCGCGACGTTCTAGGCGTCGAAGCCGAACTGTCGACCACCGGCGGCACATCCGACGCGCGCTTTCTGTCCCGCGTCTGTCCGGTGGTGGAATTCGGCCTTCTGAACGCAACGATGCACAAGCTGGACGAGGCGGTGGCCATTTCGGACCTCCACGCGCTCACCGCCGTTTACACGGAGATCCTGCGACGGGTGTAAGCAGCCGCTCAGGCGGTCGCGCGGCGCGGCGCGGTTTCGCGGATCCAGGCGAGAAAATCGTCCTCCCCCATCGGCGTGGCGATCGCATAGCCCTGCAGCACGTCGCAACCGAGCACGCGCAGCACCGCGGCCTGCGCCTCGCTCTCGATCCCCTCGGCCACGGCCTCGCAGCCCAGACCATGGACGAGGCCGATCACCGCCTGCGCGATGGCCCGGGCCTCCGGGTTGCTGGCGACATGCGCGACCACGCTGGGATCCAGCTTCACCCGGTCGATGGGCAGGCGCTGCAGCCGCGCGAGATTCGAATAGCCCGTTCCGAAATCGTCCACGGCCACCGTGGCACCGGCGGCGCGCAGCGCGGCGATGGCGCGCAGGACGTCCTCCGAACAATGCATTGCCAGGGTCTCGCTGATCTCCAGTTCGAGCAACCGCGCCGGCGCATTCGCCGCGAGCATCGCGGCCCGCAGGTGCCGGAAGAAGGTCGCGTGATCGATCTGGCGCTGGCTGACGTTCACCGCCAGCCGCTGTTCGATGCCAAGTCGCGCCCAGCGGGCGATGGTGTTCGCCACATTCGCCACCACCCAGTCGCCGATCTCGACGATGAGGCCGGTTTCCTCGGCGCGCGGCAGGAAGGCGGCGGGCAGCTTGGTCCCCTCCGGATGCTCCCAGCGGAGCAATGCCTCGGCACCGACAATCGCACCGTCTCCCGCCGCGACCTGCGGCTGGAAGACCAAGGCGAATTCATCGCGATCAATCGCGGCGCGGAGTTCCGTCTCCAGGCGCACCCGGGCGATCATCTGCGCGGCAAGCCCGTCGCTGAACGTCTCCACCCGACCGCGTCCCTGCGTCTTGGCCTGGTACATCGCCGCGTCCGCCGCACCCATTAGGTCATGCAGCGTGTGTCCGTGCTCGGGATAGAGCGCGAGGCCGATCGATGCACCGATCGAGACCTGCTGCCCGGCCAGATCGAAGGGCTCGGAAATTGCCTCGAGCACCTTGGCGCCAACACGTTCGCGGGCATGGGCATCGGGAAGATCGGCGAAGAACAGCGTGAACTCGTCGCCTGCCAGGCGGCCGATCAGCGGCGTCTCCCCGTGCGTGAACGCTGCGCATTGATCGCCGACGGCGCGCAGCCGATTGGCGACCATGCCGAGCAGCACGTCGCCGACGGCATGTCCGAGCGTGTCGTTGACCGCCTTGAAGCGATCGAGATCAACGAAGAACAGCACCGCCCGGGTATCTTCGGAAGCCATTTCCAGCATCCGCTCGGCGCCTCGGCGGAAATGAGGGCGGTTCGCAAGACCGGTGACCGTATCAAACATCGCCAGACGATGGACGCTCTCCAGATTGCCGTGCAGCTTGTGGAACAGCTCATCGATGGCACCGGCAAGGCGTGGGGCGCCCCTAAGCAGTGCCGGCGGCAAGGGACTTTCAAGATCGCCAAGCGCTGCGGCGTGAAGCCGGTCGATCGCGGCGGACAATGCGGCAGAGCCCTCCGGGCGCACGCCCCCCGCCACGGCGACGAAGCCGAACACCGCCAGCAGCATCGCAAGACCGATCGACAGAGCAAGTTGCGGGACCGTAAAGCCGCTCAGGTAGCCGAACAGCAGCAGCAGCCCGGCAGCTGGCAGCGCACCGACGGCTATGGCTCTTCGAGTCCTTCGCTCCCCCGGGCGCATCGCTGATCGTCGCTCCAAGAATCCCCCGTACAGCGATATACTCGATCGCATGGGCAACCGTCGCACGAATTCGTTAAGAAATTTGGCCCTTAGCTCTGGTTGCGGGGACGGCGCAGCACGATGTACAGCGCGCCGCTTCCGCCGTGCCGGGGGTGGGCCTGGCGTACGGCGGCGATGCGATCCGCATGACGCGACGCCGCAAGCCAGTCCCCCACCGCCGCGCGGATCGCACCGCGGGCGTGCGGTCGCTCCGATTCCGGCCGCGGGGGCTTGCCGGTAATCAACAGCAGCACCCGATCGCCGCGGGCGATGGCCTGGGCCAGCCCGGCATCCAGGCGATCATAGGCCGCGTGGAGATTGTGTCCGTGCAGGTCGATCGCGCTTTCCGGCGCGACTAGGCCGCGCGACAATCGCCGGTCCCAGCTCGCATCCAGCGTGCGGCGATCATGGGTGTCCGGCATGGGCGTGGAGAGCGTGATGGCGGGCCGCGCCGGCCGGCTCGGCACCAGCTTGCCGATTGGTACTTCCACACGACGCACCGGTTGCCGGAGTGCAGGCGACGGCGCTTGCACCGGCTCAGGCTCCAGAGACATCGTCTTCGGCGCAGCGCGAACGTGCAACGGCGTGACGCTCTGGATGACCTTTTGCCAAAGCGCCGCCTCCTCGGGCGCCAGACTGCGGCGCCCGCGCCCGCTCATGGCTGAGGGATCGGCAGCTGGGCCTGTGCCGGCTGGCTTCCCGCCAGCCGCGCGAGCGTGCCCTTGGGGAGCAGCAACCAGGCCGTGCCACGCGCCGACATGCCCCCGGCGATCGCGCGGGCATCCTCCCCCGCCCCCCAGAAGGTGTCGACCCGGTTCGGCCCCTTGATGGCGCCGCCGGTATCCTGCGCTACCCACAAGCCGGTTGCGTCGGTGCGATCCATGGAAAGAAACAGCGGCGCGCCCAGTGGAATGAACTTGGGGTCCGCCGCCACGCTGGTCCATCCAGCCACCGGATAGCCCATCGCGCCCAGCGGGCCGGCGCCGGTGAGTTCCTTGAAGAACACGAAGCTCTTGTTTTCCCGCATGATCGCACGCCCCTCCTCGGGGTGCGCGCGCAGCCATGCGACGATTCCCTGCATCGAGGTCTGGCCGGGCCCGAGCAGACCGCGATCCTTCATCAGCTTGCCAATGCCGGTATAGTCGCGGCCATTCTGCCCGGCATAGCCGATGCGCACCACCTGCCCGTCCGGTCCCTTCAGTCGCCCCGAACCTTGCACCTGCAGGAAAAACATCTCGATCGGATCGGCCGCCCAGGCGACGACCGGCGCATGGCCCTCCAGCGCGCCCTGCTCGATCTGCGCGCGATCGTAAAAAGGCACGAACTGGCGACCGTCGACGCGGCCGCGGATCCGCTTGCCCTTCAGCGCGTCGGAAAACTGGCCGAGATCGACCTCGATCAAATTGTCGGGAAGTCCATAGACGGGCACGTCATACCCGGAACGGCGTTCGCGCACGCCAGCGATCTCGGGCTCGTAATAACCGGTGGCGAATGCCGCACCGGTACCAACCTGCACCGTTTCAAACCGCTGGGCGAAGAAGATCCTGGCATCGCCCGACCAACCAGCTGCAGCGGCGCAGGCATCGGTCCAATCGCTGCCGCGGGTCAGCCCCGTCGCATCGGTGCGGCGCTGAAGGCCGGGGCAACTGAGCTTGAATGCCGCGAGAGCACGGCCGGCATTCTCCAGCGTGATCGGAAGTGTTTCGATCGCGGGTCCTGCGATCAGCCCCGCGGCGACCGCGCTCGCAGCCCCTGAGTAGGCAGTCGGTGCGGGCATCGCTGGCAGCGGTACCGCAGCGCTAGGCTGGCGCGCAGGCAGATTGGCAGGAGTTTCCGGTAGCGTGGCGGTTGGCTGGGGCCGCGCGGGTGCCGACGGTGGTGCGCCCGCTGACGGGCGCGTCGGCGATGGCCGTGTCGCGGCGTCCGGGGGCACGATGCCGCTCGCACATGCGCCGAGCAGCCCCGCGAGCGCCAATCCCCCCACTATCCGCATGCTGCCCCTCAGGCTTCGTCGGTCTCGACCAACTTCCAGTTCGGATCGTCGCTGCGCAGCTTGCGTGCGAAGCTCCAGACGTCATGCGTGGTGACCGCGTCGCTCAGCGATCCGGCAACGACGTTGCCGTCGCTATCCCGCGTAACGGCGACAATGTCCGCGTCGAAGCGGACCGTCACCTGCGCGACCTTGTTCTCCACGCCAGCCTGGGAGATGGTCGCGCGCTCGATCGTGATCAGGCGATTGTCGAGCACCTCGCCACGCGAGGCGCGATCGGCGATCGCCTGCGCGAATGCGGCGCGCACGTCATCATCGACCAGGAAGCGCAGCGTTTCCTCGTCACCCTTCCAGAACGCCTCCAGGATCATCCGGTAGGCAGACTTTGCGCCCTCCAGGAATTTTGCGACATCGAAGCTGGGGTCCGCCGACACGACCGCGCGCAAGCCCGCTTCCGCACCCGACTCGATCGTCCGATTGGCCGAGTCGCGCACTTCGGGCAGCGCCTCGATCGTCCGCGTCACGGGCGGCGCAGCGACGCGCTCCTCGGCAGGCTTGGGCAGCGGCTGCTCATGCCCGGTACGCTTGCCGAGTACCGCATAGAGACGCAACGCCAGGAAACCGGCCACCATCGCGAACAGAATGACGTAGAACACTGGCCCTCCAAAGCCTCCGTCTCTAGTACATAGGCCTTCATGCCGCGGGATTCAAACCGTACGATGGGTCGTGCGATTGCACCACCGGCACGCGCCTGCTAGTCGCATCGCCCGTAACGCGCCTGGAGCGCGAAAATCTCCTGATCTAAAGAGGAAAGTTGGATGGCCGAGAACGACACCTTCGCCGATATCGGCGATGCCGCTGGCAATGGCGCCGACGATGCGCCCCAGGCGGGCGTGCTGTCGCAGTATGTGAAGGACCTCTCGTTCGAGAATCCGAACGCACCGGCCATCTACCAGCAGCAGACCGCGCCGGCGATCGACGTGCAGTTCAACATCGGCTCGAACAAGGTCGGTGACGACGTGTACGAAGTCGCGCTGAAGATCGAAGTCCGCGCCCAGGCTGGCGACCAGGTCGCGTTCATCGTCGACCTGACCTATGCGGGCCTGTTTGCGCTCCGCAACATCCCGCAGGAAGCGCTCGACCCGTTCCTGCTCGGCGAAGCGCCGCGCATCCTGTTCCCGTTCGCACGCCGCGTACTGGCCGATCAGGTCCGCGACGGCGGCTTCCCGCCGCTGATGCTGGAGCCGATCGATTTCGCCGGCATCTATCTGCAGCAGCGTGCCCAGCAGGAAGGCGCCATCGGCTTCGAAGAAGCCGGTCACGCCTGATCGGGGCAACAGCCTGATTTCGGGGGCGCGCCGCATGCCGGTGGCGCCCCCTTTTCTTTTCTAGGACGGCGATCTGACGATGAAGCTTGTGCGCAGCCTGGGTTCGGTGGGTGGTCTCACGCTCGCCAGCCGCATTCTTGCCCTGGTCCGCGACTCGCTCCAGGCGCGCTATGTCGGTGCCAACTTCGCCTCCGACGCCTTTCTCGTCGCCTTCCGCCTGCCCAACATGTTTCGCGCGTTCTTCGCCGAGGGCGCCTTCGCATCGGCGTTCATCCCGATGTTCAACCAGAAGCTGGGCGTGAACGGCGAGCGCGGTGCAGCCTATGACTTTGCCGAGCGCACGCTTTCGATGCTGTTCGCGGTGCTGCTCGCAATGACGGTGATCGCGCTTGCCGCCGCCTGGCCGCTCACGGCCATGCTCTCCGGCGGCTTCGCCAAGCAGAACCCCAGCCACGCGCAATTCGCCTTCGCGGTGGAGCTGTCGCGGATCACCATTCCCTATCTGATGCTGATCTGCCTGGCCTCGCTGCTGGGCGGCATTCTCAACTCGCTCGACAAGTTCTGGGTCAACGCCGCGGCGCCGATCCTGCTCAACATCGCGATGGTGACCGGGCTGTATTTCTTCCATGGCACGCCGGAGGAAACTGCGCGCGTCCAGGCGATCAGCGTGCCCCTGGGCGGCCTGCTGCAACTCGGCTGGCTGGCGCTGGCCTGCAGAGCATCCGGCGTTTCGCTGCGTCCCCGCCTGCCCCGGATCGACCCGGATGTCCGGCGACTGATGAAGCTCATCCTGCCCGCCGCGATCGGGGCCGGCGCGGTGCAGCTGAATCTGGTGATTTCCACCGCGCTGTCGGGCTATCTGCTCGGCGAGGGCTCGATCTCCTACATCTATTATGCCGACCGGCTGAACCAGCTGCCGCTGGGCATGATCGGTATCGGACTAGGCACGATCCTGCTCCCGACGATCACGCGCCTGCTGACCGCCGGCAAGGATGCCGAGGCGATGGACACGCAGAACCGCGGCATGGAACTGGCGCTGTTCCTGACCCTGCCGGCGATGGTGGCGCTGATCGTCGCCGCCGAACCGATCGTGCGCGGCCTGTTCCAATATGGCCACTTCACGCCTGCAGACACGGTGAAATGCGCGCTGACGCTGGCCTGCTTCTCGATCGGCCTGCCCTCCTATGTGACGATCAAGGTGCTGACCCCGGGCTTCTACGCGCGTCAGGATCCGAAGACGCCGGTCCGGATCGCGATGATCGCGGTTGCGGTGAATATCGTCGCCAATTTCGCGCTGATTCCGCTGATCGCGCAACTCGGGCCGGCCGTGGCCACCGCCCTCTCCTCTACGGTGAACGTCGCCCTGTTGTACCTTACGCTGCGCAGGCGCGGCCACTTCGTCGTCGACCGCCAGCTCGCCCGGCGGGTGCCCCGTCTGGCGCTGGCGGCAGTGGTGATGGGCGTGGCGCTCTGGGCCGGCGACGGACTGCTCGATCCCTGGCTGACCGGCCGCCTGTGGGAGCGCTATGCGGGCTTGGTGCTGCTGGTGGGGGCCGGATGCGCGATCTATGTCGCCGCCTGCTTCGCAACGCGCGCATTCCTCCTCTCGGACATCAGGGCGCTGGTCCGCCGCCGCGCCGCCCGCTGAGCCCGGTTCCCCTCCGCCCAAAGCTGCTCTAGAGCGCCCGCGTCCTGGCAAGTCGCGCGGCCTGCACCCCCGCCGTCCAAGGACCCGCGGCCCGTCCAACGGCCGAACGGTCAACCGGGTGCGGAGTGATACTTCATGCGCGTCGTCTCGGGCATCCAGACCACCGGCAACCTTCACCTCGGCAACTATCTTGGCGCCATCAAGCAGTGGGTCGCGATGCAGGACTCCCTGGAAGAAACCGGTGGCGAATGCCTGTTCTTCCTCGCCGATCTCCATGCGCTCACCGGCACGGTGACCCCGCAGGAACTCGCCACCTCGACGATCGAGATGGCCGCCACCCTGTTCGCCGCCGGCATCGACGATCGCTCGATCCTGTTTAACCAGGCGCGTGTCCCCGCCCATGCCGAATTATGCTGGATCCTCCAGGGCACCGCGCGGATGGGCTGGCTCAACCGCATGACCCAGTGGAAGGACAAGGCGGGCAAGAACCGCGACGGCGCCAGTGTCGGCCTTTTCACCTATCCGGTTCTCCAGGCCGCCGATATTCTCGTGTATCAGGCTACGCACGTGCCCGTGGGCGAGGATCAGAAGCAGCATCTGGAACTGACCCGCGACATCGCGACCAAGTTCAACCAGGATTTCGGCGTCGAGCTGTTCCCGCTGCCCGAGCCGCTGATCAGCAAGGCCGCGCCGCGGATCATGAGCCTGCGCGACGGCAATGCGAAGATGTCCAAGTCCGATCCCTCGGACCTCAGCCGCATCAACCTGATCGACGACAACGACACGATCGCCGCCAAGTGCCGCAAGGCCAAGACCGATCCCGAGCCGCTGCCGGACACGTTCGATGCGCTGGCCGAGCGGCCGGAGGCACGCAACCTGGTGACGATCTTCGCCGCCCTCGCGGACCGCGACCCGCAATCGGTGGTGGAGGAGTATGCCGGACAAGGCTTCGGCACATTCAAGCCAGCGCTGGCGGATCTGACCATCTCGGTGCTCGGCCCCATCCGCGAGCGATTGACCGCGCTGCTGGATGACCGGGCCGAGGTTGGTGCCAAGCTTGCCCAAGGCGCAGCGCGAGCCGGCGCGTTGGCGGCGCCTACGCTCAAGGCGGCGCAGCAGGCGGTCGGGCTGCAGGTGTAACGAATTTCGTTCGATCAACCTATACACCGTCATTCCGGCAAAAGCCGGAATCCATCGGCCACGCCGCTTCGGCTCTTGCAGACGCCTAGACGCGAATGGATCCCGGCTTCCGCCGGGATGACGGCAGGTTGCGGAAAGGCACAATACGCGCGATCCCGGCACGCACCCTCCCGCCGGGAGGGTCAGCTCAATGCGTGAAGCTTTTCACCAGCGAGCCGGCGACCAGCGCCCAGCCGTCGACCAGCACGAAGAAGATGATCTTCATCGGGAGCGAAATCGTCGGCGGCGGCAGCATCATCATGCCCATCGCCATCAGCACGGCCGAGACTGCCAGGTCGATGACCAGGAACGGCAGCAAGAGCATGAAGCCGATCTCGAAGGCGCGGCGCAATTCGGAGATCATGAAGGCAGGCGCCAGCGTGGTCAGTGGGGTATCTGCGCGTGACGCGATCTTCTTGTTGGCGAGATCCGCGAACAGTTTGAGATCGCTGTCGCGTACCTGGCCCAGCATGAACTGGCGGAAAGGCTCGCTGGTCTTCTCGAACGCCGCCACCTCGGTGAGCTTGCCCTTGGTGTAGGGCTCGACGCCCTCGCTCCACGCCTTTTCGAAAGTCGGTGCCATCACGAAGAAGCTGAGGAACAGCGCCAGGCTGATGATCACCGGATTGGGCGGCACGCCGGGCGTGCCGATGCCGGTGCGCAACAGCGAAAGCGCGACAACCATGCGGGTGAAGCTAGTGACCGTCATCAGCAGGCCCGGGGCCAGGCTGAGCACGGTGAGCATCAGTACCAGCTGAATCGCCTTGGCGGACAACGGGCCTTCGCCACCGATGGTAATGGTCGCGCCCTGCGCGGCCGTCTGCGCCGCCTGGGCGGCAGCAGGCGCCACTGCCTGCGCGTGCGCCGCGACCGGCAGCACGATCAGCAGTGCGGCCGCGGCGAACAGTTTACGCATTCAGTGCCTCGCGGACCGCACGCTTGTTCCAGCGCGTGGTGTCGCGTGCGATGCGGGTGCGGGTCGGCGCCTTGCGCGCACGGGACCGCGGCGCCGGCTTGGCGCCTTCCTCGAGCGGGGCAGGCTCGGCGTCGTTGGCAGCCTGCGGCAACGTCGGCGCCGGATCGGCGATGACCACCGGAGCCTCCGCTGGCGCTTCTTCTGCCGGCGACGCGTCGAACGGCATTTCGGGCGCGACGTGCACCGCCTCGGCTGGCGTATCGGTCGGCGTATCCGGCCGCAGCTTGTCGACCATGCCCTTGAAATCGAGCTTGCCCGCCAGCTTCGCCACGCCCGCCTTGAGCACCGCCAGATCGTCCTCGATCTTCGCCGGCGCGTCCGGCTCGGCCGGCGCTTCCGCCACCGGCACCGGTGCCGGCGGCGTGATGCCGGTCTCGATGGTAGCATGCCCCTCGGGGCCGATGAGGATCAGATGCTCGCAGCCGTCGCGCCGGATCAGCGCAACAGAGCGCTTGGCGTCCACCGCCAGCCGCTCGACCAGTTCAACTCGCTTACGTCCCCCACCGGTGACCCGTCCCGGCAATTTCAGATCATAGCGACGCACGACCCAAAGGGCCGTCGCCAGCATCCCCAACACCAGGCCCAACGCGCCCAGCGTACGCAACATCGACAATAGGTCCATCAGTTACGCGACTTCTTCACGAGTTCGGAGATTTCGAGCGACATCACTTCGCCGTCGACCAGGATGCGCCCCACCGCGACGAGCTCGCCATTGACATAGACCATGCTGGGGTCGTCCTGGCCGCAGTCGAGCGGGATCATCGCGCCGCGGCTCATCTGCAGGATCTGCCGGACGGGTACCTCGGTCGAACCGAGCACCACCGACATTTCGATCATGATTCCATCGAGTACGGACATGCGTCTCCCTTTCCCTAAAGCGTTATAGGAACCTTTTTTCCGCCCCCGGCGCCCGCCCCGGCAAAATTTGCCTACAATGTTGGCGTGGGCCGCTTGTCTGGCCCGTGGAGGATCAACGATGGATTTGGATGCTTCGCTGGGCGTTTCCGCCTCGGGTCTGCGCGCGCAGTCGCTGCGGATGCGCGTGATCGCGGAAAACCTCGCGAACCAAGACTCGGTCTCCGATACCGCAGGCGGCGATCCCTATCGCCGCAAGGTGGTGAGCTTCCAGGCGGCGGTCGATCGCGCGAGCGGTGCGACCGGCGTGAAGGTGAAGTCCATCCAGGGCGACCAGTCGGATTTCACCAAGGTCTACCAGCCCGGCCATCCCGCGGCGGATGCCCAGGGCTATGTGCTCAAGCCCAACGTCAACGGGCTGATCGAAAGCGCCGACATGAAGGCGGCGCAGCGCAGCTACGAAGCCAACCTCAACGCCATCGAAGCGGCCAAAAGCCTGACGATGCGCACCATTGATCTGCTCAAGTAAGGGATTGCGAAGCATGTCTATCGGAGCATTGGACGCCACCAAGGCCTATGGCCGGGTCGCCTCGCTCGGCAACACGCTGGGCAAGGCTGCCGGCGGAAGCGAAATCGGCGACGGCGACAATTCAGGTTTCGGCGCGATGGTCGAAAACCTGGTCGGCGGCACCGCCGACAAATTGCGCGCGGCGGAGTCCGCCTCGGCCAAGCAGGTCGCGGGCAAGGGCGATCTGATCGACGTCGTCACCGCGATCGGCGCCGCCGAGACCGCGCTCGACACCATGGTGGCGGTGCGCGACCGCGTCGTGGGCGCGTATAGCGAAATCATGCGCATGCAGATCTGACGGTCGGAACCTGACATCATGACGCCCGCGCAGCTGATCAGCCTCACCGAATCTGCCCTGATGCTGATCCTCACCGTCGCCGGACCGCTGCTGCTGACCTCGCTGATCGTGGGCGTCTTCGTCGGCTTGCTCCAGGCGCTGACCCAGATCCAGGAAACCACCCTCACCTTCGTGCCTAAGCTGCTGGCGATGGGACTGGTCTTCCTGCTGATGTTGCCCACCATGGGCCAGGCGCTTGGTCAGTTCATGGCCAAGATCAGCGACATGATCATTCACGGATGATCGTTCCGCCCGATCTCGCGCTGCACGTCTCCGCCTTCTTCATCGTGTTCGCGCGGGTGGGCGCGGTGCTGATGCTGCTGCCCGTGTTCGGGGAAGACGCCATTCCGGGCCGGATCCGGATGTTCATCGCCTTCGCCATGTCGTTCGCCTTCTACGGCATGATCGGCGAGCCTGCGCGCGCATCGGTGCAGGCGGGCGCGGTACTCCCCGCCATCCTGGTAACCGAACTGATCACCGGGCTGGCAATGGGCATGATCGTCAAGATCCTGTTCTTCTCGATCTCGATGGCGGGCTCGATCATGAGCACTCAGATCGGGCTGTCCGCCGCAGTGATGTTCGACCCCTCGCAGTCGAGCCAGGCGCCGATCCTCTCGAAGCTCGTCGGGCTGGTCGCCGCGTTGGTGTGCATGGGCACGCAGGTCCACCATCTTTGGCTGGGCGCGATCATCCACAGCTATCAGAGCTTCCCGATCGGCGGCATGCCGCCGATGCATGATTTCGCCGAGCTCGCGGTGCAGGCGATCGGCCGCTCGATGACGCTGGGCATCAGCCTCGCCGCACCGTTTCTCGTCTACGGCATCGTCTTCAACGTGGCCCTCGGGCTCGCCGCGCGCGTGGCACCGGCGATCCAGGTGTTCTTTATCGCGCAACCGCTCAACCTGCTGCTGGGTATCGCACTGGCGATCACCACGATCGGCACGATGCTCACCTTCTTCACCCAGGCCATGGGTGACGCGCTACAAAAGGGCTGGTGATGGCCGGCGGTGGCGGCAGCGAGTCCGACGACAAGACTCAGGAACCAACCGACAAGAAACTTGAAGACGCGCGAAAACGCGGCGACGTGCCGATGGCGCCGGAAATGCGCCACGCCGCGATGTTCGTCGCCGCGCTGGTCGTGATGGGCGGCCTCGGCACCTACACCATCCAGCAGTGCGGCAATCTGTTCGTGCGGCTATGGGGCGGCGCCGACGATTTCCGGATGGAGCCGGACGGCGCCCAGAATTTCGCCACCGGCCTGTTTGCCGCGGTGGGCACCGCGCTGATGCCGATCCTTGCCGCGCTGTTCGGCTTCGCGCTTCTGGGGGGCGTGCTGCAGGGCCGGCCGATGATCGCCTGGTCGCGCATCAAGCCCAAGTGGAACAAGCTCAACCCGATGACGGGCGCCAAGCGGATGTTCGGCAAGCAGGCGCTGGTCGAGTTCGCCAAGACCTTCGCCAAGCTGTGCCTGGTGGCCGGCATCGCCGCCGCGATCGCCTGGCCGCATGCCGCGACGATCGACCGGCTGGTTGGTGCCGACCTTGTCGATGCGGGCAGCGCCGCAAGCGACATCGTCCATGCGATGCTGCGCCCGATCGCGATGCTGGTGGGCGCGCTGGCGCTGTTCGACTTTGTCTGGCAACGCATGTCCTATCTCAAGCGAATGCGCATGAGCCTCCAGGAAGTGAAGGACGAGTACAAGGAAAGCGAAGGCGATCCGAAGATCAAGGGCAAGATCAGGCAGCTGCAAATGCAGCGCGCCCGGAGCCGGATGATGTCGAACGTACCCAAGGCCAGCGTCGTCATCACCAACCCGACCCATTACGCGATCGCCCTGCAATATGATCATGGCGCGATGGCCGCCCCGGTGGTGGTGGCGAAGGGGGTCGACGCGATCGCGCTCAAGATCCGTGAGATCGCCACCGAGCACAACATCCCGCTCGTCGAGAACCGCCCGCTCGCTCGCGCGCTCTACGCCAGCGCGGATCTCGATAAGCCCATCCCGGTCGAGCACTATGCCGCCGTGGCGGAGGTGATCAGCTACGTGATGAAGATCGCACGGAACCGGCGCTGAACGCCGCACAACGATCAAATCTGATAATGCGATTGACTCGCAATATAGTTCTTTCCTAAAGGCTCGCCTACACAACTAAGCCCAAAGGGAAAACGTCGATAATGCGTCTGTCGCTGCGTACCGCACTGCTCGCCTCCGCGCTGATCGCGCTCCCCGGTACCGCCGTCGCCGGCACCGAGCCGGATACGGACAAGTACAGCGATCAGCAGAGCCAGATCGTCGTTACCGGCACCGCCGAGCAGCCGTCGCGAAGCGTAACCGGCCTCACGCTCACGCCGCGCGAGACGCCGCAGTCGATTACCGTCGTTGATCAGGCGCGGATCCAGGATTTTCAGCTGACGAACATCAACGATCTGCTCGACCAGACCGTCGGCATCAATGTCGAGCGCGTGGAATCCGACCGTACCTATTACAACGCCCGCGGCTTCGACATCACCAGCTTCCAGGTTGACGGGATCGGGCTGCCGCTGCCCTATGGGATCCAATATGGCGACCTCGACACCGCGCTGTTCGATCGGGTGGAGGCGATCCGCGGCGCCAATGCGCTGATGACCGGCGTCGGCAATCCGTCCGCGACGATCAACTATGTCCGCAAGCGCCCCACCGACACGCTCCAGGCGCGCGCCAACGTCCAGGCCGGGTCGTGGAACCGCTGGCGGGCGGAGGCCGATGTCTCGGTGCCGGTGACCGACACGGTCGCGGTGCGGGGGATCTACGCGCATGAGAGCCGCGACAGCTATCTCGACTACAACCACGTCAACCGCAACGTGTACGGCCTGATCGCCGACTGGAAGGTCACGCCGCAGCTCACCGCCACGATCGGCTACAGCCGCCAGGACAACAATGCAGACGGCGTGCTGTGGGGCGCGCTGCCGCTCACCTACAAGGACGGCAGCCGCATCCCCTATGCGCGCTCGGCGACGTCCTCGGCGCCCTGGACCTATTGGGACACGACCGACCAGCGCGCGTTCGGCGAGCTCGCCTATGACCTTGGCAAGGGCTGGCAGGCCAAGGGCGTGTTCACCTATGCCAACAACAAGCAGCAGGCGCGGCTGCTCTACGCCTTTGACACGCCCGACAAGGCAACCGGGCTCGGCATTGCGGGGCAGGTCGGCGCCTATCCGTCAGAGACCGACCAGTATCTCGGCGACCTCACCGCCTCCGGCCCGCTTCACCTGTTCGGCCGCGAGCACCAGCTGGCGTTCGGCGTCTCGACCGGCCGGCTCGACAACCGCCAGTGGCAGGGCGAAGGCAACAGCTATGTTGCCTATCCCGCGGTGCCGAACCTCTCCAGCGCCATCGTCGCCGATCCCGGCACCAAGCCGATCTCGCTCGAGGCCGACAGCCGCACCGAGGTCACGCGGGCATATGGCGCCGCGCATCTCAACCTCACCGATCGGCTGAAGGCAGTGGTCGGCGGCAGCGCGACTTGGCTCAAGTCGAGCGGATATTCCTACGGTGCCGACCAGTACCGCAAGAACAGCCGCGTCAGCCCCTATGCCGGGCTGACCTATGACCTGACCAAGAACGTCTCGTTCTACGCAAGCTATACCGACATCTTCAATCCGCAGATCGAAGTGGACCGGACCGGCCGCCGGCTCGATCCGGTGACCGGGACCAGCATCGAGGGCGGGCTCAAGACCGAATGGTTCGGTGGCCGGCTCTACGCCACCGCCTCGTTGTTCCGCGCCAAGCAGAACAACCTCGCGACCTTCGCCGGCACGTTCGGCCCCGGCGAGCCGGGGCAGGAGAACACCAGCTATTATAGCGGCCTCGACACCATTTCGCGTGGCTTCGAGATCGAGCTTGCCGGCAAGGTGACCGACAACTGGACGATCAGCGGCGGCTATACGGGCCTCGAGATCCAGGACGATGCCGGCAAGGCCGCGCGCGTGTTCATCCCGACCAAGAGCCTCAAGCTCGCCACCACCTACACCGTGCCCGAGCTGCGCGACCTCAAGATGGGCGCCCAGCTTCGCTGGCAGAACACCATCCGCAGCCCGGACTTCACGGTTACCCAGAAAGACTATGCCGTGCTCGACCTGATGGCGAGCATTCGCCTGGTCGATCACGTCCGCGCGGCGATCAACGTCCGCAACGTGACCGATAGCAGCTATCTGGGCAGCCTCATGTGGGGCCAGGCCTTCTACGCCGCGCCGCGCAGCGTGCTTGGCAGCATCAGCTTCAGCTACTGAGGCAGGGCATGGGGGCGCATCTCCGCAGAGGCTGGGGCTACCGGGCGAACATCGCGACGCGCGCGGTGGCCGGCAGCCTCGGCGCCTATCTGGTCGCGGCATGCTTTGCCGCGGCGGCGGCGCGCACCCTGCCCCTTCCCCGGCTGGACGCGATCGTGCCGGCGACGATGCTCGCCTTCCTCGTTGCGCCCGTGGCGACGATCTGGGCATTTCTCGCCCCAGGCCCGTTGCGCGCGCTGGGCGGCATCCTCGGCGCCGCGGCGCTGCTCGCAGGGATCGCCTGGATGGCCGGGATGCCGCCGGCATGAGCGCGGTGCGGGACGGCGCCCGCCAGGTGATGGCGTGGCTCCATGGCTGGACGGGCCTGCTGCTCGGCTGGGTGCTGTTCGTGATGTGCCTTGGCGGCACGCTCAGCGTGTTCAAGCCCGAGATCGGCCGCTGGATGCGCCCCGAGACCGTCGCCGTCACCGACCGCGCCACCGCGCTGACCGCGGCTACCGGCTGGCTCACCAAGAACGCACCCAACTCCTTCGGCTGGTACCTGACCCTGCCCAATGACCGCATGAACACGGTCGAGGCGACCTATGATCCCGGCACCGGCTTCGTCTATCGCGCGCTCGATCCCGTCTCCGGCGCCCCCGCCCCGCGCGAGACGCTGGGCGGCGAGTTCTTCTACCGGCTCCATTTCGAGCTGCAGCTGCCCTTTCCCTGGGGCCGGCTGGTCGCCTCGCTCGCGGCGATGGCGCTGCTGCTCGGGCTGATCACCGGGATCATCGCGCATCGGCGAATCTTCAAGGACTTCTTCACCTTCCGCCCCGCCAAGGGCCAGCGCTCCTGGCTCGACGGTCACAATGCGCTGGGTGTGCTGCCCCTGCCCTTCCACCTGATGATCAGCTTCACCGGGCTGTTGACGCTCGCGACGCTCAACATGCCCTGGGCGGTCACCGCCAATTACGGGCGCGACATGGCGGCGATGTTCCAGGCCTTCCAGCCCGGCCATGTCGACCGACCCGTCGCCGGCAAGCTTGCGCCGCTTGCCCCGCTCGCGCCGATGCTGGCCGAGGCCGAGCGGCGACTGGGAAAGCCGGTGGGCCGCGTGACCGTCGAGCATCCCGGCGACGCCGCCGCGGTGGTGACCATGTTCCGCGACGATGCCCGCCAGATCGCCTATGCCGCGGGCGCGGTGAGCTTCGACGGCACCACCGGCCGAGTCCTCGCCGACTTCACCGAGAATCGCCCGGCGCTGCAAACCTATGGCGTCGCATACGGCCTCCATCTGGCCCGCTTCGCACCGCTTGCGACGCGCTGGCTCTATTTTCTCTGCGGCGCGATGCTGACCCTCGCGGTGGCGAGCGGCATGGTGCTGTGGGTGGTCAAGCGACGCGAACGCGCGCCGCTGCGCCTGGGGAATCGTCTGATCGAGCGGTTGAATGCAGGCGTGCTGGCAGGCGTCCCGATCGGTGCCGTCGCCTTCCTGCTCGCCAACCGGCTGCTGCCGCTGGGCATGGCCCATCGCGCAGAAGCGGAAGTCTCGATCGCGCTATGGAGTGCGGGCGCCGCGGTGCTGCTGGGCGTGCTGCTACCGGCGGTGCGCAGCTGGCAAGTGCTGCTGACACTGCTGGCGGTCGGCTGCTTTGCGGCTGGCCTTGCCGGCGGGGCGTTCGCAGATGGTGCGCAAACCGGCGTCAGCATCAGTCTGATCGCCATCGCCATGGGCGCCGCTTGGCTCGCCTGGAAGCAATGGCGCCGCCCCGCGCCCGCGCCCGCGCCCCGTCGCCGCGCCAGGTCGCACCCGGCATGATAGCTGCAGGCCTTACCATGCTCGCATTTTTTGCGTTGGCGGCAGCGATGCCCCGGCACGCACCTTCGCTGCTCGGTGCCTGGACCGCAAGGATATCGGCGCCTGCGCTCCGCGCGCTTGGATGGGTTTTGCTCGTTGCTGCGCTCATGGCGACGCTATGGGCGACGGATTGGCCCCTCGCCCTCGTCACCTGGTTCGGCATGCTGACGGCCAGCGCGGCATGCATGCTGCTGGGACTCAGCTATGACGCCCGAATTGCGCGGGCTGCTGCCGTGCTGGGTGCGATCGGCATCGTTGCCGGGATGCTGGACTAGACGGTTCAGAGATTAGCCTGTTCCTCGACCGGCAGTTCCGCGTCGGGCGGATAATAGAGCGTCGCGCATTCGTCCTTCAGACAACCGCCTTCGATCACGATGTCGTCACGATAGGCATCGCCGATAAAGGCGAGCGTATCCACGTGCCGCGTCTCGAAATACATCTCATGAACGTCGTCGCGCCCGGCGCCGAACACGACCCGCCCTACCTTCGACCAGATCGACGCCATGGTGCACATCCCGCAGGGCTGCAGCGTGGAATAGAGCGTGGCCCCGCGCAGTTCGAGTTCGCCCGTGCTCTCGCATGCGCGGCGAATCGCCATCATCTCGGCATGCGCGGTCGCGTCGGGAAGCTCATGGGTCTGGTTGCGCTCCGCAGCGATCACCTTGCCGTGGAGGACGATCACGCAGCCTAGGGGCGACGTGGACGGATCGGAGCCCTTCGACCGCGCAACGTCGATCGCCATCCGCATCCATTGTTCATCGCTATCCGTCATCGCGTCTTCTCCCTGCTGGGCGTTCAACGCGCGGCCGCGATTTTGGCCGCCCGCCCTTAGGGGAAGCGCGGCGGCACCAAAGCGTATCGATGCCGCCGGATCGCATGCCTTATTTGCAGGCGGTGAACTGCCCCTTCTTCGGGCCGCTCGCTACACGGCATTTACCCTTGGCATCCTTGACGACGCTTGCGGCGGCCGGCGGGCATTTGACGAACTTGCCCTTGGCATCCTTGCAGGGCGCCGCTGCGAAAGCGGGGGTGGCAAGCAGCGCGAGGGTGGCGGCTACAGACGCAACACGGAACATGGCGATCCTCTTTTCATACGCGTTGAGAACGCAGCATCGCGACGCGCGGCTGGTTTGGCAACCGTCTGAGCTGCAACGGCTTCATTGCGGCGCCGTATCGGTTCGCGTGTTCAGAGGCGACGGTACAGCACCAGCGCATCTACCAGACCCAGCGCCGGGTGCTCGAACGCCTCGGGTATGCGGCCTACCGTTTCGAAGCCGAGCGCATGCCACAGGCGAACCGCCGCGGCATTGCTGCTCACGACGAAGTTGAACTGCATCGCCCGGAAGCCCCGCGCGCGGGCTTCGGCAAAGCTGTGTTCGGCCATCGCTCGCGCGATGCCCCGCCCCCGCGCTTCCGGATGGGTCGCGTAGCCGCAATTGGCGACATGTGCGCCCCCACCCGCCTGATTGGCGCGGAGGTAATAGGTCCCGACGATCTCGCCCGCCGCCTCGGCGACGAACGGTATGCGATCGGCACCGAGCCAATAGGCCAGGGCCGCCTCGCGCGTGAGGTCGCGGTTCAGCGCGTAGGTTTCGCCGGCGCGAAGCACCGGCTCCAGGATCGCCCAGATCGCCGCGCGGTCGCCCGGCGCGGCGGGGCGGATCGCCAGGCTCACCCCTCGAGGGTGCGCATCAGCGCGCGAACCGCGCCGTCGATCTCGACATCCTTGGAACGCAGATCCTCGATCCGCTTCACGGCGTGGATCACCGTCGAGTGATCGCGGTTGCCGAACTTGCGACCGATCTCGGGCAGCGACCGCGTTGTCAGGCGCTTCGCCAGATACATGGCGATCTGGCGCGGGCGGGCGATCGCAACGGCACGGCGCGCCGAGATCAGATCCAGCTGCTTCACCTCGAAATGCGCCGAGACCGCACGCTGGATCTCGTCGATGGTGATGCGGCGCTGGCTGGTGCGCAGCACCTCGCCGAGCACGCTGGTCGCGAAATCGATGGTGATCGATTCGTTCGACAGGCTGGCATAGGCGACCAGGCGGTTGAGTGCGCCTTCCAGCTCGCGGACGTTGGTGGTGATGCGTGCGGCGAGCAGGTCGGCCACTTCCACCGGCATGTCGACGGCAGGCATGTCCTTCAGCTTGCGCTCGACGATCGCGCGGCGCAGGTCGAGCTCGGCCGGCTTGATGTCCGCGACGAGGCCGGCGCCCAGGCGGCCGACGAGGCGCGGCTCGAAGCCTTCCAGCGCCTGGGGCGCACGATCGGCAGCGATCACCAGGCGCTTGCCGGCGCTCATGAACTCGTTGACCGTATGGAAGAATTCTTCCTGCGTCGCGTCCTTGCCGCCGATGAACTGAAGATCGTCGATCATCAGCAGGTCGACCGAGCGGAGGCGCTTCTTGAACGCCAGCGTGTCCTTGTTGCGCAGCGCCTGCACGAACTCGAACATGAAGCGTTCGCCGGTCGAATAGATCGCCGTCGCGCCCGGATTGGCCTCGAGGAAGGCGTGACCGATCGCGTGCATCAGGTGCGTCTTGCCCTGGCCGGTGCCGGCGTGGAGGTAGAGCGGGCTGAACATCGGCGTGCCCGGCATCGCCACCGACCGCGCGGCATTGAACGCGACGCGGTTGGTCGTGCTCACCACGAAACGATCGAAGGTGAACCGCGGATCGAAGGACGGGCGCTCGGCCGGCTCGACGATGGATGCGGCACGCGGCGCGGCCACGGGTGCCGGCAGCGGATCGGCGCTGAGCACACGCTGCTCATTGTCCTGGATCGTCTCCAGCGTGACGCTGCGGACGCCAGGCAGCACGGCGCGGAATTCGAGCAGCAGACGCTCGGCATAGTGGTTCTTCACCCACTGGGTGAGGAACGGCGAGGGAAGGCCCAGGCGCACGGCGTGCGAATCGCTGCCGTCGACGAGGATCACCGGCTTCAGCCACTGATCGAACAGCCGCTGGCCGGCCGAGCGACGCAGGTTGGTGCGCACATGCGCCCAAGCCTTGGCGACGTCCTGGCCTTCCTCACGTTCCAG